>NZ_JACGVV010000014.1:0-105603 GCF_014077405.1 Colwellia sp. BRX10-9 | reverse complement strand
CCTTGTTGGTATTTTTCCCACATTAATGCTCTTTGCTGAGCAGTATAGATAATACGAGTTCTTCTTTTCATAGCTGCGCTCCTTTGTTTAAGGATAGCATTGCATTGACCATTTGAACTCAAGGCGCATTCCTGACATTAACTCTGGTTTGTTCTTAAGGTCACTGATTAGCCAATTGCGGACATTAAGCCTTTACAAATTCAGGAGCATATTTAGGGCAATATTAGCCAAAATTACTGCTCACTTGTAGGGCAAGTTTAAGCTCAGAGCCGACTGTGGATTTCCAATTCACTAGCAACGGACAAAACTCCGTTAGTACGCATCTATTAAGCTTTGCCCCTTGCTTTATTCGAAATCAATTAATCTATGGTAGTTGGATTTATAATATAAAATCAACAACTTGAGTTTATATTGATATGAACGGATGATATATCATACTAACTGATTACAAGTCAGTTGCTCGGTGGATAGTATGTGACTACTTTACTGGTTTCTCTCGTAGTTGATGTAATGGATTACAATAATTAGCACCAGAAAGTTTTAATCTATTACACTACTTAAATATGTGTTTCATGTAATTTAAAATGAATATGTGAAGATTTATCTACAGCTGTATGTGAATTCAATAACGTATTGACAATTTTGTACTAAACCCAATCTAAATTTATGTCTATAAGGATTTTTCAGTTAATTCAGCAGGCTGATGTGTCAGGTTTTTATACAACACCATTATTTTAAAACCCACGTTAAAACTTATTTTATTGAAATGTAAGGGAATTTAAAGTGTGGCTCGCTTTGTGCTTTGTAAGGGGATATGTCGAACTAATATAATTTTATGATAACGTCTTAAAATTAACATTCAAAAAGTGAAAGGAATATCAAATGAAATTTAAATTCTTAAAGCTAGCTTCTGCAGCTATTATCTTATCGGTTTGTAGTTTAGCAAATGCTGGAATAATTTATTCGTCTAGTGCCGTAAGCTCTGACCTAAGAAATATTTCTTCTACAGGTACTGAAGTCTTTTTAGGTGATGACCAAGTTTCAAGTGATATTGCTATAGGATTTGATTTTAATTTCTACGATATTTTACAAAATTCAATTAATGCTTCTTCAAACGGATTTATCTATCTTGGCGGTTCAGCGAGTAGTAGTGGATGTTGTAGCGGCGGAACAATTCCTTCAAATGACTCTGTTAACGGTATAGTGGCTGGGTTTTGGAATGATTTAAATGGTGGTAACTTATACTATCAAACAATGGGCGTAGCGGGTAGCCAGGAGTTTGTTTTTGGTTTTTATAATGCTCCTCATTTTGGAAGTGGTGGAAGTAATACCTTTGAAATTATTTTACATGAAATGAGCAACAACATAGAAATTCAGTTTGGCGCTGTAATGGGAGATGGTTCTTATTCTACGGTAGGAATTGAGAACTATGATGGTTCTGAAGGCCATCAGCATTTCCGTTCAAATAATAGTGCTGAAATCCTAGCATTGAGTAATACTGCGGTATTATATACAGCATCTTCTACAAGTGTTCCAGAACCTACTACATTGGCTATATTTGCTTTAGGTTTAATTGGATTAGCATCACGTCGATTTAAGAAACAATCTTAATATAGTTTTTTAAGATTCGATTCTAGAAAACACTGGTTGTAGTAATCAGTGTTTTTTTGTTTCTGATGATTGGTAGTTTAGGTTGTTTCCACTTAAAGTAGCAGCATAGGATTAGTAATCCTTTGTTATGCCATATGAATAAAGACTTCTGACGATTACCTCTAAAGAATTAACACTACTTGAGCCTAATTCATGATTTTAACTATAATATTATTCCTGTCGAGTGTCTGCAATGGTGGCTTAGTTGCCTGTCAGAATAAAGGTAAACCTCTGTTTATGTGATGTCTAAAACAACCTAAGAAACTATTGATGTTAACTATATTCGTATCAGAGAAGACCTTTTGGCTGCTGATTTAGGGTGTTAGGAAAGGTCTCTTTTGTAGCAGCTACTGACCTTAGAGTAGTCCGTTGTATAAATTTTTAGTTTTGCTTTAAAAAATGGCTATTTCAAAAGATATCCTAACGACAAGTAAGTGCGCAAAGCGGAAGCTACAACATCGTTATAACTAACGTCCGCTTCCAAGTTAATTACAGGTAGTGAGATTTCATCTCAGAACGTTAACTTTTGCCATACATCCTCACTAGAGACGGCAAATCATGGGAGCATTTTTTTGGTGAAAGGAGCAGACTAAATTAGTGAAACCCGAACCATTTTAAACCAAGTCCACTCTTTTATTAACAAGAAAACTAATGTCAGGTTCTTTTACATCTTTATTATTGTTGATAATGCTAAATATGAAAATACATTGTTTATTAGGTGGTTATGATACTTGGTGCAATATTTGTATATTGATTGTTTTCGGTTAAAATGGATTTATATAATGATAAAGGGATTTTTGTTCTGCATTTTAATGCTTTTTACGATTGACTCTGTTGCAAATAGTTTTATTACGTTAAGTTATGAAGGTAAGGAGTACACATTAACAAATGTAAATAACCCTCAAGATTTTTCTGCATTAGATAAAGAAAATAATGTATTAGTAGAAAATGTACAGTTAGCAACAGAACTTTATGTTGGCCTTCAATCATACAATAAAGTGATGAGTAGCAACTTAAGCTTAGAATCCCCAGACACTTTAGAAGCATTAAAAATTGATGTTCAAGAAAGTATTGTTCATGATAATAAAATTTCAGAGACACTAAAACAAATCAATATAAATGCATCATTAATTCTTGATGTAAATTCTGTCGTGCTTGACGGCATAGGAGATGGCCTAAAATCTTTTGCTGACACTGTAGCCTCCACGATTATTTCCAATGATTTTTCAACCGTCAGAGAAGTACAAATTGCAACAGCTTATGCCGCAGCAGTTAGTGAATCGCAAATTTACACTGCTAGCTATAATATGTATCAAGATATGAAAAGCGAGCATTCAAAATCAATTGAAAGCGCTTTAATTTTAGAAGACTTCTTTCAAGATGCGAAAGGACGATATAACACTGCAGAAGCCGGATTAAATATTTTAAAGTATGCGAGTAACCAAACAAATGCAGAGCTATTAGTTTTAATAGGTAATATAGGAGCTAGTTTTATTAATAGAAGTACAATTTATACCGTAATAACAGAAACATTGTTAACAATAAATCAAACATTAAAGTTAAATATACCTACACTCGCAATTAATTTAGCCCCACTAGAATTGCCCAATCTAGTTGTATCGGCGTTAGAGAAATTAATAGCGACATCTACTTTTATAAATAGAGGTTATGAATTTACTGGAAATATTGAGGAGGAGAGTGGAGTGATTTCTGGTTCTTCACCAGAGGGTTCTATCAAAAATATCGAGTTTAATACTATTTATAATTATGGCACTGGTGAGTTTACAGTTGTCTTATCTAAAGAAGCGAAAGAAATGTTGGAAGCTGAAGGCTACACCGCGGGAAATGGTCTTGATTTTTCTGAATTATTAGAACAAATTCAACTTCTTGTGGATAATGGAATGGTACTTAATCCATTGTCTCAAACCTCCCTACCTTTTGATTATACTCAAGTGTTTGATGATGCAAATTTCTCAACATCTGGTTTATTAGGTTTAGACTTTGAATCTAGTTTTACAAGTAACTGGTTCACAAGTTCTCATTCAGGTTCGATGAACTTTTCTCTGAATAATGACTCTTTATTCATTCAGGGGTCTTCTGACTTTGAAAATGAAACACTTAACCTTATTACAGGAAGCCCCGTAAGCATAGATCAGTATTTTGCATGGGAGGATTCTGCTTTTCTGTCATTCGACTACCTTTTTGAAGATGAAAAAGGAGTTTTTGATGTATTTGCTAATGGAGAAACTATTTTTTCTATAGACGGTGATACGGCGTCAAACGGCTGGAATTATGAAGAAATCTGGTTGGACTTAGATTTAAACCCCGGTGATTTATTAAATCTTCAATTTAAATTTGACGACATTGTCTCTGGCTCTAACTTACTGCTTGATAATATTAAATTTACTAACTTAGTAAATGGTGATTTTAGTCAAAACTTATATGTATGGAATACTAAAGGAGAAGGGAAAGCGAAAATAATTGATAATGCTGAGCTTATTACTGTTCCTGAACCACCGACATACTTTATTTTCATCCTTGGCTGCATTTTTATATTATATCGCCATAAAAATATTATAAATGAGAATTGCTTACTTAAATACAAATAGACGACTTTCTATTTTTGGGCACAATTAAGTGAAAATAAAGGTTTAATAGAACACAAACTATTCGCATAAAGTTAGCGTTACCAGCTTATTATTGAATGACTATATTGGTACAAAGCGGACTAGTTATTGTGATAAATTCAAATCTAAATTAGGTCGTCTTTGTGGCAATAGTGACGGTTAGCACTATCTCATTAGCGCCTTAGATTTAAC
This sequence comes from Colwellia sp. BRX10-9, assembly GCF_014077405.1. Classification (NCBI taxonomy): domain Bacteria; kingdom Pseudomonadati; phylum Pseudomonadota; class Gammaproteobacteria; order Alteromonadales; family Colwelliaceae; genus Colwellia; species Colwellia sp. BRX10-9. The sequence goes on along the minus strand of NZ_JACGVV010000014.1, from coordinate 101,134 downwards.
AACTCTACTTTATCTGGACCTTAGATGATTCTAATGTCCGCTTTTGAGATTGTGTACGTAATCGGATGCTAAATATTTAGTAAGATTTTGGGTACAAATAAACAAAAGCATTTAAATTAGAAGGACCGCAATAGGCTCTGAACAGCCGTTAGTAACTCAAAAGTTAATGTCAGCTTTTGGCTCAGGCTGTGTGAAAACTATTTTGAACTTGCGTAATTTGGAAATATCAACGAAAAAGTGCTCTGTAGATTTAAATCTGTAATAAGTTTAGTGTCAAACTACCTTTGAATTTACATAGCGTTGCATAAAAATTGTAAGCTGAGAGTTTGGGCTATAAGCAGTCTTCTATAGACTGCTTTTTAGTTTCAATATTAGTTCGGCTTTGTACCTTCCTGACATTAGCCTTCATATAATTTTTAATGCATTATTTCTATCATGTTACGGATACTCTTCAGTGAAACACAACTACCGGTTAATTTATGCGTTAGGTTTTGTTTAAATAATAGTTAAATTGATTTTAAGTTTGGGCTATTACGGCGACTTCTCATTATTATTTTCTGATAAAAAAATAAAAAGACATCTAAGCATGACAAATAGCAATTGGCTATTAATGGAGTGTTATTAATACTAATCCGAATTCAGTTTTATCGCATTAGTGCTAATGTCTCAAAAGTGGCAAAAATGATCATTAGAAGCCAATCTCATTTAGTGATTGGTAATCTCAAACATTATGCGCTTGTACACAAGGTCATCATTTTAAGATTATTCATATGATGACCTTGCTTATACTATGCGTTTATTTACTGACTTAATACTTTATTAACTAGTTAACTCTTTGCTGACTATAACTTTTCAACTAAGTCTATCAAACGCCGCCAATACTCGTTTATAATCCAAGTGTCATTCTTAATAAAAGTATAAAAAATGAAAAATAAAATAGGTTTAACCTTATTTACTTTAGCGCTGGTAAGTGGCTGTGGCAAAGAAAGTAATGTTTCAAAAAATACCGAAGTAGATGTTGCGGCGAGTTATCAAAGCATTAACAAAGAACAACTTATTGAGCATATCAAAGTACTTGCTTCAGATGAGTTTGAAGGGCGCGCACCGTCAAGTAAAGGTGAAGCGCTTACGCTTGATTACTTAACTAAACAATTAACGGCAATCGGTTTTAAGCCAGGCAATGGTAATAGTTTCCTGCAGGCTGTACCTATGGTATCAATTGAGGCATCACCAGACATGACATTGTCAATTGGTGATAAAGACTATCAATACGGAACGGATATGGTAATGGGCTCTGCTCGCATAAGTAACCTTGAACAACTTAAAGACTCAGAATTAGTCTTTGTTGGTTACGGTATTAACGCGCCAGAGTACAACTGGAATGATTACCAAGATTTAGATGTTAAAGGTAAAACCGTTGTTATTTTAGTTAATGATCCGGGTTTTGCAACTCAAGACGCTAAACTTTTCAACGGTAATGCGATGACCTATTACGGGCGCTGGACCTATAAATATGAAGAAGCTAGCCGACAAGGTGCTGAAGGTGCGATCATCATTCATGAAACCGCTCCGGCATCATACGATTGGTCGGTAGTAGAACACTCGTGGTCTGGTCCTCAATTTGGCTTTGTGCGTGAAGACAAAAATAAAGACCGTGTTGCGGTTGAAGGTTGGATAAATAGCGATGTTGCCAAAGAATTATTTACTCAAGCCGGTGTCAACTTCGAACAGGCTAAAGTTGAGGCTGCCAAGGGAAGTTATCATCTTGATATGGGTGACTTAACAGCCTCTGTTACCGTAAATAACACCGTGAAAGAATCAGTGTCTTATAACTTTATCGCCACTTTACCTGGAAGCGTTAAGCCTGATGAGCATATTTTATATACCGCACATTGGGATCATTTAGGCAAAGATACCAGCTTAATTGGCGACCAAATTTATAATGGCGCTGTCGATAATGCATCGGGTACTGGGGCACTTATTGAAGTCGCTGAAGCCTTTGCTAAATTGCCTGTTGCACCAGCGCGTTCCATTACCATCATGGCAGTAACTGCAGAAGAACAAGGGTTGTTAGGTTCTAAGTTTTATGCGGCTAATCCTATTATTCCAGCGGCTAAGACAGTTGCAAATATTAATATGGATGCTTTAGGGGTGAATGGTCGAAGTAGTGATGTCTCTGTCTATGGATTAGGGCAGTCAGAACTTGATAACTTTCTTAGTGATGCAGCGAAGAAGCAAAACCGCACTATAGCCGGGGATCCTCGTCCTGCTGCGGGTATCTATTACCGCTCTGATCACTTTGCCTTTGCAAATATCGGCATTCCGGCGTTATATGCTAAAACGGGAGAAACTGCCGTTGATGAAGCGACTAAAGTGTTGCGAACTCAATTAAAGGAAAGTCTTGGTAAGTGTTATCACAACCTTTGTGATGAATATAATGATACATGGGATCTTTCTGGCGCCGAAGAAGATATGCAAGCATTTTTTGACATTGGTTATCAGCTTTCCAAAGAAAATGTGTGGCCACAATGGAGTAAAGCATCAGAGTTTAAACGCTAAACGCTAAATATAGCTAAGCGAGTACAAGTCTACTTTATTGATGACTTTGCTCGCTTAACTCGTTAATAAAGTGTTTTTAGATGATTTTTATACCAGCTTCTCAGTAAAAAAGGCTAGGGTGCGATGCCAGGCAAGCTCGGCATTTTCTTTATCATAACGGCTGGTTGAGTCATTATGAAAGCCATGTTTGGCATTTTTATAGATCTGCATTTGATAGGGGGCTTGAACAATTTTCAAGTCACTTTCATAGTCAGGCCAAGAGTTATTAACCCTTTCATCGAGTTCAGCCAATTGAATCAGTAACGAAGCCTTAATATTTTTACGTAATTCTTTTTTGGCTGGTGTGCCATAAAAAGGTACGCCTGCAATAATCAAATCAGACTCCACTGCGGCTAAGTAATTGACTATGTAACCACCAAAACAAAAGCCAACAGCACCAAGCTTTCCATTACTTCTGTGATGTTTTTTGATGAATTTTGCTGCTGCAACAAAGTCATGCTGTATTTTTTCAGCATCCATCGACTTTTGCATAGATCTGCCTTCATCATCATTACCAGGATATCCACCTAAGGGGAACAAAGCATCTGGAGCAAAGGCAAGATACCCGGCTTTAGCTAAACGTCGAGCAACATCTTTTACGTAGGGGTTTAGGCCCCTGTTTTCATGAATAACTAAAACAACAGGCAAGGTTCCTGTTTTGTTGGTTGGTGTTACTAAGTAGCCGGCACCTTTACCGTAACCTTCGGGTGAATCGAAAGTTTCATAGGTAGCTTTTATTTCATCATCATTAAAAGAAACTTGTTCGGCTAGGGCATAATTTGGAAGCAATGCTGATGTGAGCACTGTCATTGAGTATCCCACTGCAACTAAAGTCGCTAATTTTGCCATAAAGCTTCTGCGATCCATACCGCCATGAGCGTATTCGTCGTACCAGTCAAATGCTTCTTGAGGGATATCACTAGCTGATTTTTTTGACATTTATTTATCTCACTTATTAATTTAAATAATCTAACCCTTCATAAACACCTTATAAAATATATTTATTTAAGTATTTTCGCAAATTTATTAAGGTAATTTAGTCTTGATTACTTAGACGTTATCCTTGAACTTCGATAATAAAATTTTATAGTTTTTGCCATAGTTCATTGCTGAGACGAGGCTATTACTCAAGAATAAGGTGACGATATACTTGTAGCCTTAGGGATGGATTTTTTAGTAGATAGGGTAGGTGTGGTTATATTTCATCCGTTTTTATTATAAAGATGTTAAGTAAACTGATCTTAATTGTTTAACAGTACGTAAATATTGGCTGAAACTAAATATTATCCATTAAATAGGAATTAACATGTTCAATAAATTTATTACAACAGGTTTACTCGTAGTTGCCAGCTTAGCTTTTATGCCGACTTCTCATGCAGAACACCATGGTATGAAAAAAGACATTGTTGATGTAGCTGCTGCAAATGGTTCTTTCAATACTCTTGTTGCTGCAGTTAAAGCCGGTGGACTTGTCGATACACTCAAAGGCAAAGGGCCTTTTACTGTATTTGCACCAACGGATGAAGCTTTTGCAAAGTTACCTGCAGGCACGGTTGAAATGCTATTAAAACCAGAAAACAAAGATAAATTAGTATCGATTTTAACTTATCACGTCGTTGCTGGAAAAGTGATGTCTACAGATGTTGTTAAAGTAGACAGTGCTACTACAGTACAAGGCCAAATGTTGATGGTGAAAGTAGATGGCGGTAATGTAATGATAAACAATGCGAAAGTGATTATTGCTGACGTTAAAGCAAGTAACGGTGTCATACATGTCATTGATACAGTGTTAATGCCTAAGTAAAGTTATTGTAAAGTATTGCTTTAACTACTGATACTTAATCAATTGTTTACTATTAAGCCAGCTTTAGCTGGCTTTTTCTATCGCGATGCGAATAAAAAACTTTTTACCCGCTTATCTGTTTGCCGATAAATCAATAATAGTGGCAATAAACCTTGCTGCCCCTCCAAATATAGTGATAATCGGGCAAGGTTCTATTTACTGAGTTTATAAAGTGCAACTATTAGCAGTAACGTGTTTGAATAAAACACTACGATTAGAAGGTTCAATGGCGGGATGGCAACAACTTTTTTGGGACGACCAGTGTGTCTCACAAATCGACGCAGTCGATGGCAACGATACCTTTACCCATCAATTCTCTCTACAAAGTGAGCAAGGTGAATTACATATAGAACTTAAGGGCACACTGCATTGGCAGCCATTTGCGCTTAAATACCAACTTTTTGTTGATAATAAACTTCAACAAGAAGATACCCTCATTGAAAAAGATATAGAACAACGCCAAGTTAGCAAAGCTAGCAAGCAGCCGATGAAATTTAGTTTCATTGGCATGGCTGGACTTGGCTTGAAATTATTAAAAAGTGCCAAAGTCATCAAAGTGCTATTTGCTGCGGGTAGTTTAGCCGCATATAGCTGGTTATTTTCTATTGAATTTGCCATAGCACTTATTCTTTGTCTCGTCTTTCATGAATATGGACATATTAAGGCGATGAAATACTTTGGTTTGAAAACCAAAGGTATTTACCTTATTCCCTTTGTCGGAGGCTTAGCATTGAGCGACGATAAAATTAATACCCGCTGGCAAGATGTTGTTATTTCGATAATGGGCCCTTTCTTTGGCCTAATACTCTCTATTGTTTGCTTGGTAGGTTACTGGCTAACCGATTTAGAAATACTGGCCGGTTTAGCGGTTTTTAATGCCTTACTTAATCTATTTAATTTGTTGCCGGTATTACCCTTAGATGGTGGACACATACTCAAGAGTATTGCCTTTTCAATTAATACCCGAGTTGGTTTAGTTGCTTGTGTATTAGGTGCTGCATTAGGTGTTTATATTAGTTATCACTTTGGTTTAGCGCTATTAGGCTTTTTACTTGCTATTGGTAGTATAGAAATTTTCTTTGAATATAAACGTCGACATTTGAGTGACCTATTACCCCTAAACCGTTATGCTCAAATTGTCTCAGTATTATGGTATGTCATTACATTAGGCGGGCTAAGTGGCATTATTTGGTTTGTTGGTCAAACCGGCAACAGTGCGTTGTCATTACCGCTGAAAATACTGGGAAGTTAATTTAACAGCTCGACAATTACCCCGCTATTATTGTGTTAACGGCAAACGGCCATCTTTTTAAAGCATTCTTTTATCCTCTCTTCGTTAACACCACAATGATAACGGAGGGTCGATAGCTACTGCTTTTATAATATCGGTACGTGAAATAATGCCCACTACTTTGCCATTGTTTTCTAAAATAGGAATTGTGTGCAAACGATTTTTTACTTGCAGGACCGCAATACGTCGGATGTCTGTAACTGGTTCTGCGGTATAAATTTTAGAATGCTCATTGAGAAATAAATCAGCGACGCTTTTTGATTTTGCACTTTTATCAACATCCGTGCCATGCTTTAAAAGATATTCGTAAAGTTGTTGTCTAGATAAGCTCCCCATAAGTTGTTGCTGGCTATTTACAATTGGAAATTCTTGATATGCCCGCTCGGTAAATATCTTAATAACCGTCGTTAAAGTATCACTGGCTGATATTACGGCAACGGGGTAAGTCATAATTTGATAAGCGTGACATATCAACTCTTTTGTCTCAGTTTTACTGATAGCATCTTTATAAGCATCAATGGCTTTTGGGGGCGGCGAATAACCTTTTTTTAGCAAAGGTGAAAACTCATCGAGTTCCTGAAAACTTCGTGATTGCTCCGTCAATTGTGTTTTTTGAATATGATAGAGCTCTTCCAGTGGGCCTGAAAAGCTTCGTCCATTTGGCGTGTATATTGCGAACATGATTATCTCCTTTTACATAATGTGTTTATTGAATGCCCCATGCGCCAATATAACTATTATTATTTAAGTTTCTAGCGTTATGGTGTTCACTAACCCAGCCATTAAATAAATGAGTAAATAAGTTGTGTTATTTACTCGTTATTTTATCGGTAATGGGTGAACACAGGGGTTAGCATTGTTAGTTCACCATTAATTCAATACGCTCTAGTTCGACCCTTTTAGAGAGTTCAATATCACTTTTAGGAGACCAAGTCGGATAATTTTTTTGCTGGCGCTTTACCTTTTTTAAAAAACTTGCTCTTGCTCTTGATAGGGCAATATTCACCGCTGACATTACAGAGCTTTGATTATCAGTAACAACAATATCAGGCATACCTTTACTGTAAATAACCACTCTACAGTGCTTATCTTTACCACCTTTGGGGCCGTTAATATCATCAACGGTCACTTTTATTACTTGAACACGATCATAAAATTTATTAAACATGTGACGTGCTTTATCTCGGATGTGCGACAAGTTTTCTGACGAAAGTTCAATTTTCAGATCGGTAATTGTTAATTCCATAAGTGCCTCGTTTAATTTTAAAAATGATTATTTACTATGACTCAGCGCCAAAGTGTTAACAGCGATGTTATCGCTTAGACAACATCGTTGTTAACTGCTTAGCTGTGTTATTTATAACTAACTATTTACTGCAATTAAAGTCGATTGTAATTGTTTTATTATCAACTAAAAGTGGACAACTGTTTTTTTTAGTCGTATGAATTACTGATAAGCCGTTAGGGAGTAAAGGGGTATTATGGCTCAGTTTAACCATGCTGTTCAGCGGTGCTTTTATACGACAGTAAGCTAAGGTATGGTGAAAGGAACGATTATCATTGGTAGGTAATACAAGTACTTGGTGTTTAATTGCTTCTATTCGCTAATAATGTGGTGCATGCGCTATTTTATCAAAAGGTGAAATACCTGGCTGTTCAACCGGTATCAACCTTATGAAAATATTGATTTAATTGGCCAATCGTTTAACCCACTTTACTCAGCAGGCTAACTTAACAGTGATTTAGCGAGATAAAATATCGTTTGATATCATTTCTTTTTGTAATAATGAACGGCCATTAGTTTCAATATGAGCAAGAAATTCAGCCGCTAATAAGGTTTGACGTTTTGATTTAGACCAAACAAAAAACCAATGAGCATTTATTGGCAGTTCACTTATTGGTAAACGCACTAGTCCACTTTGTCCACCATACATTAAGGTATGCGCTGATAATATTGAGATGCCAAGCTTTGACATCACCAGATGTTTAATTGCTTCATTACTTTCAATGGTCATTTTTACATTTAGCTTAGTGTTATGATGCTTTAAAAATTCCTCAATGGCATACCTTGTACCTGAACCTTTTTCACGCATAATGAAAGGTTCCTTGCTTAAATCTTTTAAAGTGAGGTTTTTCTTTTTAGCAATGGGGTGGTCTTGATGTGCTATGGCTACCAGCGGATTGGTTAAAAATTCAATCGACTCAGTTTCAATATCAGATGGCGGATGACTAAACACATAGAAGTCGTCAATACCTTGCTTTAGGCGATCAATGGTTTGTTGTCGATTACCAATATTTAACTGTATATCTATATCTGGATATTTTTCTAAAAAAGGTCCCAACAAATGGGGAATAAAATATTTAGAAGTGGTGACAACAGCCAACCTTAAGGTGCCAGACTTAAAACCTTTAATATTGCCTATCGCCATATCAAGTCGTGAAAAACTATCAAGTACCTCTACCGCGGTTTTTACTAACTCTAGGCCTATATCCGTAAATAATATTTGTCTATTGGTATAGTTATATAGAGGAGCTCCCATTGCCTCTGCAAGCTTTTTCATTTGTATTGATACCGTTGGTTGCGTTAGAAAAAGTGCTTTTGACGCTTCTTTAATACTACCTTTATCATGAACTGACAATAATATTTCCAGCTGTCTGATTGTGCCAACATGAGCATGAAGCCTTGATTTCATAATTACACCCCATCAAATAGATTTTTATCTATTTATACTATAGGTAATATCAATTTTTATCTATTTATCTTTTTTGTCATAATATAACTGTCAGAATATTTAATTAGCGGATTGATGTTTAACTCAAGCCAGCGCTTAACCATTAAAAATAAGGCCATTTACAATGAAAAAAATTAAAGTCGCAATTATCATGGGATCACAGTCAGATTGGCCAGTGATGAAAAATGCGGTTACAGTTCTTGAAGCACTGGGCATTGAGTATAAAGCTATGGTTGTTTCAGCCCATCGTACCCCTAAACGTTTATATGACTTTGCTGAGAATGCCGATAAAGAGTACAGCGTGATTATAGCGGGTGCTGGTGGCGCCGCACATTTACCCGGTATGGCTGCCGCATTAACTTGGTTACCTGTTATTGGTGTGCCGGTAATGAGCAAAGCACTCAAAGGAATTGACAGTCTATTATCTATCGTACAAATGCCTAAAGGCGTTGCAGTTGCCACCCAAGGTATTGGCGAAGCAGGCGCATTTAATGCGGGGTTAATGGCCTCACAAATCCTTGCTATTAATGATACGGTACTGCAAGGCAAGCTACAAATATGGCGTTCACAGCAAAGTGAAAGTGTCTCATGGGAGGTAGAATAATGCGCATAGCCATTGTAGGTTGTGGACAACTTTCTCGTATGTTGGCACTTGCAGGACTGCCACTAGGGATAAAATTCAGCTTTATTAATGATAATCTCCAGCAAGTAACTGATTGTGTTGACGGTTTAGGTCGAGTGGTTACACTGACTAAAAATTGGCAGGAAGAGCAAAATATTCATAAGCTTTATAACCTCCTTGGAAAGCCTGATGTAATTACCGTAGAAAAAGAACAAGTAGATATAGAATTGCTTAAAGCTCTGCAAGCATATTGTGATGTTTTGCCAAACATTGAAGCAATTTCTGCCTGTCAGCATCGTTATCGAGAAAAGCAATTATTAGAAAAATTATCAATACCCACTTCACCCTTTGCTTATTCGTTGCCAGCTAGTGAAGCATTGAAAGTCTTACAGCTACCTATGGTGGTTAAATCTTGTAGTGATGGCTACGATGGTAAAAACCAATGGGTTCTAAAAACCTTGGCAGATATTGAAGACTTTGACCGTTTAAACATCGAAGATTATATTATTGAAGCTTGGATAAAGTTTGAACGAGAAATATCTCTCGTCTCGGTTCGCTCAAAAAATGGCAATATCGAACATTATGCTTTAACAGAGAATACCCATAAAAACGGTATTTTGCTGCAATCTATTGCACCCGCTATAGATCAAAATAATACGCTAGCGCTTAAAACTCAAGCTTATATGGAAAGCGTATTAAATGCCCTCGACTATGTTGGTGTTCTGGCGATGGAGTGCTTTGTCGTTGATGGTGAATTAATGATCAATGAATTAGCACCTCGTGTTCACAATAGTGGACATTGGACACAAGCAGGGAGTATAACCTGCCAATTTGAAAATCATATAAGAGCGGTTGCTGGCTTAGTGCTAGGTAGCACAGAGTTACTTGGCACAGCGGGTATGATTAATTTAATCGGTAATGAAAAACCGCCAATGACTTCGCTTTCAGCTTTATCAACATTGCATTGGTACAATAAATCAGTAAAACCGCAACGAAAATTGGGTCATGTTAATTTTTTCGACAAAGACCGAGTAAATCTTGTTCAACAAATGGATAATTTTGAGTGCGATCTTAAGTTGAATCATATTCGTTAGGTTCTATGTTTTTCTGTTTACGGGTCAGATAAAATGTTATCTGGCCTGATCATCTTTTTTAGTAAGGATTTGCGCGGTGTTTGGAAATCGTTTTAAAGAGTTCAATCTCAAAGGAGATATGTTTGGTGGTGTAACTACCGCAATTATTTCTTTGCCTTTAGCACTTGCTTTTGGTGTTGCGTCAGGAGCTGGCGCTGAAGCTGGGCTTTGGGGCGCGATAATGGTTGGCTTTTTTGCCGCATTGTTTGGTGGTTCATCTAGTTTGATATCAGAGCCTACCGGTCCAATGACCGTTATTATGACAGCCATATTAACCAGCATGATGGCAAAATATCCAGAAACAGGCATGGCAATTTCATTTACTATTGTGATGATGGCCGGTGCATTTCAGATGTTACTTGGCACACTAAAGCTCGGAAAATATATTACGTTAATGCCTTATAGTGTGATTTCTGGCTTTATGTCAGGCATAGGTGTTATTTTAATTATCTTGCAGTTAGCTCCGTTGTTAGGACATCAGACACCTTCTGGTGGCGTTACGGGAAGCTTATCAGCACTGCCTAATATACTCGCAAATATTAAGTTCAGTGAATTATTTTTAGGGGCACTTACTTTAGGTATTTTATTTTACTTACCTAAACATTACCGCAAATATGTTCCGGCTCAACTGGTCGCATTAGTTGTTGTTACTGTACTTTCTTTAATTTTTTTCAACAGCGATGACATCCGCAGAATTGGTGAGATACCGGCAGGTTTACCTTCTTTAGTTATTCCTCATTTCAACGTCGACATCTTTACTACTATGGTGATAGATGCTTTGGTCCTGGGCACACTTGGCTGCATTGATACCTTATTGACTGCTGTGATTGGTGATTCATTAACACGAAAAGAACATGATCCCGACCGGGAGTTACGCGGACAAGGTATCGCTAATATGATCTCTGGCTTGTTCGGTGCTTTACCAGGCGCTGGCGCAACTATGGGTACCGTGACTAATATTCAAGTGGGTGCACGCTCACCTGTGTCAGGTATCATTCGCGCCTTGGTACTTGCATTAGTGGTGTTAGTGGCTGCAGGTCTAACTGAGCCTATCCCCATGGCTGTGTTAGCGGGGATTGCCGTTTATGTAGGTTTTAATATCCTTGACTGGAGCTTTATTCAACGTGCTCATAAAGTCAGTGTTCAGGGCATGGCCATTATGTATGGTGTTATGTTATTAACTATTTTTGTTGATTTAATTGTCGCTGTAGGTCTTGGTGTCTTCATTTCTAATATCATTGTTATTGAGCGTTTAAGTCGAGAGCAGGCCAGAAAGGTTAAAGCAATTAGTGATGCTGATGGCAATGATGTGCCATTAACTGTGCTTGAACGAGGCTTACTCGATAAAGCGAATGGTAAAGTGTTATTTTTTTACTTATCAGGGCCGATGATTTTTAGTGTATCAAAAGCTATTTCTCGTCAGCATACCAGTGTTGCAGATTTTGAGGTCATGATCCTCGATTTAACGGATGTCCCTATGATTGATGAAACGGTAGGACTTGCGCTAGAAAACGCAGTAAAAGATGCTCAAGATGGTCAATGTGAAGTTTTTTTATTGTGCCCAAATAAGCAAACACATCAACAGCTCGAAAAGTGTAATGTATTGGATTTAGTCGCCAATGATAATATCTATTCATTGCGCTATGAAGCTTTAGAAGCCTCGCTAACTTATCTAGAAAAAAAGCACAGTAAGCTTGACTAAATGCTTGCATGACACAAAAACTTATCAACAGAGAAACTTGTGCAATGAATATGCTCAGCTTATCTTGGCTGAACTTATTAAAATAATATAAAAGATAGCAGTTGCTTAGGTAAATAAACGATATACTGACAGCCTAAGTATTAAATAAATAATGAATTTTTAGGGAACAACCACATGTACATGATAATTAAGCATCTACACATAACCATAATTACACTTACTTTTGTTCTTTTTCTCATTAACTTTGTGTTAATGATGAAAGGGTCTGAAAAAGCTAACAACAAACTGTTAAAAATTGGACCACATATTTTATATACGTTATTTGCTGTTACTTTTATTTATTTGGTGATCGTTAACCCGCTTAATTTGTATCCTTTCGTTAATGGTTGGGCATCATCTAAACTTGCGGGTTTTGTTATCTATGTCCTCTCTATTACGTTGGCGCTTAAGTGGGCTAAGACTAATTTGTGGCGTATTGCTGGCTTAATTAGTGCCATATTTTGGCTAGCTATGACGGCGCGACTTGGTTTTGCTGATCATATTAAAACCAAGGGGATGAATGAAGATGTTAACGCTTATATTGACCTTGGGCGGGCTATGATAGCGAATATTTGCTAGTTTCGAGCCGTATTTTCAATATTGATATTTTCTATGATCATAACGTTATGGCTTTATGAACATAGATATATCGATATATTTACCCTGCTTTTCATATAGGAAGATCCATGAGACACGAAGAATTACCTGAAAATCATTCAGATCCATTGTTAAAGGTACTGCATCGCTCGATTCGATTTGCGATAAGAATACTGGCCTTGTTAATGGTATTAGTGATCTATTGGAGTATCGCTGATGTGGTTTATGTACTCTATTTGAAACTATCGATGCCGCCTTATTTTCTTTTAGATATTGATGATATTTTACAAACTTTTGGCGCTTTTATGGTGGTGTTAATCGCGGTTGAAATCTTTATCAATATTCGTTTGTACCTTGGCTCAAACGTTATCCCGGTAGAATTGGTTGTTGCCACAGCATTGATGGCAGTTGCCCGTAAAGTTATTGTGTTAGATCTTAAACTTGTTTCTGCAGATCAAATTGTTGGTCTTGCTTTGGTGACTATTTCTCTTGGAGTAACGTACTGGTTAATAAAAAAGAAAAGTACGCAGGCTAACGAGATAATTAAGCCAGAATCATAATTTATTGACTTCTTACATATAATTTTGAGTTGCAGTGTCCGTTTACCCCAATGAAAACATTAATTTTAATGTTAAATTTAACGTTTTCTTATGCGGTTTATCTACTTGTTAGTATAAGTTATTAAGGCTAAATTCAGCGTATAAGTTAGCCTTAATACTTCGATAAATACGAATTAAACACCTAGTATATTCGAATCTACATTAAATAAATCCGATAATAAATCAAGACTCCTGCTAAGGAATAAGCAGTGAGTCATGATGTTTTTGTCTTTTAACATTTTTTCCCCTGTAACCGCCAAAGGGGGTCATGGCTCATTAGTCAATGAGCCTGCGGGTAAAAATTTTGGCAGCACAACTATCAGGCTAAAGACCCGAGTTGATTATTGAGAATCGACTAGCTTGTCTTGAGTTTTAAGTTCAAAATCACTGGCATCATGGCGTTCATGTAATTGTTCTTCTAACTCTCCCCAAGTACGATTGACCATTAAACCACGCTTAACAGCTGCTCGATTGCCAACTTCTTCGGTCCATCGCAATAAGTTTGTATAGGATTGCGTTTGTAAAAACTCTGCAGCTTCATAGACTTTATTTTGTACTAATGCTCCATACCATGGCCATATAGCGATATCTGCAATAGTGTATTGCTCGCCACACATATATTTATTATTGGCTAAATGACGGTCGAGTACATCGAGTTGTCGTTTAACTTCCATAGTAAAACGTTCTATTGGATATTCAAATTTTTCGGGTGCGTAAGCAAAAAAATGACCAAACCCACCGCCTAAATAAGGGCCACTACCCACTTGCCAAAATAGCCATGATAAGCATTGTGCTTTAAGTAACGGCTCTTTGGGTATGAAGGCAGCAAACTTTTCAGCCAAATGCAGAAGTATCGCGCCAGATTCAAAAATGGGCAGTTTATTATCGCCACTATTATCAACTAAAGCCGGTATTTTAGAGTTGGGATTGATATCAACAAAGCCTGAGCTAAATTGATCACCGGCCATTATATCAATCAAGTGCGCATCGTATTCGGCTTCAGCTATATTTAACGCTAATAGCTCTTCTAATAAAATGGTAATTTTGACACCGTTAGGGGTAGCCAGCGAGTATAGCTGGAAAGGGTGCTTACCTACGGGCAAGTCGCCTTGATGCGTTTCTCCTGCAATAGGGCGATTAATACTGGCAAATTTACCACCAGACTCTTTATTCCATTCCCATATCTTTGGTGGTACATAGGTATCTGTAGACATTGTAGACTCCGTAATTATGATTGAGACTATCATTGAATGATAGTGGGATTTTTAACTAAGTAATAGCAAATTATAAACCCATAATATCAGCTTAGTCTGCTGAAAAATAATGGTGTTAGTAAGCTAACCCCTTAGTGTCTTTAATTTAACTCCATTATTTAAAATTCAACTGATATTTTTTGAGTAATTCTTGATAGTAAGGAGACGCTTTTAACTGCTCAGTGAGTTGCCCAAGTGTGGTATTTATTGCTAGCGAGTCTTTTCTCTTCTTGGTTAGCGCCATATAGACAGGAGTCATTGATATATGTGGCTCTATAGCCTTAACATGGGCGCCAACCTTTTCTTTTAAAATTAATTGATTAAACACTAATGGGTTACTGATTAACATGTCTATTTGTTTGCCGAGCAACAGTTTTAAAAGTACTTCTTCTGTTAATGCGGGCAATTTATTTAGGTAGCTGGCACCATCAAAATATTCGCCGTAGGAATATTCTCTAATAGTGCCGACAGAGTAGGATGTTAGTTGTTTTAATTTTCCATCAAACTCAAAATTATTATCTTTTAAAGTGAATAATTGATTAATTTCATTAGCATAAGAAGGCTCAATAAAATGATACATTTGTTCGCGCTTCGGTGTTTTAAATAAGGTCAGTATTAAATCGATCCTGCCTTCTGCAACCAAGTGAACGGCCCTTGGCCAAGGGAGAATAATAAACTCAAAATCATAGTTTGAATGCGCTTCAATATAATTAAGAACCTCAACCGAAAAACCTTTTATTTCACCATTTTCTGGATAGTAAAATGGGTAGTAACCAATATTTTCCGTAGCTACGGTTAGAATTATGTTGCCCTTTTCCAATAACGCCAAATCTGGCTTTGCGCTCGATTGTGCTAATGCACTTAATGAGTAAAGGAAAAGTAAAGGTATTATTTTTATAAATTTCATCATTATAGGCAGTATAAAGCTTTATTTTTATTTATCTAGCAACTATTGATAGTCAACTTAAAGCCAGTAAAGAACATGATTAGTTCTTAACGTTTTCACCAATTATCTGTTTATACCATTTATTTTCACTGACAAAGTCTGTTGTCGACTTTACTTTGTCAATAAAAGTTAAACCGTTCAAATTCATGCTGAAAAACTGGCTAATTCTTTTTGTTGTTCAATACCTTGTCAGTGATAATATCGGAATCTGATGTCACTGTACCATGGCACAAAACTGCGCATCTTAGGTACACTTAAACAGTCTTCTCAACCTTTTTTTCTTTAAGCTGATAAGGTCAATACTTCAGGATTGATCATGGCCGTTGCTGGTACTTCTCATCTTAAATATTTTAAACCTCAACCTCAACCTCAACCTCAACTGCACGTTGCCTTAATACAGCACCGCCTATATGCGCGATAGAGTAGGGAGCGGACTTTAGTTGTTTAATCTTTTGTTTTAATGGTTATTTCAATGTTTTTATTGTCACCGGCAAACCATTTTTGCACATAGATAGACCCTAAAACGGGGGGCATTCCATTCTCAGGTACTTCTTTATATCGAACACTGTTTTTATTGTGCTTTTCAAACTCGAAGTTAATCACTTTCTCAGACACCGGAAATTCACCTTTATTTACTATAAAGATGTATTGTATAAGTGCTGTTAAATAAATTCTAGTACTAGATACTCTCTATATTTCAGCGAAATATCAGCTTGCGTTACTTAGTATTAGAACTCTTTTTATTGTTGGCTATTTTTTATTTTGCCACCCCTGATAACTTAAAAATATGGCTTAGTGATACATTTCGAGAAAAAATAGCGCTATCATTGACGCAACATCCTTTAATAATGCTATTTTGACAGTAAAATTAAGTCACTATTGCTAGATAAACAGCCATTGGCTGTTGAGTAAAACGCGATTGAATGCTGATATAAATATAAATATTAATTTTCTTAATCATATTGACAAAATAAGTGCTATTGATTGGCAGGCGTTAAATAATTCACCTAGCCCTTTTCTTGCTTATGAGTTTTTTAGCGCGCTTGAAAAAAGTGACTCAGTTAGTGTTAAACAAGGTTGGCAAGCTCATCATTTAGTGACATCAACAAACGGTGATGTCACAGGTGTGATGCCGATGTACTTGAAAAGCCACTCTTGGGGGGAGTATGTTTTTGATTGGGATTGGGCCGAGGCTTATCAACGCAATGAGATAAATTATTACCCTAAATTAGTCGCAACTATTCCCTTTACCCCCGTAACCAGTAATAAATTACTTTCAGAAAAATTCCAAATAAATGAGTTGTTTGCACCGCTCATTGAACATTGCCAGCAAGAAAATATTAATAGTTGGCATATATTATACTGTGATGAAATAAAAACAGTTTTACCAGCGGATATTTATCAACGTAATACGGTGCAATTTCACTGGTTTAATCGTGATTATAAAACCTTTGACGACTTTCTAGGTACGTTTACTTCGCGCAAAAGAAAAAACACTCGCAAAGAAAGGCTGTCTATTACTCAACAAGAGATTAAAATTCGTCAACTGAAAAATAGCGAAATTAGCCGACAAGAACTTGATTTTTTCTATCTAACTTATCAATTAACTTATTTAAAACGGGGTCATCAACCCCACTTGAGCTATGATTTTTTTAAGCAAATAGTGCTTAGTATGACTGATAATATTTTATTGATCATCGCCAGTCATCAGCAAGAAGACATCGCCTGTGCGCTCTTTTTTTATGATGATACTCACTTATATGGGCGATATTGGGGCTGTACTAAACATTATAATAATTTACATTTTGAGCTTTGTTATTATCGAGGTATCGAGTTTTGTATTGAACACAACTTGCAAGTTTTTAACCCGGGTACTCAAGGTGAACACAAAATTCAACGGGGCTTTGAACCAATATTAACCTACTCTTACCACTGGATAAAACACCCAGCTTTTAAGGCAGCAATTAAAAATTTTTGTCATCAAGAGCAACAGCATATGCTAACGTACCAGCAGCAATGCCAGCAGGCGTTACCTTTCAAAACGTTAGCTAACAATGAATCAACTTAAGAAAAATAATGAATAAACCTTTTTCCCAAGCATGTGAAAACAATAAATCACCTATTTTGAATGTTTTAACGAAAGTGTTTGCAAGTGCTAAGCATGTCCTTGAAATCGGCTCAGGAACAGGGCAGCACGCGGCCTTTTTTGGTCCAAATTTACCCCATCTAACCTGGCAAACCAGTGATTTACTAATAAACCACCAGGGTATTAATGCCTGGCTCGATGAAAGCAAGTGGTTGAATGTAAAAAGGCCGGTCGTCGTTGATTTAAATAGAACTTGGCCTAAGCTTAATCAAAATGCCCCCCTTGATGGCGTATATACCGCTAATACACTGCATATCATTAGCTGGCCATTAGTGGTTAAGTTTTTTGAGGGGCTTGCGCAAAACTTATCATCTTCAGCAAGTATTTGTATATACGGACCTTTTAACTATCAAGGGCAGTTCTCTAGTGAGAGTAACGCAGACTTCGATGTGTGGCTTAAAGAAAGAGATAAGAATAGCGGTATTAGAGATATTGAGGCAGTCTTATTATTGGCAACGGGAGCAGGACTTGAGTTAATTGACGATCATCCAATGCCCGCGAATAATCGGCTATTAGTTTTTTCTAAAATATAAAAATTCAATATCGTCAATATTTAACGCCGCTCTCGATTTCAAGCGATTAACAAAAATTGATTAATGGCTTGATGAAAGCCGCTATTTGAAATCGCCGATGTATTTGTTGACGATTGTCTGGATCTCCCCATTACTTTTAAGCTTTTCTACTGATTTTTTTAATATTTTCATTGTCTGGGTATTTATCTTCTTTTTAGAAAAATGAAGTACAAAATCTTTGAAACTTAGTTGTAATGGTGAATTCAATACCTCAGGTTTTATGCCAAGTTGCTTAGCGTTGTAATATAATCCAACATTGGTACCAATACAGCCGTCAATTCGACCACTGATTAACAGTTTTAGCATTTGTGTGTAATTATTGACTTCAACTTTATTAATGGCGGTGTCATTATCAAAATTGACATCAAATTCACCGCCTCGCACCACTCCCACTGTTTTTCCATGGAGATCTTTTAGGCTTCGATAGTGAGTTCCCGCCCTAGACAGGATAATAATTGGCATAGTGATCACTGAGACTAATGGGATGGAGACCACGGGCAACTGATCATTATTGAAACGTAGCACAAAATCTGATTTGCCTTGTTTCAGGTGAATAATAGTACGAGCATAAGGAATTATCTTATTGGTATAGTTAAGCCCTGCTACTTCGGCAATTCTATTACTTATTTCGAACATCATTCCAGTTGGCTTACTATTGTCCCCAATAAAGCCAAAGGGAGCGACATTGATTGTTTCAATCTGGAGTGTTTGCCCGGAAAGTGGAAAAACATTGCCTATTAACGTCATCAAGGTAATAAATTTTACTAGCATATTTTTATTACGTTGTTTCATTACGGCTCTCTTATTATGAAAAGATAACTGTTCAACTTGCGATTAAACGCTTTACGAGAATAGTGTTAATAGCACACAGCTAACCACCAATTTTACTGGAATGTGTATTTAATTAATTAAACTCACCATGTTTTTTTGCCACTTCTTCCTGATAGTTAACAATACACCACGTTGCTCAAGTAGCATCATTGCATTAATAAGGTTATCTACAATGACTTGCTCTGTGTTTAAACTGCAAGCAAAATGAAAGTTTAGTGTTAACGCCTTGAACTGAAATACATTTTTATATTTTGTTGTTTCTCCCAAGTCTTTTACTCTATTTCTAAGTAAATCATCATTGAGAACAACTAAATCAATATGGCGACTAGATAGGTCTAATAATTTTAATAAGGCATCATAATTGTCAACCACATAAAGGTTTTGGTTTTCAATAAATTTTTTTGATAATAAAAAATGGTGGGTAACATCATCACGTATCACCGCAATGTTATATTTTTTAGCTTCTTCTATAGCAGAGATAGTTATCTGACTATTATTAAGGGAATAAAGAGAGATGGTACTTGAAGCAATATGTCCAACCCACTTAAACAAAGGCTCACGCTCTGGGATACGAGCAAGTGAATATATACAGGTGTTTTTTCCATGCTGTGCTCTTCTATAAGACAACGCCCATGGGTGAGCACTGATGGCGTATTCATACTGAGCTTGTGCTAACGTCGCTTCGACTATTTCTGTTGACAAGCCTTCTATTGCATTGGTCGTGACAATTTGAAAAGGAGCCAAATGTTCAGTAAGAATGCTGATCTTAGTTGCAGATACTTGGCCGCAGTAAAATACCAATAACAATACTAAGCCAAAAGCTAAATTTTTCTTTAGTCCTTTCATAAATTTTATAATTTCATCCATCATATTTTAAACTATAGCTTAGATAATCATTTTACCAACCCCCTCAGGCAATTAATGTTAACGGGATAAACTTTAAATAGCCGTCGGTACTTCTTGATAGATTTTATAAGGTTAAATACCGTAATAATAGGGTTATTGGCTTAATGACCCGTAACCACTTATCCCCTTAAAGTAACTTTGCGGTTATCACATATCTTTCATTGCTATTACTGCTCGAGTTATTAAAAGGGTAGCAAGTGATTAATATTAATGATGAATCATCAGCTAGCAGGGGCATTTGACCTGTTGAAGCGTCAACAATGTTAATCGCTTCAACTTGATAAAGCTGGCTTTGACCATATCGGTCAGTTAATGAAATAATATCCTTCATATCTACCTCGTCTAAAAATGAAAAGTGGCTATCTCTATGGCCAGCAACCACAAAAGGTTGAGCACGGCTGACCTGGTTGAAAGGAGCAATAGCCCCGGCTGAAAAAGCGAGTGTGGTTGGGTCGCCGCCATTAAGTATCACCAAAGACTTTGCTAAGCGTTTAAATGAAAGCTCGGCAGTAGGGTAGGTATCAGCCCATGGCCAAGGTTTTATTCTTTGCTGTAAAGCCAGTGTCTGATGCCAGCTATAATTAATTAATTGCTGAGATAACCAAGCTTTAGTAGGCAACCAACTGGCTTGTAAACACAGCAAGCTACCGATGATCAATAAGGATGTTTTAATTAATTTTTTCAAGGTTGACCACCCCTTAATTTAATACACTGATAACCCCGCAATATAATAGCCTCGCTCATAGTTACCAATAACAAGAGTGCCATGCCAAGCAGAAATTGTAATTTCCACCCTAATGCTGTTTTAGGCATAGCGACCATTAAACTTTCATGGGCTTGAAAAACGGTATTCTTAGCGAGTAATAATCCGTCTTTTTGCTGTTTCTCTAAGGCTATAAAACTGGTGTAGGGCGATATGATTTGATGCTTGAGTGAGGTAGTAATAACCTGAAACTTCACCTTAGCTTTATCTGCTCCGCTGACTAAGCTATCGAGTAAGGTTTCTATTTTTCTACGCGCCCAAAGGGATGAAATACCGGTTGAAGATTGCTCGCTATCAATAATTAATTCTTGGTACCAGGGCGCAGTGACGGTATCACCTGTTAATTGCAAACTCGTGATAGGAAACTGAGATTTTATCGCTATCTGCAAGGGCTCGTCGAAATATAAATCAGGGATGCTTTTAGGATAAACCTCGAGGTGTTGATGAACTCGGCTGTCGATGATTAAGTCGATATTAGTGATTGCGGGTTGACTTATTTTAGTCATAAAGTCGCTCATCTTTTGTTGAACATCACTTTGGCTTTGAATAAAAACATAACGACCCCTACCAAATTGAGCGGCTTTCTTCATAAAGTAACCATTGGGCGCAGCGCCTATGCCAACGGTGTATAAACGAAAATCACCTTGGGCATTTTCAAGCAGTTGCATAAGTTCAAATTCGTTAGCGACAGCTCCGTCGGTAATAAAAACTATTTGGCGAATAGCCTGCGCTGCTTGCACAGCACTTTTTTTCATCATCAAAGCGTTACTCAAGGGACGGTACATTTCAGTGCCACCATCGGCCATTAAGTGACTAATAAATTGTTGCGCTTTTTTAATATGATGACCTGCAGCCATTTTGGTGCCGGAAAAGAGTAATTCGGTAGTGTCATTGAAAGCGATAATATTAAAACTATCTTTATCGTTAAGTTGTAATATAGCTAACGAGAGACTCGCTTTTGCTTGTTCCATAGCCGAACCTTGCATAGAACCTGAGGTATCAATGATAAAAATGATATCTCGTGCGATCACTTGTGCAAGGTCTGTCTTTGGCGGGAAAAAGGTCAGCAGCGTATAATATTCATCTGCTACTTGTTCAGTAAAACTGCTGATTTTAGCTTGCTCACTGGCTAATAATCGCCAGCTTAGAACGAAACTTTTATGAGCGACCACTTTGGCCTGATTTAAGGTAATAAAGTAAGCATTTTGATGGGAGTTTAACGCGCGCATCACTATTTTATGACTAGCACTACTAATCGCAGTAATCGCAATACCCGAATTTAAGGAAATATTAATAGATGATTGACTGCTGGCAATTGAAGGTAAGTGGCTAGGCGCTTTTGTGGTTGATGCGTGCAGCTGTGCAGGTAATTTATCTGCAGAGTAGGCTATTCGTTGCTCTGTAAGCTCAGAAGCTTTTGCTACTTGTGGATTTTCAGATAATGGCTGGGATAATTTGGGTTGGTACCTTTGAGTCATTGCTAGTGGTAATCGTAGATCAAAATTACCCTGTGAAAAAGAGACTGGCATCATAAAAGTTAGCGTAACAATAACGCTTGCTTGTGGTGGAATATTAGCAATTTTATTGATAAACAAATTAGCTTGTTGTTGCTCGAGTAAGCTCGCTTTTCTGCCTTGGCTTTTCGCTTGTTGATATACAACCTTAGCGGTGTTTTTTGCCATTATCTCGCCAACTATCTCATTATCGCCAACCTTTATCATTAACCGTTTTATTGCAGCATCTTCAGGTAAGGGAAATTGATAGGTTCCTTCTAAAGCAATCGCATGAGGATTAACGAAGGTTTGTTTTATTTCTACATAAGCAATTAAACCATTAATCTCAACATTGGTCTGAATATCAAGGGGTAAATTGGCTTGCTTTGCTGGATTTGGGTGATCAAATAATAATTGTGGACCATAAATAAGCGTATTGTTATTGGCTGTATTTTCAGTCAAAGCCATTTCACTACTTTGCGCATAACGCACTAAAGCCAAAGAAGACAATAGGATAAGAAACACTAGCAGTGATAACTTTAACCATTTATTTCGACGTTTTTTATTCTGTTGTCGGTAATAGTATGAGTCTTGGTAATCTATAAATTGTCGGTTTTTTCTAGAAGTAAACATCACTTGCTCTTTTGTGTAAGTAGTAGATGATATTAAAGCAAAGCATTGAGCGTTAGCGGGGGCGGTATTAGGGCAAAGTACTGACCAAATATGTCAATAATAGGGCAATCAAGCTTTGCTAACGGTTAACACTCTCAGAACATTACAAAATTCTTACAATTTACTCACAATTATTGTATTGCCTATTGGGCTGTTTCGTATTAATTTTACATCTAGCAAATCAAGCGCAGGTTTAGCTATTAAAGTGTTATAATGTCTTCATCATTAAGGGTTACTTGAAAATTTTATGTGTAAACAGTTATTAATAAAATTTTGTCTTATGTTTTCAGTAGCGACGCTTGTTGGCTGTACATCTATAGGCATGAGTGATTTGTTTTTTGGTTACAGTCAACAGATGCAAGAATCTCGTTCAGCTCAGTTAAGAGGTGATTTCGTTGTTGCTACTACATCAGTTATCTCGGTTAATCGCCAGCATAATAATTATGCCTTGAGCCAACTAGAAAAAGCCCGTTTACAGTTTCTTTCTCATGATTGGATGGCGAGTCAAAAAAGTTTTGAATTAGCCTACCAACAAGTTCAGGCTGAAGAGCAAGCAGCGAAAATACAAATAAGCAGTGGCTTGAAAAAAGTCAGTGCGGTGGTGACTAATGACAATGCCATTGGCTATGAAATACCTTCATACGAGCAAGGTATGTTGCATTCTTATCAAGCGTTAAATTATTTATATCAAGGCAGTTTAGAGGGCGCTTTGGTTGAAGTGCGCAGAGCTAATTTAGTGCAAGAACGTGCATTAAAAACTAATCAAGCTGAACTCTACAAAGCTGAAGAAGAAATGGCCGAAAAAGGCATCAACAGTAATAAATTATATGAGAACTTCCCATCAATGGATAACTTAATTGGTGATCTAAAAAACAGTTTTCAAAATGCTTATACTTTTTATCTTTCGGGTTTATTGTATGAAACAGCTAAAAAGTTTGATGATGCCTATATTGACTATAAGCGAGCGCTAGAAATATATCCCAATAATACGTTTCTGCAACAAGATGTCTTGCGATTAGCTAATAAGCTAAATATGAATGAAGAACTTGCCCGCTTTGAGCAAAGGTTTGGTCGCTATCAAGGGCAAAATAAAATAAACACAGGTCAAATAGTTGTTATTTTTGAACAAGGAATTGTTAGTGCAAAAGAAGAGGCAAGTTTAAATTTACCTGTCTTTAATACTCGCTCAGATTTTAAATTTTTCACTTTTGCTTTACCTGTTTATCGAGGGCGCTTACCAGCATTAATACCTTTGAGTATCAGTATTGATGAAAAAAGTTACCTTTCGCAAGAAATTGTCAGGCTTCAGTCTTTAGCAAGCAAAGACTTAAAAGAAAAATTGCCGGGTTTGGTAACAAGACAAGCGATACGTTTAGTCGCCAAAGAGCAGATACGTCAGAATTTGAGCAAGTCGGGTGGCGATGTCGGTAATATTTTAGCCAGCCTTTATAATATTGCTTCAGAAAAAGCCGATACTCGCAGTTGGTCAAGTTTGCCCGATAATGTGCAAATAATGAGGTTGGATAATGTTGTGGTAGGTCAGAAAAAATTGATGATTTCATATGCTGGTAAAAAGCAGGTCGTTGACATTGACGTAGCAGAAAATAGAACAACGCTCATTAATTTTACCGCTCTGGGTAACTTTACCGGTTATCAAACTATAAATTTGTAAGGATAAAAATATGCATTATTTTATAAGAATTTCAGCTATTACCGTGTTCAGCTCAATATTTTTTCTGGGTTGCGCTGCGCCAATAACCTCGGGGATCGGCACCAGTGCGATGACACAAGGTGATGAGTTTTCGAAGCATTTAGAGGTCCATAACCCTAAATTAGCACAACAGCTAAAAATTATTGATGTAAAATCAAGAAAAACCAATGGTTTACTAGAAATAAACCTACAGCTTAACAGTACCTATAAAAAGTCATTAAAATTGCAATACCACTTTAACTGGTTTGATGCGCAAGGATTTGTGATTGAATCACGAAAAACACCCTGGAAGCCACTTGAATTACATGGTTTTCAGTCAACAAGCTTAAGTGGACTCGCACCGAATGAACAGGTTGCTTCGTTCACTGTTTATGTGAGAGAAATCCCAGAAAAAGCTTATAGATATTAAATATTAAAATTTATTACGTTATATATTAAGGAAGTACTTATGAAAAAATTAATGATTGCCACTACTGTTGGTTTAGCTATTACCCTTGTGGCGGGTTGTGCACAAAAGTCAGTTGTTCGCTACGGTGATGCGACAGCGGTTGAGACGACCGATATTAACTTTGGCTCTACTGACTTACAAAAAGTTGCTGGAGAAATGACTGACTCGCTATTATTGTCGCCAGTTGTAGGTACGTTAACGCAAAATAAACGTCCGATCATGTTCGTTGAGCGCCTAAAAAATAAAACCAGCGAACATATTGATACTGAATCAATTACTGATTCAATTTCCACAAAGTTACTACGTTCAGGCAAGTTTCGCTTTGTTGATATGGCGCGAGTAGAAGCGGCTCGTGAACAAATAAAATTTCAACAAGACAGTGGTATGGTTGACACCAATAAAGCTGTGCAATTTGGTAAGCAAGTTGGCGCTGAGTATATGCTTTATGGGAACTTATCAAGTATTGTAAAATCCAACAAAGACAAGTCTGATGTCTATTATAAATTTACACTACGTTTAATGGATTTAGAAAGTGGCTTAGTTGAATGGGCTGACGAAACTGAAATTCGCAAAACTAAAGTTAAAGCATCAGTGGGTTGGTAAGAGCTGATATTCAATATTTAGGGGGAGATCATGAAAACAAAGCTATTTTCTTGTTTGTGCCTATTAACGATTTTATTAAGTCCAATAGTGAATGCGCAATATGACAGAAGCAAAGCCGTACCTGTCGAAAAAGTTCTCTTTGGAAAAGTACAATCGGTTAGAAATATTACTGAAGTAGAACTTATCGAAGATAAAGACAAAGGCTGGAAAGTTTTTGGTGGTGCGCTTATTGGTGGTGCGGTTGGCAATCAATTTGGTAGTGGTAGTGGCCGAGATGTAGCTACTGTCCTTGGTGCTTTATTAGGCGGTTCTATGGCCAATAATAAAAACCCACAATACCACCGTAAGACGCTTCATTTAGTTGAATTAATGATAAAAACTGACCAGGGTAAGGAGTTTATGGTCATACAATACTTAGACTCAAGAATGATTTTTCAACGTAATGACGCTATCCGCCTCATTTATTTGGAAAATGGCTCTGTACGGCTTGATAAACAAATGTAAATATTCAAATAAATATATCAGGCTTGATAAAAAGTGAGTTGGTGTTAGCACCTGCTCATTTTTTTTGTTTAAATGATAACGACTTCGATGTCATTATCTCTATCTTGTTCAAGATATAACTGTGCTAGGTCAGCACTGCCGAATGATTTTTTTATTTTTTGATAAGCAATGAATTTTTGTCTTGCGAGTTTGGGGTCTTTACTTTTAAGCAGAAATAACCAAGTTTTTACCAGAGCAGTTGGCATTCTTTTCATATTATTACTCCATTAATAACATTTTGATGGAGTATAGATAATATTAATAAAAAAACGACCTTTATTTTAGAAAAAGGCGCTTAAAGCACGCTAGAGTAGATAAAGAAGTTTTAGCTTGTAGTAAAGTACTTGGCCGTTTATCAAGTTAATAACTAAATAGATGGGTATTTATCCCCTTCCTTAATAAGAGACAATATCATCGATATAGCCGCTTTCTACTGTCGTAGAATGAGTTTTTTTCCTCTATCAACAAAAAACCGCTAGATATTGCTATCGAGCGGCGAAAAGTATTTAAAACAAGTTGACGAGCTTTTAGTGTTGAATACCACGTTTGTTTTCTTGCCAGCTTTGTTGTAAACCAAAGGTTTTCATCGCTTGTTCAAGGTTATATTTTTCAACCATTTTTACCACTTGCTCTGAGGTTTGACGTTGCCAAGGGATCTGGTCAAGGTTAGCAATACCTAAAATAGTTGCCCCCATAATAGCGGCGTTCAATTTTAATTGTTGTTGGTCTACTTTTTCAAAGGTGTCTGATTGAGCATGATAATTAGATGCATAGTTAGCGTCTGCTTGGTTAGCCACAAGGTTTGCGATACCTTGCATCATAAAGTCATAATTGTCAGTGCCAACAACTGGATCGATTATTTGGCTAAATGAACCCAATTCTGCGTCGGGATGCAAAACACTGTCGATGGTTGCTCTAATTTCTTCACGACCATTAATAAAAAAACCAGTAATAGCACCGGTGCCAATGTCTATGGTTGCGGCTAAGACATGATTATCTAACTCGTCTCTATGTGTTTGAGTGTACCCCCAAGAACCGTACATACCTTGTTCTTCGCCGTTAAATAGTACAAAGCGAATAGTACGCTTAGGTGTTATAGCAAGCTTAGTGATTTGACGAGCAAGATCTATCACTAGACTAACATTAGCACCATTATCAAGAGCGCCAGTACCCAAATCAAAAGAATCAATATGAGCACCAATTAAGACAATCTCATCGGGATAGGTGTCACCTTTTATTTCAGCAACAACATTATTAGCTTGATAAGGCTTTTCACCTAATATATTTATTTTCGCTGTTAATTTTAGTGATTCACCTGAGTTCAGTAGGCGTTGAGTGCGAAGGGCACTTTCCCTTTCCATAACAAC
This sequence comes from Colwellia sp. BRX10-9, assembly GCF_014077405.1. Classification (NCBI taxonomy): domain Bacteria; kingdom Pseudomonadati; phylum Pseudomonadota; class Gammaproteobacteria; order Alteromonadales; family Colwelliaceae; genus Colwellia; species Colwellia sp. BRX10-9. Next base: position 73,724 of record NZ_JACGVV010000014.1, on the reverse strand, counting down.
AATGGCTAATTTATTATCAACCCCTGAGCTAGGTAAGTGGCGGTACAAGAGGTTTTTTGGCCGAGAAGACATATAAATAATACCTGTGGCTTTGACCGCTAACGCTTGTTCTTCGATGATGACCGCATTGTTATACTCTTGAAAAAGGCCTGAGATGCCGCGTTCATCATCCAAAATATCGGTTTCAATAAGTAACCACTTATCTGCTAAGTAATGGTCAATATTCATTTTTTCAAAATCTGCCACGCTACCTTTATTCAGATTGACGATTTTAGCGCTCAGGCCTCGATAATGGGTTTTTTTAGTAAAAGGCATAGCAACAATACGAGGTGAAAAATTTATTTGGCTATTAAAGACTTTAGCGCTAATCGTTTTCTCAGACCAAGCTCTTGGCATAGTAAAACTTTCTTTTTTAGCGGTAACACCCGCTTCATGAAATTTTTTCAGCGCCCAGTTAACCGATTTTTTATTTGCCTGAGTACCTGTTAAGCGAGCGCCTATTTCATCCGTTAGTTGCTTCAAGTCTGAAATAACTGGGGTGGGCGCCTTTAATGTGGCAATTAAGTTCTCAATGTCGCTATTAAAAATAGAGGTCGCGTAAGCACAATTGATTAAAAAAGCTGGCATAAGCAGCAAAGGGATAATTTTCATTATATTATTTTCTTTTATTGTTTTAACTATACATAACGCTTGGGGAATAATCAGTCAAGTTTGTTTTCAATAAATATGATCAGGAGAAAAAATAAAAAGTTAACATCTTAAAGTAACCAGATAGAGATCAGTTAGATATAAGAATTTCTTTAATTATTTATTAAAACTTTACCCGTGAATTTTTAATATAAATCAGTGGTGAAGCTATCAATTAAATTACAACTCATTTTTAGAGTGACTTTATTTATCAATGTGTTGCTAAAAGTTTACAGAAAAAGTAAACCTTTTAAATTTGTTTACTATTTTTGGTATGAATTCTATACGTTTAGGCTAATGTTAGTTTGTTCAGTTTAACTTAAGTTACGTTTAGTTAAGGATATTACGAAGTTGTACTTGAGTGATCAGTGTTAAGGAATTAGCTGAATAATTATAAAAATAAATATAATTAACTAAAGGATAATATTATGACAAAAGCATCTCCAATAGCGAAAGCTATCAAATACGCACTGCTTGCTGGTGTATCTACTTCAATGTTATCAATGCCTGTTTTTGCTGAAGAAGTTGGCGCAGAAAAAGAAGTTGAACGAATTTCCGTTACGGGTTCACGCTTAAAAAAAGCAGAATTTTCAAATGCTTCACCTATCCATGTCATCACGGCTGAAGATGCAATGAAAGCTGGCGTTAGAACAGTCGCTGATTTATTACAAAATACATCAATGGCAAATGGTCAACAATTTGATGGTTCATATAACTCTAACTCTGGTGGCTCTAATGCATCAGAGGCACCGCCAAGTGGTGGTGTCGGTTCATCTAATGTTGGTTTACGTGGTTTAGGCCCAGAGCGAACTCTTATTCTTATTAATGGTCGACGATTGGGCTCATCAGGTGTGCGAGGTGCTCCATCACAACCTGATTTAAGTTTGATCCCGGTTAATATGGTGCAGCGTATTGAAGTGATCACCGAAGGAGCTTCATCTATCTACGGCGCCGATGCTGTTGCGGGTGTTATTAATATTATTCTCAAAGAAAGTTTTGATGGTTTTGAAGTTTCAGCAAATATTTCTGATACGCAACACGGTGGGGGCGCTACAAAAGATTTCTCATTTATTACTGGTTTTGAAGGTAAAAAATCAAAATTCACCCTCTCTGCATCTTATTATGAACGCGATCGCATCGCCGTAAAAGACCGTACCGATTGTATTCGTAAAATATTTGAAGACGACAACGGCAAAAGAACCTCGGTGTGCTCAAGCCGCTTTTGGGATAATTCTATCTTAGATATTACCGGTTACAATGCTGATGATCCAAACGCGCCAGTGATGACCTATCCGCATCCATCAGGTATTGGTTTTTTTACCACCCCTGGCTCATCTGATGTTGGTATTCCGGGTTTTAGTTCGGCTTTTGGTTTACCCATTCCAAATGATCCTAACATTGATATTACCAGTTCAGATCAATTTAACCGCCGTATATACTCACCGGCACATTCTGATGCTGTTGACCGTATGGAAGCCGATTTAATTCAACCAGTAACTCGTTTTACTCTGGCGGTAAATGGTAGCTACTCACCTGATTTTTTTGGTGGTGATGAAGAAATATTTTACGAAGGTTATTATTTCCATCGTAACCTAACCAGCTTAGCTTCTACTGAACAAATTTATCCAACAATAGCTGCTAATATCCCCCATGAAGATGCTAATGGTAATTTAGTCACTAACCCCGATGGCTCATTAAATTTAGTTGATAACCCACTAAACCCATTTCCAGATTATGATGTTTCTCACATCATGACTTTAGAAGACTTACCACAAAAACGAGAGGTTGAATTAAATCACTTCCGCTTTGTTACTGGTTTACGTGGTGACTTTACCAGTGACTGGCTATCTAATAAGGGCTGGAGTTATGAGGTGTTTGTTTCATACGACCGCGGTGTTGGTGATCAAACTCAACCCGTAATGAATGAAACTAACCTAGCATTAAGTTTAGGGACATTGCGTCTAGACAATGCCGGTAACCCTATTTGTGGAATTAATGCCCCAGCTGGTATTGGTTTTATTACTGCCAATGAATGTGTTCCTGTCGACTTTTTTGCAGAATCTATCTTTAATGGCGGCAGCTACGGTGGCGGTACATTCGCTACACAAGCAGAAAAAGACTTTTTAATCGGTACGCGTATTAATACAACAACTGTTCAGCAATCAATGCTCTCAGGTTTTGTTACCGGTGACGTCTTTGACTTTGAAAAAGGTGCGGCTGCAACCGTTGCCATGGGACTTGAGTACAGAAAAGATCGCATAGATTCTGCGGGTGATATGCTAGGTTCAACAGGGTTAGTCGCGGCAGAGAATCCTTTAACAGAAGGAGCAACCGTTGGCTCTCGTGATGTGAGTGATGTTTTTGCGGAGATATCATTACCGATTGCGGTCGATCAAAACTGGGCAAATTTATTTGAAGTTGAAGCGGCACTTCGTTATACCGATGAGTCTAACTTTGGCAGTGAATTAACCAATCGTGCACGTGTTACCTACAAGCCTTCTGAAACTTTACTATTTAGCACCTCGTATGGTACCTCTTTTCGAGCACCAAATTTACGAGAGCAATTTCTTGCTAACCAATTTGGAGGTGTAAGTGGTAGTGCTGATCCTTGTATGGTCTCTGAATCTTTAACGACAAATAGCCAATATGATCCCTCTAAAGAAAATCGCTCACAAACAATTTTAGATAACTGTAGTGCTCAAGGTGCTGACTTTACTCAAATTGGTTTGAGTGGCGTACCCAGTATCCCAACCTCTTCAAGCGGTAATGCTAAAGACCTAAAACCTGAAACATCAGAAAATATTACGGCAACATTTAAGTGGACACCGGTGTTTGAAGGGGATTACGAGTTTAACTTTGGGGTTACTTACTTCAGCTTAGTGGTTGAAGATACTATTCGAACAATTAGTGCGGCGACTATTTTAAAGCGTTGTTTTGATTCTCCTAATATGGAAAGCTCATTTTGCCCTCGTATTTCAAGAAACAGTGGTAATGCACCCGTGATTAATTTTCCAAATTTAATTGATACCTCGTTTATTAATATTGGTGAAGAGACCTCGAAAGGTGTTGATGTTAATACACGGTTCGTGACTAACTTTGATAATGTAAGAATGACATGGGACAACCAATATACCTTACAAACTGAACGAGAAGTCACTATATTCAAAGGCGAATCATCTGAGGACTTGTTAGAAGATTTTGGTACGCCAGAGCATCGTTTAGTGTCAACCTTGAATTTTTCAATGGATGAATGGAACTGGATGATCATGGCAAATTATATGTCGGGTACTCAATCAGCTGATGATGTCAGAGATACGGCTAAATGTGATGTCTTTATTAAAAATGAAGACTTAGTTGGTAAGCCGCAAACGGTACCTGTTTGTTCTGCCGATAGTGCGGTTTATGTTAATACATCAGTCACTTATACCGGTGATGACTTTTTAGTGACAGCAGGTATGAAAAATGTCTTTGATAAAGCGCCAGAGTTAGTTGATTTAACTGCTGGCTCGAACCGTGGCAACATGGTGACTTCATCGGGATATGATTTATATGGACGTAGCTTTTTCTTAAATGCTTCGTATCGCTTTTAGTCATTTAAGTAGTCATATTTAAGCAAGTCGATAAAGGGCGATACGAGAGTACCGCTCTTTTTATTCAGGCACTTGTTTGCTACGAATCAAGTTAAGCAGATAACCTTTGTTATTGCCTAAGCCTATAATCTTAAGCTTTATTCGCATTTAAATCATGGCTAGTTGTTAGTAAGGATAAACGCTATCAACTTGTTTTTTTTGCATTAAAACGCTAATTTTTTATCATCGGTTCAGGTACACTACCTTTGATAATAATATGACAAAAGGTGAGCTACTTGCAAAAAATCCTTATTTTTGGCAATGCTGCAGCAGGTAAGTCGACTTTAGCTAAAAAAATAGCGGCAAAACAAGGCTTAGCACATTTAGATCTTGATACGCTCGCCTGGCTGGCAACATCTCCACCGCAAAGAAAATGCCTGTCAGATTCAGCCATTGCAATTGACACATTTACTCAACAACATGAAAATTGGGTAATAGAAGGATGCTACAGTGACTTACTAGAGCTACTGATTAATAATAATGCAGTAGACCATGACAACGTTAACAAGAAAGCGTTTGCTAACGAAATTATCTACTTAGATATAACGATTAATACATGCATTACCCATGCTGAAAATCGTCCGTGGGAAGCGCATAAATATCCATCAAAGCAAGCTCAGGATGATAATTTAGCCATGCTAATCGATTGGATAAAGGCTTATGATACACGCACCGATACTTTTTCAAAGCTAGCTCACCAGCAACTTTATACTCGCTTTGTCGGTAAGAAAAAAACCATAAAAACCCATGAAAAATAACTCACACCTAGGTTTAAAACCTTAAGATAACTTTATGAAATTTCGTATTCTCCATACTTCTGACTGGCATCTAGGCCAAAATTTTTACGGTAAAAGTCGTGCTGCAGAGCATCAAAATTTTTTAAATTGGTTACTCACACAAGTTAGTGAACATGACATTGATGCAGTGATTGTTGCGGGTGATATTTTTGATACCGGCACGCCACCTAGCTATGCCCGAGAAATGTATTTTGATTTTATTGTTAATATGCATGAAAAAAACTGCCAATTAATAATTCTGGCCGGTAACCATGACTCTGTTGCCATGCTTGGTGAGTCGAAGCAGTTATTGTCACATCTATCATGTCAGGTGATCACCAGTGTTAGCGATAAGATAAATCAGCAAGTCATTACGCTTAACAATAAACAAGGTCAACCAGGGGCGATATTGTGTGCTATTCCTTTTATCCGCCCGCGCGATATTATTAGCAGCAGTGCGGGGCAATCTGTTAAAGATAAACAACAGTCATTGCAGCAAGCGATTAGTGAACACTATCAAACACTATTTACCCAAGCAGAAGTTATTTCTTCAGTAAATGATGAAAAAAAATTACCGGTTATTGCCACTGGGCATCTAACCACCGTTGGTGTGACCAGTAGTGAGTCGGTGCGCGATATTTATATTGGCACCTTGGAAGCTTTCCCTGCCAATGCTTTTCCGCAAGCCGATTACATAGCGCTTGGCCATATCCATCGCAGTCAACGGGTTGCTAAATCTGAGCATATTCGTTATTGCGGATCGCCAATAGCCTTAAGCTTTGATGAAGCAAGTCAAACTAAAAAAGTCTTAATCGCAGAATTTGAACAAGCAAAACTGAGTCAGGTTATTGAACAAGATATTCCCTGTTTTCAACCTTTATTGATGGTAAAAAGTAAATTAGAACAGCTCAGTGAAGATATTAATAAGCTGGTTAGCGAGCTCAATAGTTCGAAGACCTCATTAGAGAAAGAACAAAAAATTTGGCTTGATATTGAGATTAACAGTGCTGAATATTTACAAGATTTAACCCCTCGCATTGAAGCGCTTGTTAAAGAACTACCGGTAGAGGTCTTGTTGGTGCGACGCAGTAAAACATCTAGGCAGTCGATGCCAGAAAGCCAAAAGAAAATTACCTTAAATGAATTATCTTTAGCCGAGGTGTTCTCAACGCGATTACGGCAAGAAAATTGGCAAACAGACACAGAGATAAGCCAAAAAGATCGACTTGAAAAAATGTTTGCGCAAACACTAGAGCAAGTGCAACAGCAAAATATCACAGGCGAAAAACACAGTGAAAAATCTCAAGTTGCAGGTGAAATTAAGTGAGAATATTAAGTTTACGATTTGAAAATATCAACTCACTTAAAGGTGCGTGGAAAATTGATTTTAGCCAAGCACCTTTTGACAATAGTGGTTTGTTCGCCATTACAGGACCAACAGGCGCTGGAAAAACCACCATATTAGATGCTATTTGCTTGGCGCTCTACCATCAAACACCCCGTTTAAATATTTCAGATAAGCAAAACCAATTAATGACCCGCCATACGGCGAGTTGTTTAGCTGAAGTTGAATTTGAAGTAAAAGGTAAAGCTTATCGAGCTTTTTGGAGTCAACGACGCGCTAAAAATAGTGTCGAAGGGAATTTACAGAAACCGATTGCGGAACTTGCCGAGATTTCAATGTCTACAGCAGATAATGATCAAATAATAGCAACAAAAGTATCACAAGTGCGCAATGAAATAGCCAGTTTAACCGGTTTAGACTTTTCTCGTTTTACCAAATCTATGATGCTTTCACAGGGACAGTTTGCCGCTTTTTTAAATGCCCCCAGCAACGAACGAGCTGAACTTTTAGAAGAGTTAACCGGTACTGAAATTTATGGGCAGGTTTCACAGCAAGTCTATTTGAACCATAAAAATGCCAGTAACGACTTAAAAATATTACAAGCACAGAGTCAAGGTACCGTTATATTATCGGCAGAAGAATTAACCTCGTTGACTCAACAACTTGCAACGCTTGGTGATGATGAACAACGAGTGGCCACTGAACATGATTTGTGGCAAAAAGCACATCTTTGGCAACAAAAGTCGCTTGAAAACCATAACAGTATTAATGTGGTTAACAACCAACTTGAGTGTGTAGCACAAAAAGAGCGCGACGCCGAAGATGACTTACGCTTATTGGCTTTAGCTAAGCTGGCTGAGAAATTGCGACCTGTTTTCGAGCAATATCAGCAAAAAATACAATTACAAAAATCATTAGTGGTCAGTAACAATGAACTTTTAATTAGTTGTAAAAATATCGAACAGCAAACAACTATCGCTCAGCAAGCCTATGAAGCCTTAACGAAAGAGCAGGGCATTCAATATTTAGCCGATCAACGCATTGAAAATTTGATCATTGAAGAAGTGATCCCCCTGGATAACAAAATATTTCATTGGGTTAAACAAAAAGAAGAATCAGCCAATAAATTAGTTGAGTTAGCTAGTGCTCAACAATTATCAAAAAATAATTGTGACAAGTTAGCTAACGAGCAAGAACAACATCAAGTACAGTTTATTAAGAATGAAGGCTTTATTAGCAATAATCAGATATTGAAACTTTTGCCCGAGAAGCTGCCATTATGGCAAAGTCAGTATCAATATTTATCGCTCACTGAAGATGAAGTACAGCAAATCCTGAGTGACCAAAAAAGCTTACATTTACAACGTCAACAATTAAATGTTCAACAAGAAACCCAACAAAATCTGATCAATAAACAGCAAAGTGTGCAAGATGGTCTTATTGAGCGATTTGAACAATATCAACAAGAAATAGCCGACGTCTTAGCGCAAGTGTCGATGAATGACCGATCAGCATTACAAAACAAGATACAACAACGACAGGGGCAAATTGCTGAGCAAATAACTGCCCTTGAAAGCGCTCGTCGCTTTAACTTTTTAACAAACGAAGTCGCTAATGCTAGTGCCGATAACGCAGAAAAAAAACAGCAATATCAACGCGTTTCTGAACAAGTACTTGAATTAAGAAACCAATATCGACAAGTGCAGATAAGGCGTGATGATGTCATGCTTATTGTCGATCAACAAAAAACTATTTTATCGTTAAATGAACATCGTAAAAATCTTCAGCCCGAGCAAGCGTGTCCATTATGTGGTTCAAATGAGCATCCGGCTATTGACGAATATTCATCATTAGCCGAGGGGGAATCGTCTGAGTACCAGCAAAGGTTTGAGCAGTTAACGCAACAATTAAAACAATTAGAGCAGCAAGGCAAGGCTCAAGCAGAAATACAAGCTCAGCTTAAGGCGGAACTTGGCGTTGCCGATAAACAACAAGAAGAAAAATTAACAGAGCAACAAGTTTTATTCAGTCAATGGCACTCAAAAGCACAGCCACTCGATCTAGATTGTCCAATAGCAGACTTGGCCTTTATTGAGTCTTTTATTGGCGAGCGAGAAAATAAGCTAGAAAATTTTGTTAACACAAACGTTAGGCTTCAAAAGGCTGAACAACATTTACAGCAGTGCCAGCAGCAATTAGTCGCTGCTGAAAAAGATATATCAACGCTTGAAAACCAAGCTTTACTGCTGATAAATAATCAAGAAAATGTCCAAATAAGTTTGCAACAATTAACGGTTCTTCTCACACAAAAGCAAAAAATTAAGGCCGAAGGGCTTACTGCTTTTAAAGCCGATATTACCGCCATCGCCAAGCAGGTAAATACCGAGCAAAGTAGCGTATCATTTGCAGCGTTGTTTAACGAAAACACTGAAACGCTAACCAGTAATGAAATTTTTTCTACTTGGTTTACTGAAATAAGCGAACAAGTAAAACACTATCATCAGACGTTGCAACAACAAGAACAGTTCTTGCAGGTCATTACCGGCTTAAAGCAACAGTTGGCTGTTGCACAAATACACCACAATGGCCTCAATGACGACCACGCGCAAGTTAGTCAAACTCACGAGCAAGTTATCAGTGAACTTAAACAAGCTCAACAGCAACGCTTTACTCTTTTTGAAGAAAAAACCATTAGCCAAGTCAGAGCGGATATCACCACTAAGCGTAATGCGGTAGCTGATGAGCTTGATAAATTACAACAAACTTTTCAGCAATGCATGCAAACGCACCAACACCAACAAGGTCTTTTAAAAAGCGCTGAACAGCAATTAACACAGCTTAATGAAGAAGTTGAATTATTGACTTCAGCGTGGCAAAACGCCTTATCTAAAAGTGATTTTTCTCAAGAAGTTGATTTTATCAATGCGTTATTACCCCCTGATAAACAAGATGTGTTTCAGCAAGTGTCAGACAGTATTACCCTTGAAAAACAGCGTTCACAAACATTACTTGAACAATATCAGCAACAACTTCAACAATTGACTATTGAGCAAGCTGCGATTCAACAAGCAGGTGTGACTGATTTTAGCACCTTGGCGATCACGGAAAAATTGGCAGCATGTAAAGAGCAATTGAAACAAGCGCAGATACAACTAGGACAATTAGGGCAAACATTAAAACAAGACGACATTCAACGCCAACAACAACAAGGTTTACTTGAAAAAATAACGGCTTTACAAAAAGATGTTGATGATTTAGCCCATTTAAACGGCTTAATTGGTTCGGCAGATGGCGCGAAATTTAGAAAGTTTGCTCAAGGATTAACGCTCGCTCATCTCGTTTATTTAGCGAATCAACAGCTCGAGCGCTTACATGCTCGTTATCAACTTAAGTGCCAACAATCGGAGGCATTAACCCTTGAAGTCCTTGATACATGGCAAGCAGATAGCGTACGGGACACCAAAACACTTTCTGGCGGTGAGAGTTTTTTAGTGAGTTTGGCGTTGGCGTTAGCTTTGTCTGATTTGGTCAGCGCCAAAACCAGTATCGACTCTCTTTTTCTTGATGAAGGTTTTGGCACACTTGATAACGATACACTCGAAGTGGCACTTGATGCGTTAGACAGTTTAAATGCTAGTGGCAAAATGATTGGTGTCATAAGTCATGTAGATACGCTTAAAGAACGTATTCCTGTGCAAATAAAAGTTAAAAAATGCAGTGGCTTAGGTGTAAGCGAGCTAGAGAGTCAGTTTAGATTTTAGTCGACAAGGGGTAGGTAAGAGTAGGTTATTAAATAGCAATTAACCTACTCTTGCTTATTATTACGGTGCTAAGAACCTTCAACGAAAGGAGGTGCTGTTCTCGCAGGTATGTTGCTTAGTGCTTCTAAACTTTCAACTTTTAATAATAATTTTTTATTCTGCTCACTGAGTTGAGTGACACGGCTCGCCAGGGCTATTTGCTGTTTATCACGACGTTGAGAGTTTGACTCTATAGCGGATAACTCCAGCGATAAATTTTTAATATTTTCAGTCAACTTTTCTTTTAGCGCGTCTATTGAGAACTCAGTAGCTACTTGCTTATTATTGACCTCGTTTACTGTGGTGTTTGTTGCCACAAGTGTTTTACCTTGAGTTACCGATAAATCAGTCAATAATTTATTGTCTTTTTGTAAAGTCTTAATTTGAGATTGGTTTCTTCGCCAAGCAGAAGCCCAGAGCTTGTCCATTTCTTCCCACAGTTTATCACTGGTCTTGCCGAGTGTTTCTATGCGTACTTTCATCTCTACTGCAGATTCACCCATTTCTTCGCCTGTAGCGGAAAGTTGGTGCTCTAAGTCGGCAATACGTTGCTCTGCTGAAGCTATAATGGCATTTGTTTTAATATTTTCTTGATAAAGCCAATAGCCAGCACCCGCAATAAATAAATAGATAAAAATAATAGCCGCTTTAGCTATTTTTATTGGTGGCGAATTAGGTGTTTTTTGTGGCTTTACTATTTTAGGCTGAGGTGATGTATTATCAACCGAATTAGCTGAAGCGGGAGAATAAGTTCGAGTATTTTTGAATGCCTCGACCTGATCTTTATCAGGCGTGATACTCGGCATGTTATGGTCGATTTGCTTGGTCAAAATATTTTCCTGTTAGTACTATTTATATCATTTTTATCTTATTGGTTATTCTACACAATTATAATTCTATGTATTCAAATTAATATCATTATTTTAATGAGATAAAAAATTGAAAAAAAAACCAATAAGTCAAACTTATCGGTTTTATAATATTTTAAGGATAAATGCTAGTAACTATCGTTATGAACACTCATTACCGCTCGACCTGAAGGGTCAGCATTATTTTGAAAACTTTCATCCCATGCTAATGCTTCTTCAGTACTACAGGCAACAGATTTGCCACCAATAACACAGTCGGCTGCTGAGGAAAGTGGAAACTTACCTTCAAAAACAGTACGATAAAAGTAGGCTTCTTTACTGTCTGGTGTATTCACTGGAAATTTAAAGTTAGCCGTTGCAAGTTGCTGATCGGTCACTTGAGACTCAACATGCGCTTTTAAGCCGTCAATCCAAGAATAACCAACGCCATCAGAAAACTGCTCTTTTTGACGCCACAAGATCTCTTTAGGCAAATAACCTTCAAACGACTCACGTAAAATCGCTTTTTCCATTTTTCCATTGCCACACATTTTATCTTCTGGGTTGATGCGCATGGCAACATCCATAAAGTTTTTATCTAAAAATGGCACTCGGGCTTCAATACCCCAAGCTGACATAGATTTATTGGCACGTAAGCAATCAAACTTATGTAATCTGTCTAACTTGCGGTTAAGTTCTTCATGAAACTCTTGTGCGTTAGGCGCCTTATGGAAATATAAGTAACCACCAAAAATTTCATCAGCGCCTTCACCTGAAAGTACCATTTTTATACCCATGGCTTTAATTTTACGCGCCATTAAGTACATAGGGGTAGAAGCTCGAATAGTAGTGACGTCATAAGTCTCTAAGTGATAGATAACTTCTTGTAAGGCATCTATACCTTCTTGCTCAGTAAACACTACGCTGTGATGAATAGTGCCTATGCTGTCTGCTACTGTTTTCGCGGCAATTAAATCTGGTGAGCCTTCAAGACCACAAGCAAAGGAGTGAACCTTTGGCCACCAAGCTTCAGCTAAGTCATTATCTTCAATACGGCGAGCGGCAAATTTTTGCGTAATAGCCGATATTAGCGATGAATCTAAACCACCCGATAATAAAACACCATAAGGTACATCAGTCATTAAATGACTTTTAACCGACTCTTCTAGCGCTTCACGAATTTTTGTTTTACTGGTGGTATTATCTTTAATCGCAGAATATTGTTGCCAGTTACGTTTATAATACTTTTGTAACTTGCCAACACGACTGTCAAGAATATGGCCAGGAGGAAACTCACTCACTGTTTTACAAATAGGCATCAATGCTTTCATTTCAGAGGCAACATAAAAATTACCGTCTTCATCATAGCCAGTGTAAAGTGGGATAATGCCGATATGATCGCGTGCTATAAGGTAAGAGTTATCAGTTTCGTTGTATAAACAAAAAGCAAACATGCCTTGAAGTTTATCAATAAATTCGACGCCAAATTCTTTATATAGTGGCAGAATAATTTCACAATCTGAGCCAGTTTGAAATTGGTAATCTACCGTTAAGTTTGCTGCTAGGGCTTTATGGTTATAAATTTCACCATTTACAGCGAGAATGTTTGTTTTGTCTTCGTTATATAATGGTTGAGCACCATGCTCAGTATCAACAATTGATAAACGTTCATGCACTAAAATAGCATGTTCGCTGCTGTAAATACCGGACCAATCAGGACCACGGTGACGTAATAAACGAGAATATTCTAGGGCTTTCGGACGAAGTGCGTCTGCACCTGTTTTTATATCTAATATACCAAAGATCGAACACATTGAAGCGCTACTCCTTTAAATTATTAACAAATTGTGAGGTACGTATAAAATTAATCGTTTATACGATAGGGCCACTGTGACAGCTATAAAAATATTATCAAGTGCTATTTTGCTGAATAACTTATATATGGTTATAAAGAGCCGTTTTTAATGTAAAAAAACGCTAAAGACTGCAGTCAATAGCGTTTTATTAACCATCAAATGTTATTGATTAAATATTGTTAGTCACATCAACCGACAATCTTATCATTTGACCAGGTTGTAAATATTTTTTGCGATTTAAACTGTTCCAGCGTTCAATATCACTAATTGAGACCCTAAATTTATTGGCAATACGTGCGAAAGAGTCACCACGTCTTACCTTGTAGGTGATATTTCGCATTATTGCCTGCTCTGGCGGCTGGTAAGACGTTGTGCTGGCTAAATTGTCTTCAACCACAGCGCTTTTCTGCCAAATAACCAGTTTCTGGCCAAGTTTTAAAACATCGCGTGGCGCCATACCGTTCCATTTTGCAATACTTCGGCTACTGACCTTATAGGTTTGTCCTATATCCCATAAAGTATCGCCTGCTACGACAAGGTGTGTTGTTTTCTCTCCACTTCGTTGACGGTTTTTAGTTGTCGCCGTCCGTTGCTTTTGAGAAAAGACATAACTGTCGAGCGACTGCGTCGCTACAGGAATTAATAAATGTTTGCCCGCACGAATTTGTGTGCCTCTAATATTATTAACCTGTTTAATTAACTTGATATCAGTATTAAATTTATGGGCAATTTCACCTAAGTTATCACCTTCTTTAATTTTATAACGCTGCCATGCTAAACGATCTTCTTGGGGAAGTTCAGCAAGCTTCTTCACAAAATTAGCGACTTTATGGTTAGGTATCAATAAACTGTGAGGGCCATCAGGGTCAGTTGCCCAACGATTAAATCCAGGGTTTAAGCGCTGTAATTCAGCCAAAGATAAATCAGCTAACTTAGCCGCTTTTGCTAAATCTAACTGCGATCCTATATCAATATTGGTGATCTGACTCTTGTTTTCAATTTCGTAAAGTTTAATATTGAAATCTTCAGGACGTTTTATTACATCGGCCAACGCAAGTAATTTTGGTACGTAAGCTCTAGTTTCTCTGGGTAAATCTAAAGACCAAAAATCTGTTGGTAAATTCTTACGAGCATTTTTTTTCATTGCGCGTTTTACGCGACCTTCACCAGAATTATACGCAGCGAGCGCTAATAACCAATCACCATCAAAAAATTTGTTTAAATATTTTAAATATTGAATCGCACCTTGTGTTGATGCAATGACATCACGGCGTCCGTCATACCACCAGTTCTGCTTCATATTGAATCGCTTGCCGGTTCCTGGAACAAATTGCCACATACCTGAAGCACGACCATGAGAGTATGCAAAGGGATCAAAAGCACTTTCAACTATAGGTAAAAGCGCTATTTCTAGCGGCATATCATTTTTTTCAAGTTCTTGCACAATATAAAAAATAAAGGGCTCAGCACGTTTTGCTACGCGGTCAAGATATTCAGGATGTTTTACAAACCAATTGCGTTGCTGCGTAAGGCGTTTATCTTCTGGAATTTCAAAGGTAAATTTAGTGCGAATACGTTGCCAGATATCATCGGATACATAAATATCATCAACAATTTCTGGGTCAGTTAAGGTAAATTCTACATCCGCAACCGGATGAATAATGTCAATGTTTTCATCGGCTAATATCGCCTGATTAATTTCAGCAGTGCTAGCGATCATCCGTTGGTCAATATCTGTTGCTTGAGCGCCATCACTATTTTGCACTGACGTCGCTTGACAACCCATTAGCATGACCGAGAAAGCAACAGAAAATGATAGCGGTAGAGCTTTTGCAAAAGTATATTTTTTAGCAGGTGATTTGTTTGATGTTTTTAAGATAAATTTCATGTAGGCACTATATTATTTTACTTAAGGTTAGTTTCACTTATTTAGCCTGCTTATTCAAGCGTGGCTAATACATTAGTCAAAGTGTTCTCGGCTTAGAATTCATTCTTCCACTGCCTAATAACGGTGAAGGTTGCTAAGGTATTTATTGAGTTTTTACCACTATAATCAACAGCGCTTTCGATGATTTCTTGTTGTTGGCAACGTAAAAACGGATTGATTTTTTTCTCAAGTAAAATAGAACTAGGAATGGTGGGAATATTTTTTGCTCGTCGTTCTACTACTTGATTGTAATAGTGAACGAGTTCAGCGTTATTTGGCTCAACCGCTAAAGCAAACTTTAAATTGGCTAAAGTGTATTCGTGCGCGCAGTAAACATGTGTTCGATCGGGTAAGTCGGTTAAACGGGTTAAAGCGCTCAACATCTGTTTTGGTGACCCTTCAAATATCCGTCCACAGCCGCCTGAGAATAAAGTATCACCACAAAAAACAGCATCACCAGTGTAATAACCAATATGATCTAAGGTGTGCCCAGCGAGATCAATGACTTCAAAAGAAGTTTCAAGCGCAGGAATATCGATGATTTGCTTAGCGACTACCCGTACATCAACATTGGTTATCTTTTCATTTTCAGGCGCGTAAACAGTAAGTGGCCAGTTCTTATTTTTACAGTAGCTCTTTAACTCAGCAACACCACCGGTATGATCAGCATGATGATGGGTGATTAAAATAGCACATAGCTGTAAATTATTTTCCTCTAAATAAGTAATGCAAGGTTTAGCATCTCCGGGATCGACCAGAGCAATGGGTTTTAGCGTTTTATTATCGGTCACGTTTACTTCATGAGAGGTTATTGCCCAAAAATAATTGTCGGTAAAAGCGGGGATTGCCGTAATCAAAATTGGCTTTAGTGTTTGACTTTGCACGTTAAATCGTCCTCAATGAAGGTAGAGTAAGTAGTATACCCGTAAACGAACTAAAAAGGCGTATCTAACTGATGAAACCTGCTTTGGGCTATCGACAACCCCATTACCCAAAATCTTGGCAAGCTTTACCAAACGGCGAGGTCATTGTTAAAGAAATTGAACAAGTGTTAGCGCCGTGGTGGCCAAAATTTTTTGGTTATCATCTATTAAAAATTGGTGCACTCAGTGGTCATATTGACAGCTCAAGCTGTACAATTAAACATCAAATAAATTTAGTCGAGCGAAAACAAACCGGCGATATTATTGCTGATGTAGATGATTTACCCTTTTTAGAACATAGCATTGATGTTTGTTTACTTAGTCACGCCTTAGAATTTTCACTTGACCCTCACCATGTAGTGCGAGAAGCAAACCGAGTATTGATCCCTAATGGTTACTTAGTTATTACTGGTTTTAACCCTTTTAGTTTAGCGGGACTTAATAAATTTATTCCCTATCGTAAACATAACACTCCGTGGAACGAACGTTTTTTTTCGGCAATGCGAGTGAAAGATTGGCTGCATTTAATGGGCTATGAAATATTAGTTGATGAAAAAGTTATTTATTCTTCTTTATCGGGACGTTTAAGCCAAGGTAAAATTGTTCAACTTTGGCAAAAAATTGCCAGTGACTTCTTACCTAATTTAGGGTCTATCTATGTCTTAGTGGCCAAAAAACGTGTTCACCCGTTAACGCCTATTAAGCCTAAATGGGCGATAAGGCCGAAGTTTAAACAGGTAGAAGTGCCTAGTATGAATTCATCACATAAAATTAACTAACTTTTAAGTTCCTAACAAAGAGAATACAGTAATGATCCATCGTAATGATTTAGAGCAGCACCTAAATGCCTTGCTAAAGCCTGAACAAATTAAAGACTTTTGTCCTAATGGTTTACAAGTTCAGGGCAGTGATCAAATCCATAAAATTGTCACGGGCGTAACCGCAACACAAGCGTTAATTGCCAGAGCTATTGATGAAAAAGCAGATGCTTTAGTGGTACACCATGGTTTTTTTTGGAAAAATGAATCTTATGTTATTCGTGGCATGAAATATCAACGAATTAAGGCGCTGCTTGATCACAATATAAGCTTATTTGCCTACCATTTGCCGCTTGATATTCATCCGGTATTAGGAAATAACGCTCAGCTTGCTCAATTATTTGAAATAAATAATGTCCAACCTCTAGAAGTTGGCAATCCTTTAAGTGTCGCTGTACGTGGTGAGTTCTCACATCATATTTCAGGTGATGAACTGAGTACACGTATCTCCCAGCAACTATCGAGAAATTGCTTGCATATTACACCACCGTCTAATAAAAAAATAAAAACAGTTGCTTGGTGCAGTGGTGGCGGACAAAATTATATCGAGCTTGCTGCAGAGCAGGGCATTGACGCATTTATTAGTGGCGAAATTTCAGAGCAAACGACCCATGTTGCAACAGAAATGGATATTCATTTTTTTGCTGCTGGCCATCATGCAACCGAGCGTTATGGCGCTAAAGCGTTGGCAAAACATCTTGAAAAAGAATTATCAATACCGACAGTTTTTATTGATATTGATAACCCTGCGTAGAGAATATACCCAGCCGTAATGATTAAACCCTACGTCATCCAGAATGCACCCCATTCGACATATGAACCCCCGAACGTCATATGACTCTCCATCCGTCATATGACCCCCCTTCCGTCATCCTGAATTTATTTCAGTATCAGTATGGCGGCGGAGAATACAAAGACCAGATACTGAAACGAGTTCAGCATGACGGGCGAAGAACATAAAGCCCAGATACTGAATGCACCTCAAGCGTCATATGAGCCCCCATCCGTCATCCTGAATTTATTTCAGGATCTCGTATTTCATAGAACAAAGACCAGATACTGAATGCACCCCATTCGACATATGAACCCCCATCCGTCATGCTGAATTTATTTCAGTATCAGTATGACAGCGGAGAACACAAAGACCAGATACAGAATGCACCCCATTCGTCATATGAGCCCCCATCCGTCATCCTGAATTTATTTCAGGATCTCGTATTTCATGGCACAAAGACCAGATACTGAATGCACCCCATTGGTCATATGAGCCCCTTCCGTCATCCTGAATTTATTTCAGGATCTCGTCGTTCATAACATAAAGACCAGATACAGAAACCGTCATGCTGAATGTATTTCAGTATCAGCATAACAGCAATATAAGCCGCTACTAGCTCTTTAACCACTGAACCACGCGGCCTATGCTCTCATACCAGGCATGAGTTGTTTGTTCTAAATTTTTTGGCTTAGGGATATAATCTTGCCAATATTTTTCGTCATTCATTCCTTTTGTCCATTTACCTGCGGGGGCGGCGATGGGGTTAATACCTTCTCGTTGGAAGTACTTAATTGCACGCGGCATGTGGTCAGAATTAGTTACTAAGACAACGTTTTTTCCACTGACCCTTGGCGCCATTAATTGTGCTTCTTCTTCGGTATCTTGTGCAAATCCCTCAACAATTATTTTTCTCTCAGCAACACCTAACAGCATTGCGGCTTGCTTAACCTTCTCGGCATTACTTGTTTCGTCATTACCGGCATAACCTGAGGTAATTAAGTGCGCTTCAGGGTGAATACGCAGAATACGCATCGCTTCAACGAGTCGTTGCAACGAACAAATACCTAATTCGCTAGTCGCTGGTAATTGAGCATCTGTGGTGTGCTTGCAGCCTAAAATAATAATATAATGAACAGGTTTACTTGAACGTGTGAACGCGGAGTATTGGCTTTCTAGCGGTGCCATAACTAGATTAGCGACCGGACCTAATGAACCTAGCGTTAATAATAAGGTCGCCAAGATTAAGCAGCTATAACTGAATCTCTTTTTATATTGATAAAAAATAATAGCTAATACCAATAATAGTATGACGATACTTAACGGCATGATCAGCGCGCTAATAATTTTTTTAAGTAAAAATAGATCCATAGTAATTAATCTTAGCTCGTTGTATATTTGAAAAATTATTCGAGATTATAATCATCATTGATGGATATACCAAGTGAAGTCATTGATTGATCACCTAGTGAGAGTTTACATGTCATATTGTTATGAGGTTGCCGTATTTTCTGTTAGTAAAGAAAATCAACAAAGAGTGATTGAATTAAGTCAGTTATTGTTTGAAGAAATGAACAAGGAAAGAGCCGTCTTAATATCACATCGTATATTAAGTAAGACCGATAATGATGAAGAAATTTGTTGGCAATTAGTTTGGTTAGATGAAGCAGCGGTTGAAGAAAATGCTAAAAAGTGGGCTACTTTTCCTAGCAGTGCAGAGCTAGAGTCACTGGTTGGATCACGGCTTTATTACGGACATTTTTTAGCGATTTAAATTTAGGGTAAGTGACTAAAAAAAGCGAAGCAAGTTATGCTTCGCTTAGCTATTATTTAAATTAAGCTGGTTAACATTTCGGCATTATATTCAACCAAACCTTCACCCGCTCGCACTTTAGCGACGTAATCAGCATTAGCAATAAAAGGTCGTCCGATTGCGACTAAGTCAAACTTATTATCGGCAATGGCATCACTGGCAGTATCTGGAGTATAACTGCCTACACCCACTAATGTTTTAGTGTAGTTGGCGCGGATATAACTTGATGCTTGGCCATCTAAATAATCGAAGACCATAGAATCATCAAAAATACCTAAATGTAAAAATGCCAGATCACGCTGTTCAAGTTCAGTCAGTAAGTGATCAAATACTTGGCGGTCTCTTCCATCCCCAGACATAAAGAAATAGGCACCTGGGCTTATTCTTAATGCCGTTCTATCTTTACCAATGCTGGCAATAACCGCATCAACAACCGCTAACGGAAAACGTGTCATGTTTTCTGGTGTTTCGCCGTATTCATCGGTGCGACGGTTGCTGTCGTAATGAAGGAACTGGTCAATTAAATAGCCGTTAGCACCATGAATCTCGACACCGTCAAAACCTGCTTCGATAGCATTTTTTGCCGCTTGAGCAAAGTCTGCTATTAACTGCTCAATCTCTTGATGAGTAACAGCTCTTGGCACTTGATAGTTTAAATCGCGCATTCTCGGTACTGTGCCTTCAACACCTACCGCCGATGGCGCTAAAACGTCACTAGAGCCATTATTATTGTGCTCAAAGAAGTGAGGATGAGCAACTCGGCCGGTGTGCCAAAGTTGAGCAAATATTTTACCGCCCTTATCGTGAACTGTCTTGGTGACAAATTTCCAAGCATTGACTTGTTCTTGGGTAAATAAGCCCGGTGTATTTGGATTACCTTGACCATCAGGACGGATTATCGTTGCTTCAGAAATGATTAAACCGGCTTCTGCTCTGCGGCCATAATATTCGGCCATTGCTACCGTAGGCACTAAGTTATCATCGGCCATACAGCGGGTTAATGGCGCCATTAATATACGGTTGTTTAAAGTGATGGTGTCATTTAGTGCATAAGGTTGGAATAAATTATCAGTCATTAATTATCTCTATTAATTGATTTTTTTCTTGAATATGCGTTCAAGATAACGTTATTTGAACAATCATTCAAGTATTATTTTTGAATGATTGTTCAAAATTAAGTATCATGTCGTTATCTAGTAGATAAATGAAAAGTGGTGATCATGAGAAATGCTGAGTTCGACCGAGAAAAAGTACTAAGAGCAGCGATGAGCTTATTTCTGGAAAAAGGCTATAGCAAAACAAGTATGCCTGATTTAAAAGAAGTGACAGGGTTACATCCAGGTTCAATTTATTGTGCATTTGAGAATAAACGCGGTTTACTGTTAGCCGCTATCGCCCAGTATAAAGCTGACCGTAATGCCGAATTTTCACAGTTTTTTTTAAGTGACGAGACCATTCTTGCACAATTAAAAAAATATTTAGACCATATGGTCAATGAGTGTGTTAGCGGTGACCCCGCGAAAGGCTGCTTATTTATTAAAACCCTTTACGAGTCAACAGAAGAAGATCAAGAAGTACAAGCCGTTATTGCCGACAATGTTTTACAATGGCAACAAGCGCTAGCTGATAAGTTTTTGCAAGCACAAGCAGCGAAAGAATTATCATTAAATAAAAAGAGTGAACACTTAGCGCAATTTTTAATCATGGGGATTTATGGTTTACGCACTTTTGCTCAATCAAATCCAGATCCAGAGACATTAAAAGCGTTAGCAGAGCAATTATTTAACAGTATTGATAATTAACCGGTCGTTAACTGTAAAGCCGCTATAATAGCCTTATTATTGCAGTTTTTTTCATGGAGTTTTGTATGCGTTTATTTTTATTAGCTTTTTCTATTATCACGGTACTCTCAGGGTGTGGTAAAGAAGAGCAGCCTTTTGAAGAAGTTATTCGTCCTATTGCATGGCAAGAAGTTCAGCAAACCTCATTTGACCAAGTGCGTCGTTTGTCTGGCACTATTTACCCGGTTGAAGAAGCTAATTTAAGTTTTGAGGTTGGTGGAAAAATACAATGGATAAAAGTAAAACTCGGTGATGAAGTTAAGCGAGGCGATGCCCTAGCGCGTTTAGACCAACGAAACTTTAATTTGAGTCGTCAATCAGCACAAGCAAACCTACAAAAAAGCTATGCCGCACTATCTGAAACTGAAAATGAATATAAACGTTACGCCGAGTTATCAGCCAAAGGTTTAGTGTCAAAGTCTGGCTTTGATAATGCCAAAGCAGCTTTTGAGTCAGCAAGCAGTGCCGTAAACATTGCTAAAACTCAACTTGATATCGCCAATAAAGATTTAAGTGATTCAATATTAACGGCCCCTTACAATGGTAAAATAACGAAACGTCTTAGCGAACCTTCTATGCAAATTTCTCCGGGCCAAGCCATTTTTCAAATTGAAGGTGACGATGGTTTAGAGGTGCAAGTCATGGTCCCCGAAACGATGATCAGAGATTTATCTAAAGGAAGCGAAATTGATATTCATTATCCCGCGTTTCCCGGCTTAAACAGTAAAGGCACAATCGCAGAAATTAGTTCTCGCGCCGCTACAGCTAATGCATTTCCGGTGACTATTCTTATTAATTCTGAAACAAAAAATTTGCGAGCAGGCATGACAGCCGAAGTTGACTTTACCTTTCAAGGTATTGGACGAACGGGTTATCAAGGTAAAGCTTTTCGTCTCCCTATTGCAGCACTGGCAGCAGATGAAGGACAAAAGTCGTATGTATTTGTTTATAACGTTGAACAACAAATTTTACAAAAACGTATGGTGCAAACAGAAAGTATTTTAAACAATGAAGTCTTGGTTTCTGCTGGCTTATCGTCAGGAGAAATTATTGCGATTGCCGGTGTCTCGTTTTTACGTGATGGCCAGTCGGTTCGGTTGCTTGATAAGCATGTAAAGCGTTTTAATTAATCACGTTCCCGTATAACTTGAAATTTAGAGACTTTTATGAATTTAACTAAAATTGCTTTTACCTACCGAAAGTCCATTTTAATGGTACTTGCCTTATTATTGATCAACGGTGTTTTTGCTTATTTAACCTTACCAGCACAAGAAAACCCAACAATAACTATACGTAAAGCCATTGTTACCACTTCATACCCAGGCATGGCCCCCGAACGTGTTGAACAATTAATCACGCGTGCCATTGAAAAAGAAATTAGAAAAATTCCTGAAGTTGAAAAACTTACATCGACCTCAATGACGGGACAATCGGTCATTCATGTTGAAATTTACGATCGCTATTTTAATTTAGATAATATTTGGCAAGATTTACGTAATAAAGTTAAACAAGCGCAATTGAATTTGCCAGAAGGGACTAGTCCTCCTTTTGTTAATGACTCATTTGGTGACGTATCTGTTGTCACTTTAGCCTTAACCGCTGACGGTTTTGACTTAGGTGAAATGTATGATATTTCTAAACATATTCGTGACAATTTATACAGTGTTGCCGGTACTAAAAAGGTTGATATTATCGGCGTTCAAGCTGAGCGAATATACCTTGAAGTAAAAACAGCTAAACTCGCTCAATTGGGTATTTCACCGCGTAGCATTATTAGTGAACTACAAAATCAAAATATTATTAGTCCAGGTGGACAAATCGATACGGGTTTACGTTCCATAGTGGTTGAACCAACGGGTAATTTTTCTTCACTGGAAGAAATAGGTAATACTCATATTAGGATCACCGGGACTGACGATACCATCGCGCTAAAAGATATTGTTAGCCTGCGCCGGGGCTTTATTGATCCGCCAGATAAACCTGCCTACTTTAATGGCGAACCCGCTATTATGTTTGGGGTTTCCATGCTGCAAAAATATAACTTATTGGAATATGCGCCAAGAGTTAAAAATATGGTCACCAATATTGAAAATACTTTACCGATTGGTTACAAAATCAATATTGCAACTTATCAAGCGGATCAAGTACAGAAATCTATTGAAGGGGTCTCAATCAATGTAATACAAACACTGGTGATTGTATTATTGGTTGTTATTTACTTTTTAGGTTTACGTACCGGTTTAATTGTTGGCTCAATTGTACCTTTTGTGATGCTAACCACATTAGCTATTATGAAGTTCTCTGGTATGACGTTAGAGAAAATGAGCTTAGCAACACTTATCATTGCCTTGGGTTTATTGGTTGATAATGGAATTGTTATCGCTGAAGACTTTAAACGAAGAATTGAACAAGGTATAGACCGCTTTGATGCCATGTGCCAGGGCGGTAAAGAACTTGCCATGCCATTACTCAGTTCATCGGTAACCACTATTTTATTTTTCTTACCCTTAATGCTTGCCGAGCATGTGGCGGGTGAATTCACCCGCTCAGTTTCCCTGGTTATACTGATAACGTTGATGACCAGTTGGGTTTTAGCTTTATGTGTTACTCCAACGCTTTGTTATTTCTTTATCAAAGCTGAAAATAAGGGGTCGGCAACAACAGATAAACCCACTGAAAATTCAACGAAATTCTATCAAATATATGAAAAATTTCTTCATTGGGTTTTAGCACATAAAGCCATTTTTATGACCTTGATGGTCGTCACCTTAATCGTATCTTTAAGTGGCTTTGGCTTACTAAAAAAACAATTCTTTCCTGACTCTGACCGAACTCAGGTGATGATGTACATTGACCTACCTAATGGGACTTCGGCAAGAGAAACTAATCGTCAAATGCAAGAGGTGTTTACTTGGTTAGATGATAAGACGAGTTTTCCTGAGATCAGTAACTATTCGGGGTATTCTGGTTTTAACGGACCGCGTTTTGTATTAACACTTAATCCAGAAGATCCCGCTAATAATAAAGGGTTTGTCGTCATTAATGTTAAAGATGAGACAAAAATTAATACTTTTGTTAATAAATTACATAACGGTATTATTGAAAACTTCCCCAATGTGTCTGGACGCGTTAAGCGGATGTTTGCGGGCCCTTCAGATTCAAGCACAATAAGTATTCAAGTAAAAGGTCCTGATAAAGACATTTTATATGAAAAAGCTAAAGAAATTATGAGCGTTTTACAAGCGGTCCCTCATACTAAAAATGTGCGTACCGATTGGGAAAATCGTATTGTTAAGATGCAAGTTAAAATTGATCAACATCGTGCCCGTCGAGCCGGTGTTACCTCTTCTGACGTAGCTACCGCCTTACAAGGCTACTTTAGCGGCGCTAATGTTACTGAATATCGTGATGGCGATGATATTATTCCCGTGGTGTTTCGCGCAGAAGAAGAAGAGCGTTTTAATCTAGATAGGCTGCGTACCGTTTCAATATTTTCTAATCAAACTGGATCATCAGTGCCGTTATTTCAAGTGGCAGACTTTATTCCAGTTAATCAGTATGCAAAAATTCAACGTGAGAACATGTTTACCACTATCACGATTGAAGCCAGTAATACCCAAATGACAGCGGAAGATCTAAAGGGGGTTATTGACGGCGATATTCAAGCATTAAAAAAAGATTTACCCGTTAACCATTTAATTGAATACGACGGTGTTATTGTCCAGTCTAAAGAAGCGCAACAAGCTCTTGGGGCTAGTATGCCGATGGTTATTGGTTTGGTGCTAATTTTATTGGTTATGCAATTTAATTCATTCCGCCGAGCGTCAATTATTGTGCTGACTATTCCCTTATCACTGATAGGGACGGTTGTTGGTTTATTAGTCATGAATGCGCCTTTTGGATTTATGGTCACCTTAGGTATTTATAGTTTGGCAGGTATTATTATTAATAATGCGATTGTCTTAATTGACCGAATTGAAATTGAACGAGCCACAGGGCAAAGTGACTATCAAGCCATTGTTAATTCGTGTTTAACACGGTTACGCCCAATAACGATGACAACCGTTACCACCATTATGGGGTTATTACCGTTATTGATAGACCCAATGTCAATGTTTTATGGTATGGCAACCGTATTAGCATTCGGCTTAGGCGTTGGCACAATTTTAACCTTAGCGGTTGTACCTGTTTTATATGCCAGTTTCTTTAAGATCAGTCGATGCTAGTTCATGTACTGTTAGTTGAAGATGATCTTGATTTAGCGACAACAATTATTGATTATCTTGAATTAGAAGGCATAACCTGTGATCACGCAGCTAACGGTGTTGCTGGCTTAGCATTGCTCAGTAATCACCACTTTGATGTGATGATCCTCGATGTGAATATGCCGCGCATGGACGGTTTAACCGTCTGCAAAAAAATGCGCGAGCAAGGAAATAGTACGGCGATTTTGATGTTGACCGCTCGAGATACCTTAGATGATAAACTGGCTGGCTTTGCGGCAGGATCAGATGATTACTTGGTTAAACCGTTTGAAATGCAAGAGCTGATTGCCCGTATTCAGGTGTTAGCAAATCGCCGCAGTGGTCAAACAAACCGATTATCACTGTTCGGTCTTGACGCTGATTTTGGCGCTAAAACATTAAAACGGCAACAACGTACGTTACAATTGTCACCAACAGGTTGGAAAATTCTTGAAGTACTGATGCGAAAATCACCTGAGGTTGTTTCAAAAAAACAACTGTTACAAGCTGTTTGGGGTAATGAACAACCAGACAGTGATAGTTTGAAAGTCCATTTGTTTAAATTGAGACAACAAGTCGATACCAGCAATGAAAGTAAGCTTATTCATACGGTGGCGGGACAAGGTTTTGTTTTTCGTGCATGATGAGATTAATGAACATTATAATAGCTACTTTATAGTTAATAATTGATATGAGTAAAACTAAGAAAAAACCACAAACCCTTCGTCGATACGTCTTAAAAGTACAAAGCATGATTGCCTTAATTATCGTGCTTAGTTACACCTTAGTGATTAACTTTTATTTTATTCATGGGCTTGATGAAGCTAACTTTCAGGATCTTCATTTAGAAAGTAATGATTTTGCACGTCAATATCAAAAAAACATCGATCATCCACTGCCTAATAACATTCACTTCCAAGGTTTTTTAGATTGGAAAAGTCTTCCCGTCGAAGTACGAGAGCATTTTGCTGCCTTTGAAAATGTAAAAAAAATGGCGATGGATAACATTAGACTTTTCAGTGAAGACACTTTTATTTCATGGCCAGAGCAGGCTATATTTGTTATTGCACAGCCCTTATTTGATGGTAAAATTTTTTATTTAGTACGAAAAATAAATATTAAACAATATGATGCCTTAAGCCAAATGGGTATCAGTAAAATGTTCCAGCTAACGTGGCCAATCGCATTAATTTTTTTATTAGTGATGCATTTTTCTGTCCAGTTATTGCTTAAACGAACGTTAACACCCTTTTACCGTATTGGTGATTGGGTTGAAAGTTTAACCCTTGAAAATGTTGAGCAAGACACACCAAACTTTGAATTCTATGAATTAACAGCGATTGCAGTTCAACAACAAAAAGCGCTATTAAGGCTCAGTGCTATGCTTGGTAAAGAACAAGATTTTTTACGCCATGCAAGTCATGAATTACGAACCCCAATAGCGGTTGTTAAAAGTAACAGTGAATTATTAACCCGAATATTCTCTAGCGAAAATAATAAAGACAAAGGTGAACAGTCTTTAGCCCGAATCAGTAGGGCAGCACTCAATATGCAACACACCACAGAAACACTATTATGGCTCAGCCAGGAACACTCCATAGAACAAAGCAATCAACAAACATTGGCTTTAGTCGAAATAGACTTAAACTTGATGATTAACAACTTGGTTGAAGATAACGCGTACTTATTACAAAGTAAAAAAGTTAAAATAACACTTAAATTGACGCCTACTCATATTAAGGTACTTGAAACACCTTGTCGCTTGATCCTCAACAATCTAATTCGCAATGCATTTCAATATACAGCAGAAGGCGAAGTTATTATTCAATGTAGCCAAGGCCTAGTTATCGTTGAAAATATTAATATAAGTGAAGGTGACTTTGATCACAGTGGTGCTGATTACGGCTATGGTTTAGGTTTAAGGTTAGTTGATAAAATCGTCAATAAAATGCATTGGTCATATCAAAATAATGATGCAAGTGGTGGCCGTAAAGCGACTGTTGATTTTCGAACCTCTATTTAACTATTTAACTATTTAACTATTTAACAAACTAACTTCATCTTTATCGAGATAGGTTAATATCTTGGCATTTTAGATAAATGGCCTCTAGGGAAAGTCACACAAACTTATCACACCCTATTCATCGCGGAGTTGATGACTAGATAATAACATCGATATCGACTAACTATTATCAATGCAAACTAACATAAAGTAGCATTAATACAGCAATTACCTAATACCAATACGACTTAAATAACTCATCTGCTAACATTTATTGCCGTAATCACCATACAAGTTCTTCACCATCAATGAGTTGAGTTAGCCCATCTACTTATTAATATCAGTAAAATATTGTTATTAAGCGATCAGTGACTATAATTTTATAGATATCTTTTATAGGATTAACTTAATGAAAAAACATTTAATATTAGTAACAACTTTACTTACCATGTCTTCACCTGCGTTCGCTGACTGGTCATCAACCGTTACAGTAGCAAGCGATTATCTTTTTAATGGTGTTAGTCAAACAGATGAGGGCCCAGCACTTCAAGGTAGTCTTGATTGGTCTGGTGCGGGGGGTTGGTATGCGGGTGGTTGGGCGTCAAATGTTGATTTTGGTGATGATACGAATATAGAAGCAGATGTTTATCTCGGTTATTACACCGCAGTAAATGATAACGTTAATCTTGATGTTGGCGTTGCTCAATATACTTATAACGGCGCAAGCTATAGTTCTGACGGTAACTATACTGAGATATAT
This sequence comes from Colwellia sp. BRX10-9, assembly GCF_014077405.1. Lineage (NCBI taxonomy): Bacteria > Pseudomonadati > Pseudomonadota > Gammaproteobacteria > Alteromonadales > Colwelliaceae > Colwellia > Colwellia sp. BRX10-9. The sequence goes on along the minus strand of NZ_JACGVV010000014.1, from coordinate 45,683 downwards.
ACTAAATGGAATTTCGGCGCTACCGATTTAAACTTTTGGTATGCTTGGGATTACTTTGGAACAGGGGCAGGTCATTACATTGTTATGTTAAATCATACCTTTACCATTAATGATGAGTTAACTTTATTAGTGGGTATTGACAGGTCGAGTAGTTTAGATGATGACAAATGGCAATGGGAGCCCGGTAGTGACAGTTATAACCACTGGCAAGTCACCAGTAACTTTAGTACCAATGGTTTTGATTTTTCATTAGGGCTGCACGGCACTGATTTAGATACTTATGGCGATACCACACTATTGCTTACCGTTGCTCGTACATTTCAGTTTTAGGAGATAGCCATGTTTAATAAAGTCATAAAAATTATATTAATTTTGTCTTTTAGCACACCCGCATTTAGCGACACCGTCCATCTAACCTCGTTAACTTGGCCGCCATATTCAGGAAAGGCTTTAAATGAGCAAGGTGCTTCAGTTGCTGTAGCTAAAGCAGCGTTTAAGGCAATGGGACATGAGTTGAAGGTTGATTTTTTCCCTTGGAGCCGTGCTGTAAAGCTTGCATCGGAACCAGACTCAAAATATGCAGGTTATTTTCCTGAGTATTACTATGAGTCAAATGAGTTTTCATTTTCTAATCCGATGGGGAAGGGCCCTTTAGGGTTAATTGAAAACAAGAAAAAACCCATAGTATGGTCTGCGGTTAAAGATTTAACGCAATATAAAATTGGCGTAGTTCAAGATTATGTTAATACAGCTGAAGTTGATGCATTAATTGCTAGTGGCGAAATAAAAGCGCAAACCGCTACCTCTGATGAAACCAATATTCGTAAAGTTGCGGGTGGTCGAATCGATGCTGCTGTTATCGATACCAATGTTTTCAGCTACTTACTAGCAAATAGCAAAGACTTAGAAAAGGCGCAAGAACAAGTGCAAATGAATACTAAGTTGTTGACAGAAAAAGAATTGTTCGTAGCCTTTAAAAAGAGTGCAGAAGGTCAGAAATGGTTAGCTATCTATAATGAAGGTTTAAAGAAGATTGATATTACGGCGGTGATGAAAAAATATTTGAATGAATAGGACCTTATGTCAATTATACATAAAGAATAGTTTTTCAGGCTAACTCAATAGATTGTTGTATTTACGCACTTTGTTATTAATGAACATGATAACAGTTGATTAAAAGCAGATGTGCGTAATTCACTCAACTATACATTATACAAGGTTAATACGATGAAACTAGTTATTGGTTTACTTACTATTGCCATTTCACTGCCAGCATCTGCAGCGACAATTACTATTCGTGCGGACGATTGGTTTCCGATGAATGGCGATCCAAATGGCGACAAGCAAGGCTATATGATTGATATGGCTACAGCAATTTTTACAGCAGCAGGACATACAGTTGATTATAAGGTAATGCCATGGGAAAGGGCGATAAACTCGGTTCGTGAAGGTAAGTTTGACTGCGTTGTCGGAGCGTATCCTGAAGATGCACCCGATTTTATTTTTCCTTCTTTGAATTGGGGAATGGATGGTACGGGATATTATGTTAATAATGCATCAACTTGGACATTTACCGGTTTTGATTCGCTATTAACTCAGAAAGTAGGTGTTATTAGTGGTTATGCTTATGGCGAAGAGTTTGACGCGTTAATAAAAAGTCGACCCGATGTTTTTAAAGATGTTTCAGGAACTGATGCTTTGGAAAAAAACTTTAAAAAACTCGTTAATAACCGAATTGATGTTGTCGTTGAATCGGTTTCAGTCGCGAATGCAAAGTTAAAAGAACTTGGTTTTAATGAAGCACTAAAAAGCGCAGGGACTAACGCTGAGAAAGCACCGATTTACATTGCTTGTTCACCTGCAAAGCCGACCAGTAAAATGTACATTGAATTAATCGAGAAAGGTACAGAAACACTTAGAGCATCTGGACAGCTAAAAGATATTCTAAATAAATATGGTCTACAAGACTGGCAGTAAAAAGGTATAAAAATAATATGAACGTTACTAAATCTATATCATTTAAACTTATTTTTTCAGCATTGATTATTGTCACCACACTCGTCATTTCTTTTGGTGTGTATGATTATATGGCACAAAGTAATTTACTGAAAAATAAGCAAATAAATCAACTTTCTTTGGTCGAGTCTCGATTGAAACTTAATTTACCTTCTGCTGTTTGGAATTATGAAGAAGATCAAATGAAGGGTATTTTAAACTCGGAACAACAATCAGAAGACATCGCTTTAATAGAAATAACCAATGAAGATAAAAAAACAATATCTCAATCAAAAGGAAAGAAAACAAACGAAGCGATCACTTTTAAGTTACAACATATTGAGGACGGTCAAAGTACCAGTGTTGGTAATGTTACTTTGTTTATCGATAGTTCTTCAATAGATCTCGAATTGTCATCTTTAGCTTCTCGCATCATTGTTAAAGGAGTATTGCTTGACGTATTTTTAATTTCAGCGATCTACTTTCTATTCGCTAAACTAGTAACGCAGCCTTTAAGTGAAGTTGCCAATGCTTTAGAGAATATTGCGCGTGGAGAAGGCGACCTAACGCAGCGACTACGCGTTAAACGTGAAGACGAAATAGGCCTTGTTGCAGAGTCATTCAACGTCTTTGTAGATAAAATTCAATTACTTGTTCAATCTATTCAATTGTCGGTAAAGCAGACTTCAGAGGTGTCACAAAATGTATATCAAGCTTCTGAGGCCAGTCGTGGGCATTTAGAAAATCAACAGTCTGAAACGGATCAGGTGGCTACCGCCATCACTGAAATGTCAGCGTCAGCAAAAGAAATTGCTAATAATGTTCAGTTAACTGCAGGCTCAGCAGAGCAAGCAAATCAAGATGCACGAGCAGTATCCGCTATTATTAAAGAGTCTATTGAGTCAATAAATGGCTTATCTGATCACCTTAATGAAGCCACTAAGGTGGTTGGTGCGCTTGAGGATGATGTTAAAGGCATTGTTTCAGTCTTAGATGTCATTCGCGGAATTGCCGAACAAACAAACTTATTGGCGTTAAACGCCGCCATTGAAGCGGCTCGTGCTGGAGAGCAAGGGCGTGGTTTTGCTGTGGTTGCCGATGAAGTTAGGGCTTTGGCCAGTCGAACTCAAGAAAGCACTGCACAAATTCAGCAGACCATTGAACGTTTACAATCAGGTGCTAAATCAGCGGTTCATGTTATGGAAGATAGCCAGGTTAAAAGTAAGGCGTCAGTTGAAAATGCACTCAGTTCAGGTGAGTCTATTAGTAGCATTTTAAGCTCTACAGAACAAATTACTGAAATGGCGACGCAAATAGCCTCTGCGGTTGAAGAACAAAGTACTGTTGCAGAAGAGTTAAGCAGTAACGTTAATAGAATTGTTAGCGCAGGTCATAGCAGTTTAGAACAATTAAATGCGATGACAAAAAATTCTCAACTTATGCAAAGTTCTTCAGATGAGCTCAATAAATTAACGCAACAATTTAAAGCTTAACGTAAGGCATTAAATTTTTAGGTACGTATATTTACCGGTATGTGATTCTTTTACTTATCTATTTAAAAGGGGGGAACTTTAAATAACTATGGAGTTCTCCTTCGCTCTTAGAGACGATTAAATGCTGATTATAATTTGCTAACAACAAATTATAATCATTTTTTTTTAGCTGTTTATTTCAGATCAGCGTCATGATTAAAGTGGCGTTATGGATTAGATATGCAGAGACGTACTTAATATACTCAGTTTATAGCTACTACAGTGCGGCAGCGCTTTTTCAATTAAGTGAAAAACAGATGTTGTGTTCACTATGGGTTGATTTTCTTGATTGCTTTAAGTGATTAAAGCCGTTAAAGTTTGCCTAATTCCTACCAGAGTAATATCCCTTAATGCGCAGATCTTCCTACTCGTCACCTGAAAATGCCACCATTAATTGGCGAGTGCTAAAGTCACTTATTCCCTACTTACTCGAATTTAAAGTGCGAATAGGTTTTGCGTTGTTTTGTTTGGTGTTAACTAAACTCGCCAGTGTTTATCTGCCTTTTATCTTAAAAGATATCGTTGACGGACTTGATGCTCAACAAGAAAACAATATTTTCATTGTGCCTTTTGCTTTAGTTGCCGCTTATGGTCTAGTGCGTTTAACTATTGTGCTACTGGCAGAAATACGCGACACCTTATTTGGCCGTGTTACCGAACGAGCGATCCGCCGCATTGGTTTGAAGGTTTTCGAGCACCTCCATCAACTTGACTTAGACTTTCATTTGGACCGCCAGACAGGTGGACTCTCGCGTGACATTGACCGTGGTACGTCTGGGGTTAACTTCTTAATGCGGTTTATGGTTTTTAATATTGTGCCAACCTTACTCGAAATAATTATGGTTATTACCATATTATGGGTGAATTATGGCATTTGGTTTGCGCTGATCACCGGCGTCTCTATTGCCAGCTATATCGCTTACTCGATTTACGCAACAGAATGGCGCACGCGCTACATTAGAGCCGCAAATAAAGCTGACTCATCAAGTAATACTCGTGCAATAGACAGTCTGTTAAATTATGAAACGGTTAAGTATTTTACTAATGAATCATATGAATCAACAGCTTACGACAGTCAATTAGCTGATTGGGAAAAAGCAAAAATGCAAAACCGTTTGTCACTGTTTGCTTTAAATGGTGGTCAGGCCATTATCGTGTCGTTAGCGATGACGGCAATGTTAGCGTTAGCGGCTTATCAAGTGACTCATCAACAAATGACCTTAGGAGACTTTGTCCTGGTTAATGCTTTTATGATGCAATTATTTATCCCTTTAAACTTTTTAGGATTTGTTTATCGAGAAATAAAAGGTTCTTTAGCAAATATTGAGCAAATGTTTACCTTGTTGCAAAAAGTACCTAAGGTTGTTGATGCACAAGATGCCAAAGAATTAGCGATAAGCCATGGTGCTATTAAATTTGATAACGTTAGCTTCTTTTATGATGAGCAAAGACCCATTTTAAAAAATGTTTCATTCGACGTTAAAGCGGGTCAAAAAGTCGCTGTTGTTGGCGAGAGTGGCTCAGGAAAATCGACCTTAGTGAAACTACTTTTTCGTTTTTATGACTGCCAACAAGGCTGTATTAAAATTGACGGCGAAGCCGTAACTGATATTACGCAACATTCCTTGAGAAAGAATATTGGCATCGTGCCACAAGATACGGTGTTATTTAATGAAAGTTTATTTGAAAATGTTAAATATGGCAATGTAAACGCGAGTAATGCACAAGTTGAAGAAGCCGCAAGATTATCGCATTTAAGTCACTTTATTACCTCGTTACCAAAAGGTTTTGATACCGTCGTTGGCGAGCGTGGCTTAAAGCTTTCTGGGGGCGAAAAGCAACGGGTTGCCATTGCCCGGACCATTTTGAAAAATCCTGCTATTTTGGTCTTTGATGAAGCAACGTCGTCACTTGATAGTCACTCAGAGCAAGCTATTTTAAAAGCAATCAAAGAGGTGGCTAAAGATCACACTAGCTTAGTGATAGCTCATCGATTATCAACTATTATTGATGCCGATAATATTATTGTCCTGCACAAAGGGGAAATAATCGAGCAGGGCGACCATCAAACACTACTCACTAAAAAGGGTCATTACGCAACGATATGGCAACTGCAACAAAATGCCTGATAAACAAATGTATGCCGTTGAAATTTCACAAACTAAGCAGTGGCTAGAAGAAATAATTATTGGTTTGAATTTTTGCCCTTTTGCAAAAAAAGAGTTTGTTAATAACACGATACATTATCAAGTTTGCCCAGCAAAAAAGGTCGAACCGGCTTTAGCAGAATTAGCCATAGAATTTGAAAGACTCGTGGCTGACCCCAGCATAGAAACGACTTTATTGATTTTTACTGAAGGCTTTAAAGGTTTTGAAAGCTACCTTGATTTACTCGATGAGGCTAATGAATTGTTGTTCACCTTAGGTCATGAAGGTATCTTTCAACTGGCCAGTTTTCATCCTGATTATTATTTTGAAGGTGAGCCATTCAACGCAGCCTCTAATTATACCAACCGTTCGCCATTACCTACGCTTCATTTAATACGAGAAGCGAGTATGGAAAAGGTACTATCTGTGTATAAAAATCCACAGCAAATACCTGATAATAATATTGCCTTAGCCCAAGAGAAAGGTGCTCATTACTTTCAAAATATATTAAAACGTATTGCTAAATTACACCAATAATTCAGGTGAAAATTTATGCTATTTTCCAATATCAAATCAACTTGCTATAATGTTGAAAAATTTACACAAAGGTAGTCATTTTCGTGGATGAAAAAAAAGTAGTACAAATTGGTGGTAGCATAGAAAAGTCTTTGCAGGGTGAATATACTATTGACGTTTCTTCGGTATTAAAAGAGGCGTGGCAATTAACACTTCGCTCGCGAATCGCTATTAATTTAGGATTACTTTTTACGCTTATTTTGGGGATTGTTGTTTCATTTTTGATCAGTAATACCATGGGTGGTATTGAACAAGTGATTAAAGACCCACAATCAACAACATTATTAAATATTGTTGTCACTATGGTTATCTATCCTTTTTTAGTTGGTGTCGAGATGATGGGCGTTTTTCATGCCGTTGGCTTAAAAACCAATAGTAAATTAATTTTTGCTTTCTTAAAACGAGGCAGTTGGGTTGCTGTTTGTGCGCTGTTAACGTCAGTATTAATAACTTTAGGTATGAGTTTATTTGTTTTTCCAGGTATTTATTTAGCGGTCGCCTTGTCATTAGTACTGCCGCTTGTAGTAGATAAAAAATTATCACCGATAAAAGCTATAACCTTGAGTTTACAAGCTACACGTTTTCAGTGGTTTAAGTTACTCGCTATTTATAGCTTACTCTTTTTAACTTTATTTTTATCTTTAATCCCCTTAGCCATTCTTGCTAAAACACAATTTTCAGTGATTGGTGTTATGCTTTTCTTAGTCGCATTAACATTTATAGCACCGCTATTTTATAATGTTAAAGGCATTTTATACCGAGAAATTTTTGGCATGCAGTTACAAGCCACGGATGTACCCGCTCAGCAAACGAGTGATACATTTTCAGCGTAAAGCTCTGTGCAAAACCTTATTGTTAACAAAAAGGCTACTATGATCATTCAATATTTGATGAGAACTGTGTTAATAAGTGTATTTTTTCTTGCGCTTATTGCGCCCTTCACTTTTTTAGCGCCAACTTTTGAACTTCCCACGCCGGAAGTAACAAACGTTGTTATCGTTCCTGTGGTCAAGGCGAAAGTAAAAGTGGTTGAGCAACCGCTTCATAACGTTAAGATCCCAAACTTTGCTTCTATAAGCGATGTTAAAACGAAAAAACGTCAGTTTTTCCGTTATATTTATCCAGCAATAGCGCAAGAGAATAGCAATATTCTTATGTTAAGGGCAGAAGTCTCCTTGATGATAGAAACACTTTTCCTCGAGGAAAATCTTTTAGCAGATCAACAAGCTTTGCTTGAGCGATTAATTAAGAAATATAAAGTTAATCAAAAACACTCGCCGCTACAGCAACTTAATGAATTATTTTTGCGTATTGATATTGTGCCTGTTGAACTAGTATTAGTGCAGGCAGCCAATGAATCAGCTTGGGGCACTTCTCGTTTTGCTCGAGTTGGTTTAAACTTTTTTGGTATGTGGTGCTATAAAAAGGGTTGTGGCATGGTGCCAAGAGGAAGAGATGACGGTGCTAAACATGAAGTAGCGGCATTTAATAGTTTAGAGCATGCGGTACAGCGTTATTTACACAATATTAATACTAATCATGCTTATGGTGTTTTTCGTTCAATTAGAGGGCAGTTACGCGCTCAAGAACAACCACTATCGCCACAAATCTTAGCAACAGGATTACTGCGTTATTCTATTAGAGGCACTGATTATGTCTTAGAAATAACAGAAATGATCCGCCATAATAAAGTGTATTTTGATAAAATATTGTCGAAGCCAAAACCTAAGGTTATTTAGGCTCGGCTTATTTTATTACGCGTCAGATAATGATGGCGAGCGATAACATTCATTCTTTTAACAGGTGTTGTTATCGCGCTTAGATACTTGGTATTAATTAAGGTAGATTCTACTTTATTTCTATAATATTCAAACTGTTACTTAATGAAAGTTTGGCTTTTGAATTGTCTTCAATATTGACGTTGTTTGTTAATTGAGCGGCAATAATAGGTTCATCATCAAAAGCGATATCGCCACCATTGATAATGCCTGAATCAGCGTTAATCCCTTTAAAATCAAAAAGTTCACTGTCACACAAATGTGATGGAACCACATTGCGAATGGCAGTAAACATAGATTCAATTCGTCCTGGATGATTAACATTCCAGTCCTGTAACATTTTCTTAATGTTTTGACGTTGTAAATTAGGTTGAGAGCCACATAAATTACAAGGAATAATTGGGAACGCTTTTAGTTGTGCATATTGGATGAGTTCTGCTTCTTTACAAAAAGCTAACGGTCTAATGACGACATGCTCACCATTATCAGAGACCAATTTTGCTGGCATTGATTTTAATTTACCGCCATAAAACATATTTAGCATCAGTGTTTCAACCATGTCATCACGATGATGGCCTAGTGCAATTTTAGTTGCGCCTATTTCTGCAGCGACCTTATATAAAATAGCTCTGCGTAAACGAGAGCATAAACTGCAGGTGGTCTTCCCCTCAGGTATTTTATCTTTAACAATGGAGTAGGTATCTTCTTGCGCAATTTTATATTCAACACCTAAAGCTTCTAAGTATTCGGGAAGGATATGCTCAGGAAAACCGGGTTGTTTTTGATCAAGATTAACGGCAACAATATCAAAATGAATGGGCGCTGATTCTTTTAACAACATTAAAATAGCCAGAAGGGCGTAACTGTCCTTGCCACCCGATAAGCACACCATTATTTTATCGCCATCTTCTATCATATTATATTGCGCGATAGCTTGGCCAACATGTCGTCTTAAGCGCTTCTCAAGTTTACTCAGCTGTATTTTTTGGCTGGGTGTTAAAGATGTTATTGGTGTCGCTGATTGAGCGCTCATAGTGTTTCCTAGAGATATTTGAAATAAAAAGTATGAATTTTACCGCGCGTAGTATAGCAAAAAGCCAAGGAAATCCTCGGCTTTTTAATGGATATTTACATATTTCAATATTAAGCTAATGGCGAGAGGTAACCATCAGGTTTTATCGCTAAGACATCACAGTTAAGGCGGTCAATGACATGCTCTGCAGTATTACCAATAAGTGCCGCTGAAATCCCCGTTCGACCAATAGTACCTAACACAACTAATTCAGCATCAACGTGCTTAGAAATACTTTGAATAACATCTTCAGGTAAACCTTCTTTAACATGGGTATTTTTAAGCGGAATATTAAAGCTATTAGCATGGTCTTTCATCGCACTTTTGTGATGATTAAACATAGTGTCGTTATATTCAGAGGCGTTAAACTCTGGAATTTCAATGGCAATATTTACTGGCGTACCTGGATAAGAATTCACTAAATGGACATTGGCTTTAATCAGTGAAGAAAACACTATTGATTCTTGGGTTAACTTATTATTAAGCGCTTTGTGCTCATCATCATCGCTACCGATATTGAGTGCGGTAAGTAAATTACCATTGCTTGGCCAGCTATGGTCTTTAACCAGTAATACTGGGCAGGGACATTTCCTTAAGATATGCCAATCTGTTGGCGTAAAAATAACCGACTTTAGCTTGTCATGTTGATGGGTGCCTTTGATGACAATATCGAAGTTTTCAGCCAGTACTTTTTTTATGATCTTTTCAAATGGGCGATTATGCCAAATAATACAGGTATCTATGGTTATGTCTTGGTGATCAGTTTCTGAAATCTTTTCTTCTAACCATAGTTTACGATCATTAATAACCGATTGACGCATTGCTTCTCGCTCATCGCCAGAAAGCATGGTGGTCATTTCATAAGATAAATCATAAATGGTTAAAAATGCAGTGATCTGTCCGCCACTATGTCGTGCTAATTCAATCGCACGTTTCAACGCTTTTTGATTTTCAGTGGTTGGATCAATAACGGCTAATATTTTTTTATACTTATCCATAATATTTACTCCCTAGTTATTAAATAATATTAATAATAGACCATAATTAATAGATATTATTTGCTTTAAATCATAATATTTCAATAAAAAAAATGCTTAACATCTTTAATGTTAAGCATTTATCTATAATTATTTAAAAAAGCGATAAACTACAGTGAAGCACACTCGTTAAGTTTATCCATATTAAGTATTGTGATGAGTTTTCCATCAACTGTGATTAATTCATTTTTTTGAAAACGATTTAATAATCTACTGATGGTTTCAACCGTTAAACCAATATAATTACCAATGTCACTTCGCGTCATCGTTAGGCGAAAATCTGTTAGTGACATACCCCGTGCATGATAGCGACTGGCTAAGGTTGAAATAAAAGTTGCTAAGCGTTGTTCAGCATTTTTGCGGTTAAGTAGCGTTAACATTTCTTGATCTGAGCGGATTTCGGAACTCATCATGCGAAGAATTTGTTTTTTCAACTTAGGCATCGTATTCGATAATGAATCTAAAGTATTGTAAGGTATCTCACAGACCATAGATGTTTCTAAGGCTTTTGCAAAACTAGGATGCTCTGACTCAGCAATAGCATCAAAACCTAATAAATCACCCGCTAAATGAAAACCGGTAATTTGTTCTTCACCTTGTTCATTTACCGTAAATGTTTTGAATGTTCCAGAGCGAATAGCGTATAAAGCTTGCATTTTGTCGCCATCTTGGAAAATTTGTTCGCCTTTATGAATAGGGCGTTTACGGTCAATAATGCTGTCTAGTGTATCGAGTTCTTTATCATTTAAAGAGAAAGGTAAACACAGCTCGCTGATACTACAGTTTTGACAATGAATATGTTGAGATGTAGAACATGGCTTTTTATACATATTAACCTAAATGAGTTATCCCTAATTTATCGATCATATTAAAACAATTGCTGATATGCAAACATTAAACTGTATATTCCGTATGAAATTATCATTAGCGCCATTATTTTCTTGAATTTCGTGTTTGTTACCAACGACTTTATACCAAAAGAGCCAAGTGAAAGACTTAACAAGGCTGGTAAAGTACCTAAACCAAAACTGGTCATAATTAGGGCGCCACTGAGGGCACTTCCACTGGCTAAGGACCAAGTTAATGTTGAGTAGACTAAACCACAAGGTAACCATCCCCAGACTGCTCCTAATGCTAGCGCTTGTTTAGCATTATTAATGGGAATAAACCTTTTACTTAACGGGGATAGATAGCGCCAAAGGAACTTACCCATTTTTTCAACTTTTGATAGCCACATTAACCATTGGCCTAAATACAAGCCTAATAAAATTAAAAATACCGCTGCAAATAACCGTAAAAAACCTAATGGAACGCCAATATTCTTTATTGCAATAGAACTACTAAATCCAACGATTGCCCCAATTAAGCTATAAGAAAAAATTCGGCCAACATTATATGCACCGACCAGCTTAAATTTATCGCTGCCTTTTTGTTGCGGTGATATAGCAGATGTTAACATCGTTGTTATACCACCGCACATACCGATACAATGTCCCGAACCTAACAAGCCGATGATGAATGCCGATAAATAATCTATACTCAACATGGCTGTTATTTACTACCCGTATCATTCTTAGCTGTATTTTCGCTATGGGTTTCAGTGGACTTTTTGGTGGTAGTGTTTTCATCTTCATCAAACAAGATACTCATACCTTGTTTCTCTAAATCATCAAATTGTTCAGTTTTTACTGCCCAAAAAAATAAATAAATGGCGATAGAGGTTAGGATTATCGCTATGGGGATCAAAATATAAATAATGCTCATGGTCTTTATGCTCTATTATAAGTTTGCGTTTACTTTTTTAATAAACGTAACGAGTTAGTGATAACCAATATCGAACTTGCAGACATACCTATAACCGCCATATAGGGGGTAATGTAGCCTGAAACGGCAAGGGGCAATACAATAGCATTATAACCGAATGCCCAAAAATAATTTTGCCAAATAATGCGACGAGTTTTATTGGCGACTTGTCTTAATGTTGTTATCGACTTTAAACGATTATTGAGTAAGATAACATCGGCACCACTTTTAGCTATATCGGTGCCACTCCCCATAGCAATCGAGACATGGGCTGCGCCGAATACTGGCGTATCATTGACACCATCGCCGACCATAGCAACGGTTGAGTTTTTAGGCTGACTTTTTATTATCGCCATCTTATTAGCCGCAGTCAAAGTACTATGTATCTCGTCTAAATGTAGCAATGCCTGAACTTTTTCACAGCCAGCAGGGTTATCACCCGATAGCATGATGGTATAAATATTACTTTTCTTTAAGTCATCTAACAGCGTTTGGGCATCATTGCGAATTTCATCGCTTAAATAAAAAGCAGCGACTAATTGGTTGTCTGCTACTAATAGGCAAGAAGCCGTCGCAAATTCTGCCAACATACTTGATTCGCTAAGCAACCAATTAGGTTTACCGATTTGAAAGTTTTGACCGTTCACTTTCCCTTGAATACCAGCACCAGATTTAATTTCAACGGCTTGAGTATGGTAGGAGTAATCACGAAATGCTTTAAACGGTTTGGCTAAAGGGTGCTCAGAATAAGACTCGAGCGCTGCTGCTATAGCTAAAACCTGCTGCTTGCTATAGTTAAGCTTTTCATTATTAAAGCGCTTTATTTCATTAATAGAAAAATCACCAGAAGTTAAGGTACCTGTTTTATCAAAAGCAATAGTGGTTAATTTCGGTAATGTTTCCATAACATGTGCAGATTTGATCATGATACCTTCGCGGTTTAAGCGTGTGGTCGCACAGGTTAACGCTGTGGGGGTTGCCAGTGACAATGCGCAAGGGCAGGTAGCAACGAGTACCGATAAGGTGATCCAAAAAGCTTCTTCAGGTAAATGCTGTTGCCAATAAAATGCAGTGCCTATAGCGGTTAGTAAAATAATCGCAACAAAGTATTGAGCGATTTTATCTGATAATTTTGCTAATTTGGGTTTATGCGCCTGAGATGATTCACTTAATCTGATCAGTTGGCTTAAAAAAGAATGTTCACTGGCTTGTTTAACTTCAACGTTGATATTACCGTCACCATTTATAGTGCCTGCAAAGACAGTATCGCCTATTGATTTATTTAAGGGTAACTGCTCACCCGACAACATCGCTTCGTTGAGTTGGCTGCTGCCTGTAATTATTGTGCCATCAGCGGGAACCACTTCGCCTGGTTTTATGAGTACAATATCGAGAGGACGAAGTTTTTTTGCTGGTAGTATGACTTCTTTTTCTGTTCCTTTATCATCAATGAGTTTTGTCGCTATCATCGGCATTAACTTAAGCAAGTTAGCCGAGACTTCCGCGGCGCGACTTCTTGCTCTAAATTCTAAAAATTTACCAATAAGTAGTAAAAAAGTGAACATCGATACTGATTCAAAATAGACTTCACCTTGCTGAGTGATTGTTGCCCAAGCACTGGCCGAAAATGCCAGTGAAATCGCTATAGCAACAGGAACATCCATAGATAAACGCTTCACTTTTAAAGCATTAATAGCTCCCTTGTAGAAGGGTAATGCGCCATAGGTGACAATAGGTAAGGTCAAGAATAAGCTCGCATAGCGTAAATAGATTAAGTTGTACTCGTCCATGCCAGAAAAGGCGCCAAAGTATAAGCCAAAAGCGATCATCATGACTTGCATCATTAAAATACCAGAGATACCTAGGCGTTTAATATAATTATTACTTTGGGTTTTGTTAAGTTTTTCGGCGGTACTCGCTTTAAAAGGGAGGGCTTGGTAACCAATATTGCTGATATGATTAATCAGCTCACTAAGTTGTACTTCACTATTATTCCATCGAACAGTTGCACGTTGTGTCGTGGCATTTACATTAATTTTAATTAAGCCGTTTATCTTGATAAGTTGCATTTCGATAAGCCACGCACATGCCGCGCAGCTTATACCGTCAATCGTTAAAATTGCTTCGCTATATTCATCATTTTTATAAGTAAATTCACTTTGTAGGCTGTCATCATCAAGTAACTTATTACGTTGTAACTGCTCAGGAACCAGAGGCTCACCTTTCAGTGCGGGAGCTGTTCTAAAACGATAATATTCACCTAAACCGTTATCAATAATCGCTTGAGCAACACTTTGACATCCAATACAGCACATCGGCTGCATGGTATTCTCAATTTTTATTGATAAATCTAACCCATTAGGAACAATTTCACTGCAGTGATAACAAAGTGTTTTCATATGTTGAGGCCAAGCAAATAATTGGTTTTTATAGAGGTGTTGCTTAGGTGAGGTTAATCAACACCTAAGCTAATAGAGACTATTGGCGCTTAGTTAGCTTCTCTAACATTAGGAATAATATCGATAAATTCACTTTGAGGTAAGAAAATAGTATTTTGAATTTTCCAGTGATTCTCAAAAGGCGTTATGGTTAAGCGCCATTTTCCCTTTACTGGTTCATCAAAGACATGCCTAAAATAGCCATTACCGTCAGGCGTGAGTGCTAAATAGAAATCTCTATCAGCAAGAGTCGGGTGATAAAAATTAAGATTTAACACCGGGAATACTTTATCAATACCGGTAGGTTTGATAATTAATTCGTTATCTTGCAGTTTTAATGCAAAGCGCATCCCTAATTTTTGGGCAAGCTTTACTTTAGATACTTCTAGGTTAATTGCTTTACCTTTTTTATAGTAATCACCAACGACTAATGGATCGGGATTATGGTTAGCAATAAAGTAAGTCGAAATACCAGCAACAACCGCGGTAGCGGGGAGAATAAAAACGAACCAAGCCCAAGGCTCTTTGTACCAAGATGTTTTCATATTAAAAATTCAGTCGGTGAAAGTGCGCATATTATACGACTTTTTTCTATTGGGAACTATTAAAAAACCAACAATTTACTCACTATTCTTGGCTTGGAAGATATAAAAAAGCCTTGCGGTAATAATACCGCAAGGCTGATATATTGAGACTAATTAAGCGCAGTTATTCTTGCGATAAACTATACACATATGCACTAACAAGATGTATTTTTTGTTCACCTAAAATATCTTTCCATGCGGGCATTACACCAGCTCGACCATTTTTAATAGATGACTCAACGGCACGTGGAGAGCCGCCATACAACCATATGTTGTCAGTTAAGTTAGGCGCTCCTAAAGGAATACCCATAGCTAAACTACCTTTACCGTCAGCACCATGGCAACTTGCGCACAGAGCGAACTTTTCTTTACCGGCAGCAGCACTGGCAACGTCAACTTCACGACCACTTAAACTCAGTACATAGGCGGTAACATCTTTAACGCCTTGATCACCTAATGCTGAGCCCCAAGCGATCATACCATTAGCATTACGACCATATAAAAGTGAATGCTTAATCGACTGTGGGTCTCCGCCGTATAACCAGTCTTTATCGGTTAGGTTAGGGAAACCGGTAGTACCACTTGCATTTGAACCATGACACTGAGAACAATTTTGTAAATATAGGCGTTGACCTACTTTTAACGCTTCTTCATCAGTGGCTAAGTCTTCAATGGTGCGTGCAGCATAGGCATCAAAAATTGGACCATATTTTAAATCGGCGGCTTCAATTTCACGGTCATACTGTACTAAATAACCATTTTCTTTTGCGGCTATTATCTGCGCTTTAGATTCAGCAAGATTCAAAATTCCTTGGTTAGAACTTTTCCAACCAATAAATCCAGTCCAATTACCTAAACCATAGAGTGCTAAATAACCAAAAGCCCAAATGATAGTTAATAAGAAGAATGTACTCCACCATTGCGGCAGTGGATTATTCAATTCTTCGATGCCATCGAAGGTGTGTCCCATTGACTCACCTTCAGGAACACCTGCAAAGTTCTTTAAACAATAGCGAAGTAGTAAAAAACAACCGACTAAAGTTCCTAGGGTTAAAACCCAAACCCATATATTCCAGAAGCTAGACATTTTTATTAGTCTCCTGTTTGCCATTCACGTCATTAAGCTCAGTCTTTTCTTTATCTTCTTCGAAGATAGAGTTTGCAGCTTCATCAAAAGCGCTTTTACGCTTTTTAGAATAAGACCAAACCACAATAATAATAAATAGTGCCAATATTAATAAAGCTATTAACCCTCTGAGGGTGCCATAATCCATCATCATTATTTCAACGCATGACCGAGAGATTGCAAATAAGCAATAAGAGCTTCCATTTCCGTTTTATCTTTAACCGCGTCTTTAGCACCGGCTAAATCTGCAGCTGAATATAACGGGATACGATTACCTTGTTCATCTTTATGGCTGCGATTGCGCGTTAAGAAATTAAAAGTAGCTAATTTCTTTTCGGTTAATTCGCCATCTAACTTGTTTTCAGCTAACCAGCTAAACGAAGGCATATTCGACTCTGGAACCACTGAACGAGGGTCAAGTAAATGCGCACGATGCCAATCGTCACTATAACGACCACCAACACGAGCTAAGTCAGGACCTGTACGTTTAGAACCCCACAAGAATGGATGTTCCCATACGCCTTCACCAGCGACTGAATAGTGCCCGTATCGCTCAGTTTCAGCGCGAAAAGGGCGTATCATTTGGCTATGACATACATTACAACCTTCACGGATATAAATATCACGACCTTCCATTTCTAAAGCGGTGTAAGGTCTGAGGTTGTCAACAGGTGTTGTCGTTGCTTTTTGAAAAAACAACGGTGTTATTTCAACTAAGCCGCCAATACTTATCGCGAGAATAGTGAAAATAGCAAACAAACCAACATTTGTTTCAAATTTTTCATGTTTATTTTTCATCGTCAGCCTCCTAATCTATGGCAACGGGCTTAAGACTTTCGTCTTCAGCATAGATAGTTTTGAACATGTTGTAAGCCATCAATAAGAAACCAGCAACAACTAATACACCACCAACGAAACGGATAAAGTAGAATGGGTATGATGCCGTTAAACTTTCAACAAAGCTGTAAGTTAGCGTACCATCGGTGTTAACCGCTCTCCACATTAACCCTTGCATGACACCTGAAATCCACATAGCAACTATATATAAAACAATACCTGTTGTGTGTAACCAGAAATGCACATTGATCAACTTAATACTGTACATGCGACCTTGATTAAATAGCACTGGAATTAAATGGTACATAGCACCAATTGACACCATAGCAACCCAGCCTAAAGCACCAGAATGCACATGACCAATGGTCCAGTCAGTGTAATGAGAAAGTGCATTTACAGATTTAATTGCCATCATAGGACCTTCAAAGGTAGACATACCGTAGAAAGACAATGAAACAATTAAGAAGCGAAGAATCGGGTCATGGCGAAGTTTATGCCATGCGCCAGAAAGCGTCATAATACCGTTAATCATACCACCCCAAGAAGGTAGGAATAACACGATAGACATTACCATACCAACAGACTGAGCCCAATCTGGCAGTGCAGTGTAATGCAAGTGATGTGGGCCAGCCCAAATGTATAAAGAAACTAATGCCCAAAAATGCACAATAGATAAACGATAAGAATAAACTGGACGTTCAGCTTGTTTGGGTACGAAGTAATACATCATACCTAGGAAACCAGCGGTTAATAGGAAGCCAACGGCGTTATGTCCATACCACCACTGCATCATCGCATCGATAGCACCTGAGTAGATAGAGTAAGACTTCATCATGGAAACAGGAATTACCATTGAATTACCAATGTGTAATACCGCAACAGTTAGTATAAAGCCACCAAAGAACCAGTTAGCAACATAAATATGCGAGGTTTTACGTTTAACTAGTGTCCCAAAGAAAACGATGGCGTAACTTATCCATACAATGGCAATTAAAATGTCAACGGGCCATTCTAATTCAGCATATTCTTTACTTGATGTGTAGCCCATAGGAAGCGTGATAACAGCGAGCACAATAACTGCTTGCCAGCCCCAAAAGGTAAATGAAGCAAGTTTGCCGCCAAATAATGTTGTTTTACAGGTTCTTTGAACCACATAATAAGAGGTAGCAAATAAGGCACTTGTACCAAATGCAAAAATAACTGCATTAGTGTGAAGTGGACGAAGACGGGAGTAGGTCAACCAAGGTGTTTCGAAATTCAACGCAGGCCAAATTAATTGAGCTGCAATTAGAACACCAACGAGGGTACCGACAATTCCCCATATTACTGTCATAACAGTAAATTGACGTACAACATCAAAATTGTAGTCTACTGATGACGCATTACTTTGAGACATGTTATGGTTTCCGCAGTTATAATTGTTAACGTAAAACGATTTTTTATGATTAAAAAAACTAAGCGCCAATGATAAGTTACAATTGAAAATATAAATTTCATTTAGCGATAAAAAATCTCCCGTATATAGTAATAATTTTGCATCGAAAAGTCATTAGAATATGCAGTAATTTTGTTGTAGATCAATAATATTTAAAAGCTTAGTACGATTAATGTACATAAAGCACCAAAGAGAGACTGTCCTATTAATAATTTTAATTACAAAAGGCTATTTATTGCTTTTTTTTTAGTCAGCATTGTCAGCTGTGACGCCCAAGAAAAATCTCAACAAGTGAGTTTGCCATTTCAGTGTTTAACTTCGCAAAGCATCTGTGAAGTTAAAACCATTTTTGGCAGGATGTTAGTTAAGTTTAATGTTGGAAAAGTGCTAACAGAACACCCTTTTGATATACGGGTTGAACTTAAAAAAGATCATTTGCTTAAGGATAACTTTTCCGCTGAAGATTCGTATAGTGTCGTTGGCTACATGGAAGGAAAAACAATGTTTATGGGTAAAATTCCCTTGTTTTTTACTGAGGACATCACCACAGAGAAAAATTATTTTGTTGCAGAAACAATGTTAGGTAGCTGCTCTGAAGATAATATGGTTTGGCGGTTATGGTTAACAGTAGAAAAAAAATCAGCGAATAATGATAAAGAACAAACAAGTTTTTTTATCGATTTCCAGTCGAGTCGCTTTTAGTTCAATTATATCTTCTGATAAGCTACGCCAAATTTTACTTAGATAGTTACCCTGATGATTGATTACACCACTTTAGTTATATTCATACCAACATTCTTCTTTGTTAGTATTACCCCTGGAATGTGTATGACATTAGCCCTAACACTCGGCATGAGTATTGGTGTAAAAAGAACCTTGTGGATGATGCTAGGAGAACTCATTGGCGTTGCTGCAGTGGCTATTGCAGCGGTTGTTGGTGTTGCTTCAGTCATGCTTAAATATCCCGATGTCTTTGCTGTAGTAAAATATATCGGCGGAGCCTATTTGGTTTATGTTGGTGTACAAATGTGGTTGTCAAAGGGGCGAATGTCGCTAAGCAGTGCCCAAGAGCCTGCGAATATAGGGCGACTTACCTTATTTAATCAAGGCTTGTTTACCGCTATTTCAAATCCTAAAGGGTGGGCATTTATGGTTTCACTCCTACCACCGTTTATTAATACTCAATTGGCAATAACTCCTCAGTTAATGGTTTTAGTTGCTGTGATTATGGTTTCAGAGTTTACTTGTATGATGTTATATGCAAGTGGTGGTAAAACGCTGAGAATTTTCCTCTCGAAGGGAGATAACGTCAAACTTATGAATCGAATAGCAGGAACACTTATGGCCGGGGTAGGGGTTTGGTTAGCACTAAGTTAATCCTTGTTAAAAAGAGCATTATCATTTTTGGAGCTATTTAGCCCTATTTACTAGGGCACTGTTATTATTATCCAGCTCATAATAAACGTTATCTTTTACTCTTTGGGCCGTTGACTAAACTTTTATCACGTAAAATAAGCAATCATTTAAAGCGATGTTTTTATTTTCAGTTGCCATAAAAATGCGTAAATCAACGGCACAGGTTAAAATGTTTTTACGACAGCTAAAATGATCATCAATCACATTATTTCCATGCTCGTCAATGAGAACAAAATTATCAAGTCCTTTGTCATCAACCCAGCCTAACATTTGATCTTTTCGAGAAATACCATAGTTAAGTTGTTCAATATTTGATTTTATACAAACACCACTAAAGCCTTCATCGTGATCACCATAAGTTAAAGGGGTGTGTGGTTTTAACTCTAAACGTAATGGTCGATAAATAATATCAACCGCTCTATTTTGTTGGAAGGTTTTAGCTTGTTTATTTAAGGTCAGCTGCTTTAAACCTTGGTAAGCAACATGATGAGACTGTTCGTCCTTGCTACCGCCACATTTTACCGTGATCATTGGGCAATCAAACTTTCGTTCCATTAATGTTCCCAATTGTAAGCCTGATAATATAAGGGTCTGGCAAAAATAAGACGTTATTGATAACACCTCAGGCGTTATCATCGGTGCTATAGCAAACGCAGGTCCAGACCCTGCACAATTATGCAAGTCAACAAGAAGTTCTGGATTAACCTCTTTTATGGCTTTCTCTATCAGTAAAGCTCGTTGACAAAAGCCACAATCTGGAATTTTATCACCAGAAAAACAGCGATTAATATCTTTACCGCCATCAAGATAACGACGACTAAATAACGGCGAAATATTAGCGGCCTCAACCGAGCAAATAATAAAGCGGACATTGGTTGTTGGCACAGGTAGTTGCTCATTAGCCGTTAACCAACGATGCATGGCAATTAACCCAGAAGGTTCATTGCCATGTAATAGTGTGGTAAATACCCGACATTTATCTTGATCACTGCCGGTAATATCAATTACTGTAGGCCCGGTCAATGTCATTAAAAACTGTATATAATCGGCTTTTAGTAAAAGAGAACCTGGATTTTTTAAATAGGTGATTTCATCAAAATCTATGTCCATTAGCGATTTCCAATATCCTGTTTGTGTAAGTGGTAGTCATTAAAGATACTTAACTTTGTCAGCAAAGTGTCTCTCTAAGGCGGTACAATGAATTAGCATGTCACAACTTGGGGTAAGTCTTTGTTGATTAGGGTCAATAATGATGAGAAAAGCATGAATTATTTTTATGAAAAGTGTTTATTTAAAACAAACTAATAAAAGTTACTCGTTTATATGTTTGTCGAAAGAAAATTTTTCAACTAACCTTAATTTATGACTTCATTTGAGTCTTTGGCTATGGGACATTTTCATATACCGAGTAAATCGAATTTTGACATGGCAAAGTTTGCCGCGGTGATCAGTTACTTTACCGTTATTGGTTGGTGTATTGCGATACTGCTATATAGTGGTAATCGGTCAAGTTTTTCTACTTTTCATTTAAAACAATCTTTAGGCCTAGTATTAACTTTTACGCTTTTGTCCTTTATTCCTCTTATTGGCTGGGCAGCCAGTGTTTTTGTATTTATTATCTGGTTGATGGCTATCTATTATGCAATATTAGGTGAAAAATATTCGGTGCCTTTTTTAGGTGAATATTTTCAAAGACATCTAGACTTTATTCAATAAAACTAGCCGTTTCACCACAATAACTTAGCTGATTTTTATAGCTTTATTGGTATTGTTATGCTTAAATTTAGGCAGAAAATATTGCACCTAAGGCCTTCATATTGTTCTATCTTTATCCTGCTAATAAAATGGAAAATTTATTAGCACTTCTCGATAAAATCCAACAGGTTTCACCACTTCCTATTTTCAGCCAAGAAATGATTGTTGTGCAAAATGCCGGTATGCAGCATTGGCTTAATATGTCGTTAGCCCAACAACGCGGCATCAGCATGAATATCAGTTATGCCTTGCCGTCACAGTTTTTATGGAAACTGGTCAGAAGCATGGCAAGTGATGAAGATGTTCCCGATCAATCGCCATTCTCTCGTGAAGTACTTTCATGGCGAATAGATCAGTTACTCGCTAGTGCAGTTGTTATACAAGACCCTGATTTTTCCAGTGCAAGCCAATACTGGTTAGGGGCCGCTACTGATGAAGATGACTTAGCCAATAGATCTGTTGGCGAATCTGAAAAAATAAAGCAAGACAACCCAAGAGTATTTACCGAACAGCAAACCTTGAAACGCTATCAACTTGCTTGTCAATTAGCTGATTTATATGAGCAATATTTGATTTTTAGGCCTCAGTGGATTAATGATTGGCATCAAGGTAAGAGCAGCCAAAGTTTTGTTAATAAAGAACAAGCGTTAGCCGTTGAAAAATGGCAAGCAAAATTATGGCAATTGTTAACGCAAGAGCAAAGTTATAACCCGCTTGAGTTAGTCAATAAAGCCATTGAAAATATTGTTAGCAAAAAGCACTTATTGCCACCGCGCTTATCTTTTTTTGGTATCAATGCGATGGCGCCAATGTGGTTATCGTTTATTGAAGCGATAAGTGAACATCTTGATGTACATTTTTTCCATCTTAATCCCTGTTTTGATTATTGGGGCGATATACAATCAGAAAAACAAGCGATTAATCTACTCTCAAAATGGGTCGTCGGGCACGATGATATTACCGTAAATGTTGGTAACCCTTTGTTAGCTAATTTAGGTCAGCAGGGCCGCGAGTTTATGGCCTTGCTTAACGATTATTCAACGGTAAATATTGAAGTTTTTGATGCGGTTGAACAAAGTGATGGAGCAGAAAATATATCGGTTTTGCAGCAAGTTCAACAAGACATTTTAACGTTAACTGATCAAAGAAGCACCGCCAAAAACCAACAAGACAACTCGATTGTTTTTTCCAGCGCACACAGCGCATTACGTGAAGTACAAGGCTTGCACGACTGGTTACTGCATCAGTTTAATGATGATAAAACCTTAACCCCTAAAGATGTATTAGTGATGTGCCCACAAGTTGAACAATATGCCCCTTATGTTAGTGCTGTATTTGCACGAGGCTGGCAAGACTTAGCGGATAAAATCCCGCCATTACCTTGTTCTATTGCCGACCGGGTAAGCAAAGATGCAGAGCCCGTTGTTGCCGCTTTTACCCAATTACTGAGTTTACCCGATAGTCGTTTTCAAGTTTCCCAAATCATTGGCATGTTACGTTTACCTGCCATGCAAAATAAATTTTCAATCAGTCTTGAAGAGCTAGACAAAATGTCTGCTTGGCTTGAACAAGCTTGTGTGCATTGGGGCGTTGACCAGCAACATAAGCAACAGGTCTTACATAGCCTCGAAGTTAATAATGCTTTTACCTGGCAACAAGGTTTGTCACGATTAATGCGTGGCTTTGCTTTTTCTGACCGTTCAATATATGTAGATGAACAACTATATTTACCAAATGTCGAGGGCAACGATGCCATTTTACTGGGTAAGTTAATGTTGATTATCGAGCAATTACAGCATTTTTCCCAACAACTTGGCCAAGATAAATCAGCCAATCAGTGGCAACAATTTTTATTAACGATGTTAAATAGTCTTTTTGAAGTAACCGACGAAATGGCCTTTAACGTTATTGACCAAGCGATCGGCTCTTTGGCCGAATACTGTCAACATGCCAATTATCAGCCCAATATCAGTTTGAGTGTGGTACGTGACTTTCTGACAAATCATTTTAGTCAGCCCGATCCTGGTCGGCAATTTATGGTTGGGCAGATAACCTTTTGCTCGATGTTACCGATGCGCAGTATTCCCTTTAAAGTGATTGCTATTTTAGGCTTGAACGATGGCGAATTTCCTCGACAACGCCAACCGCTAGGTTTTGATCTTATGGCGAGTAGTAAAAGCGAATTGGGTGACAGATCGCGCCGTGGTGACGACAGATACTTGTTTTTAGAAGCCATTATATCGGCGCGACAGTCATTATATTTAAGCTATCAAGGCCGTAATATTCGCAATAATAATGAAAAGCAGCCATCGGTTGTCCTGAAAGAATTGATGGAATATTTAGAAGCAGGCTATGGCTGGCAGTTACATAATGCTGAGGCTGGCAATGACGAAAATGGTAATGGTGATCGATCTTCAGATATTAAACAATTACCCATGCAAGCATTCAGTGAGCATAACTATTTAGGCAAATTTAAAAGCTTTGACCCTAATTGGTTGAAACTTAAATCAGCTAAAAAAATCCAACAAAGCGATGCTTTATTGTTACCACTTTCGATCATTGCTGATGATGATCCTAAAGTTGTCGATATTAATGAACTGATCCGCTTTTTTCAGCATCCGGCAAAAGCCTTTGCTCAACGACACTTGCAGTTGTTCTTTGAAAGCCACGAAACACAACTTGATGATACTGAACCATTCAGTGAAAACTTCTTGCAGAGTTATTTGTTACGTCAACAGCTGTTAGCGCTTTATCTCGTGGGTAGCAGCGAAGATGAGATTTCTTCTGCGGTAAGTGCGGCAGGGGTGAGCGGCGTTTTTCCTGATTTACCCAGTACCCATGATAGTCTAGAGCGCTGGCGTGATGACAGTGAAACCTTTAGTGAATTCATTCAAAGTCAAAGCCAATTAACCAACGACAGCTTACCGATAACGTTTATCAATACCGAGCTTGATGTGGTACTTACCGATAACAGTCATTTTACCCTCAGTGCTAATTTCCCGGTGCAAGCGGACAGCTTAATGTTTTATCGCAGCTCTTCGGCAAAAGGCAAAGACTTGTTTGGCCTTTATCTACATCAAATTATTATGCAGTGCTGGCAAGCAAATACCTCGAACTTAAATGCGGCTCATTTAACCGAAGAGCAAAATATGCTTGCGCAGGTGAATGTCACTAAAGGTTTTTATTTTGATACTAAAAATCAAAAACCAACACAGTACCGTTTTAGTAAAATAGACAATGCCCAGGCACAACTCGCTTTTATTGTTGATACCTATCTTAAAGGGCAACAGCAAGCTTTATTACTTAATACTGAATTGATTGAAAAATTCTTTAAAGCTAAAGCCTTTGCGCAAAGTAGTTTTGAAAAACTATGGTCTGACAGTGGCAGTATGCTTAGCGTGGTAAAACCCCTAGGACAAGACCCTTATATGCATTATTTCTGGCAGCAATGTCCTGAATTTTCCGAGTACCAATCAACATTCACCGCACTTTATCAACCGATGTGGCAAGCTCAGGAGCAAATAAAATGAAGATGAATAATCTTATTGCTCACCAGATCCCGTTGCAGGGTAAGCACTTAATTGAAGCCAGTGCCGGTACCGGTAAAACCTTTAATATCACCCGCTTGTATTTACGGCTATTACTCGAAAAGCAATTGCCTGTTGAACAAATACTGGTTATGACCTTTACCAAAGATGCGACCGAAGAGCTACGTGGCCGTATCGATAGTTTTATTCGCCAAGCGCTTAACCATTGGGACGAGTTAATTGTCAGCGATGAGTTCTTTAGCGCGATAAGTCAGCACATTGATGAAAAGTCGGCAAAGATACGTTTGCGCCAAGCATTGTTATATTTAGATGAAGCGGCAATATTAACCATACATGGCTTTTGTAAACGGGTGTTAAGCCAACATGCCTTTGCTAGTGGTGTGGCCTTTAACGCGCAAATGGAAACTAATTGCCAAGATTTAGTGCTACAAGCTTGCCAAGATTGGTATCGAGTATTGGCAAAAGATAGTCCTGAACACTTTAAGCAAGTGATGCAGTTTTGGCCAAATCCGTTAAACTTTCTCAGTCAATTCTCTAAAGCTATTAGTAAACATAATGCGCTTGATGTCGTCAATGTTACTGCAATAGAGCAGTTATTTACCGAATTAGTACAGCAAGCGGTTTATAACCTCGAGAACAATCTACCACTGCTGACTCAGTACCTTATTGATGTTAAAAAAGGCAGTGAACGTGAAAAACGCCAACAAGAGCTTGACTCATTAATACAATGGTTACATCGACTTGCTGAAGATCTGCGTGTTGCTGATGAAAAAATGCCAGATGGTTTTATTGATGGCAAGCGTTACGCGCGCTCGGTGGGTAAAATTGAACTGTTAGCGGTATTTGAACCCGTAAAAATGGTTAAAGCTGAATTGAAATCCCTGGCTAAAAAAATTGAAAAAGCCAAGGCACTGGTCATTGTCCGCGAAGGTATTTATCAAATACGTGCCAATATCACAGAACAAAAAAGCACCACCAATATTTTAAGTTTTGACGATCTTATTTCAACCTTGGCCAATTGCTTACAAGCGAAAAGCAGTAACGCACAAGTCCTAGCACAAACCCTATTTGAACAATATCCGGTGGCGTTAGTTGATGAATTCCAAGATACCGATCCCTTACAATTCTCGATACTAGAAGCCATATATTATCACCAAAGTACGGCCGCTTTATACATGATAGGCGACCCCAAGCAAGCGATTTATGGTTTTCGAGGGGGCGATGTTTTTGCATATTTATCTGCCCGAAAAGATTGTGACCAACAGTGGTTAATGGATACTAATTGGCGGTCAACACCAGCAATGATCGCTGGCTATAACCGCTTATTTTATGGCGAAGCGATCACCGATAAAGTTGATGTTACTCAAGGGAATAGTCGGGTGTTTGGTTACGATATTCCCTATATTCCGGTAAAAGCTTCACCGCCAGCACTTATTAAATATAAAGCAATTACCGATAACGCCTTACAATTTGTGCATTTTGTTGATGAAGAAGCAAAAAAATCGGTTGCTCAAAGTTTTCGCCCAGTGATGGCCACTTGGTGTGCCAATGAAATTATCAATTTACTTGCCGCGCCTACTAACGAAAATAACCATAAATTAAGCTCAAAAGATATTGCTATTTTAGTGCGTGATGGCGCTGAAGCACGTGATATAAAACAAGCGTTAGAACAGGCTAATTTAGCGTCAGTCTTTATGAGTAATCGCGCTAACTTAATAAAAAGTGAGCAAACAGAGCAATTGATACAGCTGCTAAAAGGGATCTTGTTTGTTGAAAATGAACGCTACTTTAGTGCTGCCATTGCCTGTGATTTACTCGACTATCACCCTGAAAAATATCGTGGATTACAAGAAAACGAACTTGCTTGGCAAGCATTGAAATTTGATTTTGAGCAACTACGTAATGAATGGTTGTATAAAGGTTTTATTTCGATGGCATTAAAATTAATGCATGATCATTTTTGTATCGCCGATGAAAACCAAGATCGCATTTTAACCAATTTATTGCATTTATTTGAAATACTGCAAACGGCCAGTCAACGCCACCGTCAACCACAAGAATTACTTTATTGGCTTGAACAACAAAGTCGGGTTGACGACCCTGAAATTGAAGCCGAGTTACGCTTAGAAAGTGATGATAATTTAATACGCATTATTACCCAGCATGGCTCAAAAGGTTTAGAATACCCGGTGGTGTTTGTTCCTTTTGCCACCCGTCATAAAGACCCACTTAAGTTCGGTGCAAGCTCGGTGACCTTTATTGAGTATCATGATGAAAACCATCAGCTAAAATTAAGTTTAGATGGCTCTGACCATGCTAAGGAGTCAATGGCCAATGAGGCTTACGCTGAAGCCATTCGGCTATTATATGTTGCGGTAACCCGAGCAGAAAAACGTTGTTATATCTTAACAACCGCTTTTGATAAAGCCGAGCATTCGCCACTGGGCAGAGCGTTAAAGTGGCAAAGTCAGCAAGATATTGAAGAAAACTTACGCCAACTGGTTAATGATGAACCTAACAACATCAGTTTAGTGACCCTATCATCATTAGAAAACGCCAGTGAGCTTATTGCTCAACAAGCGCCATTAGCGGAAGTTAGTGATAAAACCGGTCAAGTTGCTCACTTTAACGGTAAAATAGAACGCGATTGGTGGCTAAGTTCATTTTCAGCCTTAAGTCGAAATTTACGTCACGGCGGTGTATCTTCGCCTGATCGAGATAACCCACTCGAAAAAAATAGCATGACTGAGCTTCAATCTAGTGCAATGCAAGCGAGTAGTTTATTACGCTTTAATTTAGCAAAAGGTGCTCATACGGGTAATTTATTGCATGATATTTTAGAACATACCGATTTTAATGCCCCCGACTGGCAAGAAGCTATGCATTGGCCTTTGCAAAAGTACGGAGAATTAACTGCGGGTTATCAAGCTGAAGATCTGCAGAGTTGGTTAGCGCAAATGATTAATTCGCCGTTGGGTGATAGCGCATTAGAGATTGATAATAGCGAGCCCTTTAGCTTAGCTGACTTAAAGCAAACAAAAACACTGCGAGAAAGTGAATTTTATTATCCAATGTGCTCAGCGAGTACTGATAAATTAACCCAGATATTGTCGAAACATCGAAATACGCACAGTCAATCAACACAGCAATCAATTGTTCGCTTACCGGCATACCAGCAGTTAAAAGGTATGATGCACGGTTTTATCGATTTGATTTTTGAGCATAATAATAAATATTATATCTGTGATTATAAGTCCAGCCACTTAGGCAATGATTTTAGTGACTATAACCAGCAAGCAATGAAAGAGAATATTGAAAAAAATCACTATGACTTACAATACTTGATTTATGCGTTAGCCTTGCACCGTTATTTAAGTCACAGCTTAGATAATTACGACGTAGAACAGCATTTTGGCGGCACTTACTATTTATATTTACGGGGTATGACTGACCAAGTTGAACACATTAATTGTGGTGTTTACTATCGAAAAATCGAGGCGCACGAACTTGCCGCACTTGATCAATTGTTTTTAGGAGTTGAATAAGCATATGGCAGTGTTATATAAGCAGTTCAGTCATGCTCAACAGCAGCTTAATAATATTGAAGCGGTTGACTACTTTTTTGCAAAAGAAATTCAACAAAGCCTAGTTAATCGCGACAAGCATAACAATAATGACAACCAACAACTTTTTCACTTACTGATTGCCCTCAGTGAAAGCCTTAGGGCAGGCCATAGTTGTTTACCTTTAGCCACCATCGCGAGTACACGCTTTGGTTACAGCTGCGATAAACAAGGTATTGTTACTCATAACGGTTTTACCTTTGCTGAGCAACCACAGCTAGTCAGCTTATGTGAACAGTTGTCTATTATGGCTGATGATAACCATGCTATTGTTTTTTATGAAAATAACCTGTATTTACGTCGTTATTACCATTTTGAGCAAGAGTTACTGACTTTTATTTCAGCAAAAAGTGCTCAAGCCAAGGATTCAAATGTACAAACATTTGACGCCGTTGATATTAAAAACTGTTTAGCAACACTCTTTCCACAGCAACAGTCAGCAGATGATAACGATGAAATAGATTGGCAAATGGTTGCGGTCGCCAATGCCATTAATAAAAAATTCAGTATTATCGCTGGCGGGCCAGGCACAGGTAAAACCTATACGGTGACTAAGTTGTTAGCAGCTTTGGTGATGTTAAACTCAAGCTCAAGCTCAAATGAAAAGCCCAATGCAGACTTAAAGATAGCCTTGGTAGCGCCAACGGGTAAGGCGGCTCAGCGTTTATCTGAATCAGTCACTAATGCTTTGCAAGGATTTACAGGACAAATAAGCGCAGCGGTTTTATCAAAAATACCGCAAGAGGCACAAACGCTGCATCGACTCTTAGGTGTTATTCCTAACAGTGTTAACTTTCGCCATCACCAAGACAATTTACTGAATATTGATGTGCTGTTAATTGACGAAGTGTCAATGGTCGATTTGGCGTTAATGGTAAGAGTTTTTAGAGCTTTACCTAGCCATTGCCAAATCATACTTTTAGGCGACGCTGATCAACTGCCGTCCGTTGCTGCTGGTAGCGTACTTAACGATTTAGCACCTAAGCCTCATCGTGGCTACAGCCCCGAGAATCATCAATATTTAAGCCAAGTCAGCCAATGTGCAAACTTACCTCAGTGGAAAAAGTCGCCAAAATCATCAGGGTTGACCCTAGCCGCAGATCACGTGGTGTTTCTTGACAAAAGTAGACGTTTTGATGGTGAAGGTGGGATCGGAAAAATAGCGAGCCATGTTATTAATGGTCGCTTTAGCGAAAGTTGGCAATTATTAACAGAAAAACCAGTTATAGATAATAATCACCAAGACGTGCCTCAGTCTGGGAATACCTTATGCTTACTCGAAGGTAAAACTAGTTCTTGGTTAACGGCATTCGTCAGTGAGTATTACGCGCCCATTTTCGCGCAAAAAACAGTGTCTGCTGCCTTTAAACAATTACAAAAATTTCGTATCTTATGCGCAACACGTGTTGGTGAGCATGGGGTTGAGTCGTTAAACGAACAAGTACAAAATATACTGATTAAACGCGGTGATATTAATGCTTTTGATACTCGCTATTGCGGGCAACCTATTATGATCAATGTTAATAATTATTCACTAGGTTTATACAACGGCGATATTGGTTTATTGTGGAAAAATGAGTTGGGCCATTTAATGGCTGTTTTTGAGCAAGCAGACAATGAATATAAGTGGGTGA
The DNA here is from genome assembly GCF_014077405.1 of Colwellia sp. BRX10-9. Lineage (NCBI taxonomy): Bacteria > Pseudomonadati > Pseudomonadota > Gammaproteobacteria > Alteromonadales > Colwelliaceae > Colwellia > Colwellia sp. BRX10-9. The sequence continues at coordinate 15,346 of NZ_JACGVV010000014.1, read as the reverse complement.
ATCCGGCGCGTTTACCTCAGCATGAAACCGTTTATGCGATGACCATTCATAAAACTCAAGGAAGTGAGTTCGAACATGTTGTGATGGTATTACCGGAACAAACTGATAATAAATTACTTTCTAGGGAATTAATGTATACCGCTATTACTCGGGCTAAGAAAAAACTGAGTATAGCTACCTTAGCGAATGTTTGGCGACAAGGAGTCACGACAAAAACAACACGCTATTCAGGTGTCGACCTCTATAAAAAATAAAGCTAGAGAATAGGGTTTACTGAAAGAAATTACGTTAGAATAACGTTTTAATTTTAGTAACCCATTAATAAGTTGTACCATGACGTTAAAAGACATAGATAAAAAAGCTTATCGCAGTAAGCTTAATCAAGTGATTGTTGGTTTTATTGTTACCTTCGCAATATTAGCCATTGCTTTTGGTGGTATATTGATTGCGGTATTTGCTGAGCCCTTAGCGCTTGATACCATGGCTCACGCGAGTATGAATACCGCGATAGAGTCGGGCCAGCAAACCAGTAACTTTCGTTATAACTTTTTAGGCGTTATTCTGGCATTGTTAACGTGTGCTGGGATACTAAGACAATTAAAAAACACCCCTTTTTTTAATGAAATTTATTATGTTTGGCAACTTAAACAAACGCAAAATATTATTTATCGTCGTTTGAAAAAAATTAAACAAGCGAGTGTTAATGGTGATGAAAGTGCCTTAATTATTTTGAAATTTTATTATGCTAGCCTAAAGCAACTTTATTTATTAGATGACAATACACTGACTATGTCGTCGTTAGAGGCTGATATTACTCATCTTGAGGGATTAATCACTCAACATGGAAAAGAAATTACTACCGAGCAGTTTACCAAAGTGTTACTTTCAAGCTATAAATAACGAATCGACCTTGATGGCAGTAAATTAAATGCCTTTTACTTTGATGTGAAGCCACAATAAAAGAAGCCCAATGAAAAAACCTAAAAAGTTAAAGAATGAAACCGCTTTATTAAAAAAAGCGATTGAAGTTGGCGAAAAATATGCGATGAACCGAGGTTATAATGGTTTTTCTGCCACCAATGCTTCAAAAGACAAGGTTGAAAGCTTGTACCGTCTATTGGTTAACGACAAGCTTATTCAAGCTTCGCCTGCTGATGGTGAAGACTTGCTTAGTATGAAACACCGATTAGCAATGTGGATAGCAAAGCAATTACCCGAAGACCATCCATTACTTAAGTAATAAATGCCTATTTTAATGATAGGGTCTGTGCGTTTAAATAACGCTTTATAAATTTAAATATAGAAAAATAAAATGAATCGTAAGAAAAAAATAAATGCCGCGTTAAAAAGTAAGCAGAAAAAAGCCAATGCTAAATTACATACCAGCAACAAGCCCCGTTATGTTTCAAAAGCTGAACGAGCACTTTTAGAAGGAAAAGAAGCGGCTGTTCAAACAACTGATGAACCGCAACTTACTGAGTAATTATTGGTTATGCTAGCTAAACTATTAAATATTATAAAACCGGCGAGTAAAATTGATGTAAGTGATGCCATTGACCAAGATAGTCATCAATGGATCCTCGATACTTTTTCTTGGGCGCTTACACATTTTGATGTTGCAGAGTTTAAAAACAATAGTCAGCTTGTATTACCTAATAATCAATTTTATCAAGGTAGTGTAACTAGTGTTCATGAAATGGCACTGAGTATTTTTAAACAAACAACCACCTATGCTGGTATGCAGCAGTGGCCCATTATATTGATCACACCAGAGCAGTTTTTTGCGGGTACTCAGCAAATAACCATTCCACCGTTTAATATGGTTGACCATTGTCGTGGTGACAATACGCCCTTTGCTAAATTAAGTGAAGAAGATACAGCGAAGCTCCAACAACAGCCGATCATGCTTTCTTATGGCGAAAATCAAGTTAATCAGCCACAAGATCTTATTTCGTCGATTGTACAAAACCTTGCGAATATCCTGATTGTTCAACAAGCTAGTTTACCACCAGGTGGCAAAGAGTTTATTCCTCAAGCCGTTGATGTTATCGCTTGTTTTATGGGCTTTGGTATTATATTTAGTAACACAGCTTATCAATTTAGAGGCGGCTGTGGCTCGTGTAATAATCCTAATGCAAACCGTCAGTCGGCATTGCCAGAAAATGAAACAGTGCATGCTTTAGCGCTATTTTGTTTGCTTAAAGCGATAAGACCTAACGCGGTAAAACCTCATTTAAAATCACATTTACGAAAACAATTTTCGCTTTCCTATCATGCTTTAACAAACACCATAAAAAATTCTCCGGATCCCGTTTTACTGTCTTTACTTTAATCAAGCTATGTTTATTAAAAATAAAAAAATTATTTTCACTAAATTCATGATTTATTAAATAAAAGCGTCTACAGTTATTTTTATTGGTTGGGCATTTTATTTTTGATTTTAGTGAGGTAATAACTATGTTGAGTATCCAAGTAAAAGACTATATGAACCACTATCCAGTTACTTTTACTTCAGAAATGGTGGTTGAAGAGGCGGCGTTGCGCTTTTTAAAAACAAAGCAAATTGGTGGTCCAGTGATCGATGGTAATAATCGTGTTATTGGTTTTCTCTCTGAAAGTGATGTTTTAGCAACAATGCTACAGACGATTTATCATAATGAACATGTGAGTGATGTTGCCGCATTGATGCGCAAAGAAGTATTATCAGTTAAACCCTCTGACAGTGTCATAGAACTTGCGCAAAGCATGTTACAGAATAAACCTAAAGTTTATCCAGTGGTAGACGAAGATGGTATTTTACTGGGTACTATATGTCGTAATGATGTTCTATACGGTATTGATCAATATACTCGAAGTACCTTTAAACCTTAGTCAGCTGAGTTAATTTCACACTGTCTATTTGTACCACTTGATTGAAGTGGTACAGACTTAATAAAGCTGGTAAAATTATTTTTTGCTATTTTGTTTGGGTCAACCTTGTCTTCTGAAAAATCTATTACTACCTCTTCTGAATCTCAGCGCAGCCAAGTTATTAACATTGATAAGCTTTTTAGCCGCCTTGGATTGTGTTTTAAATCTGATCAGTTTCGTTTGAAAAAGCGCTTAATGTCGAGTAAGAAAATCACTGATAGTGACAAAAAGCAAAAATCACTCAGTCAAATTTCTGCCCATATTGATGAGTCAATCGAAAAAAAGCAGCGTAAAATTCAGAATGTTCCAAAAATCACCTATCCAGAAGATTTGCCGGTATCACAAAATTCTGACGTTATTGCTAAAGCGATAACTGAAAACCAAGTGATTATTATTGCGGGTGAAACAGGCTCGGGCAAAACGACTCAAATTCCAAAAATATGTCTTGCTTTAGGTCGCGGTATCGACGGCATGATTGGTCATACTCAGCCACGTCGTATTGCGGCGCGAACAGTTGCTACACGTATTGCTGATGAATTATCGACAACATTAGGCGACGCGGTTGGTTATAAAGTCCGTTTTAATGACTTAGTGAGTGAAAATAGCTATATAAAATTAATGACCGACGGTATTTTATTGGCAGAAATGCAACATGACCGTTTACTGCGAAAATACGATACGATTATTATTGATGAAGCGCATGAACGTAGTTTAAATATAGACTTTTTATTGGGGTATTTGCGCGAAATATTACCTAAACGTCCTGATTTAAAAATCATTATTACTTCGGCAACCATCGACCCAGAAAGATTTTCACAGCATTTTGCTTCAGCAGACGGCAAACCCGCGCCTATTATTGAAGTCTCGGGGCGAACATTCCCTGTTGAAATCCTCTATCGTCCGCTTAATGGCGACAATAATGATGAAACAGAAGAAGTAAGTAGTAACGATATCATTAGTGGTATTTTGCAAGCCGTTGACGAACTTGGTCATATCAGCCAAGGCGATATTCTTATTTTTCTTAATGGCGAGCGCGAAATACGAGACGCCGCATTAGCCTTAGAAAGAGCAAATTTACGACACACCCAAGTGTTGCCTTTATATTCACGGTTAACGGTACAAGAACAAAATAGAATTTTTAAACCACACAGTGGCCGTAATATTGTGCTCGCCACTAACGTTGCAGAAACCAGCTTAACCGTACCAGGTATCAAATATGTTATTGACCCGGGTACCGCGCGTATTTCTCGTTACAGTTACCGCACTAAAGTACAGCGTTTGCCTATAGAAGCTATTTCTCAAGCCAGTGCTAATCAAAGAGCAGGGCGTTGTGGTCGTGTTTCAGCGGGTGTATGTTTACGTTTATACAGTGAAGAGGACTTTCTTGGTCGCCCTGAATTTACTGATCCTGAAATATTGCGTACTAATTTAGCGACAGTTATTTTACAAATGCTGGCGCTTGATCTCGGCGAAATCAGTGACTTTCCTTTTGTTCAGCCACCGGACAGTCGTAATATTAATGACGGTGTTTCATTGCTTGAAGAATTAGCGGCGATAGAAAAACAGCAAAACAAAGTGGTATTAACCAAAGCGGGACGGATGTTAGCAAAATTCCCCACCGATCCACGTTTATCAAAAATGATTCTGTCAGCTATTGATTTAGGCTGTATTGAGCAAATTTTTATTATTGTTAGTGCGGTAAGTATTCAAGATCCGCGTGAACGTCCCCATGAAAAACAGCAAGCGGCAGATGAAAAACATAATCGCTTTAAAGACAAAGAATCTGACTTTATCAGCTTGCTTAATTTGTGGCACTACATTCAACAGCAACAAAAAGCGCTGACTAATAACCAATTTCGAAATATGTGTAAAAAAGAGTTTTTAGCTTATATGCGTATTCGTGAATGGCAAGACATCTTTAGTCAGCTTAAACATACACTGCGCGATTTAAACATTCCAATGAGCGGAGTTGAATATACTCCGCCATCATTAGATGCTAATAATACCGATGTAAGTAAAAAAACTGAGCCACTAGAAAGTAATAATAACAATATTATTCACCAAGCTATTTTGTCAGGTTTACTCAGTCATTTAGGGCAACTTGACGAAAACAGAGAATATAAAGGTGCACGCAATAGCCGATTCTTCATATTTCCGGGGTCGGGTGTCGCAAAGAAATCACCTAAGTGGATAATGGCAACTGAATTGGTTGAAACCAGCCGTTTGTTTGCCCGTATGGTCGCAAAGATAGACCCACAATGGATAGAGCCTTTAGCTGAACATCTTATTAAGCGCAATTATAGCGAACCGCACTGGGAGAAAAAGCAAGGTGCGGTAATGGCTTTTGAACAAGTGATGCTATATGGCCTGACCATAGTTGCGAAAAGAAAGATCAGCTTCAATCATATTGAACCTCATACCTGCCGTGAGATATTTATTCGTGAAGCATTAGTCAATGGTGATAGCACCCTTAATGAAAAATTTTATCAGCAAAATCACCAACTAGTTGCGAGCATTGAGAAGTTAGAGCAAAAAGCTCGCCGTAAAGACTTTTTAGTAGATGAAGAACGTTTAGTTGAGTTCTATGATGAAAAGTTACCAGAAACCATTATTTGCCAACGTAGTTTTTTGTCATGGTGGAAAAAGTCTAAACAAAAAAATGCTCAGTTACTTAATTTTACCGAAGCCTTTTTATTAAACGAAACGGCTAAAGTATTATCGGCCAACGATTATCCTGATGTTTGGCATCAAGGTAATTTGACCTTGCCGTTAAGTTATCATTTTACCCCAGGCGATATAGATGATGGAATAAGCTTACATATTCCTGTTGGTATTTTGAATCAAATTGAAAATCGTGATTTTGATTGGTTAATTCCAGCATTGCGACTAGAGCTTATTATTGCCTTGATCAAAGGCTTACCTAAATCTTCACGAAGAAATTTTGTGCCGGCTCCTAACTACGCAGAAGCTTGTTTGTCAGTGATTAGTGAGGAGGACGGTAAGTTAGTTGCCGCTGTTGAAAAACATTTATTAAGAATGACGGGGGTGCGTTTACCCGAAGATATTTGGCAAGATGTTGAATTGCCCATTCACCTAACGATGAATTTTAAGGTGATTGACGAAAAAGGAGTGCTTATTAATCAAAGCCGGAAGCTTGAACAGTTAAAAGCCTCTTTGCAAGGAAAAGTAAAAGCATCAATTAAGAAAGTGGCTGATAAAGGAATAGAACGTGAACAAATTACTAGCTGGGATTTCAACAACATTCCCAAAGGCTATGAAAAAAATATTGCTAATATCACCATAAAAGCTTTTCCAGCCTTAGTTGATAAAAATAAAACGGTTGCTATAGAATTATTTGAACAAGAAAGTCTTGCTGAGCAAGCGATGGTTAATGGTGTGAGTCGTTTAATTTTATTAAATATACCTTCTCCAGTTAAATATCTACAACAAAAATTGCCTAATAAAGCTAAGTTAAGCCTATATTTTAACCCTTTTGGTTCAATACCTGATTTATTAGACGATTGTATACTCGCTGCTTGCCAGCACTTGGTGAAAGAGCATGGCGACATACCACGTAACCAAAATGATTTTGAAAAAGCTAAAGACCATGTTCGTGCTGAACTTGCCGACTGTGTGCTCGTGTCAGCATTAAAAGTAGAAAAAGTATTAACCTTAACCCATGAAATAGGGAAAAAACTAAAGGGTCGAATGTCTTTAGAGGTTATTCAAGCACAAGCCGACATTAAAGAACAACTTGGCTTACTGGTGTTTAAAGGTTTTGTGACCGCTTCTGGTCATCAACGATTAGAAGATATTGCGCGTTACTTACAAGCGATGTTAAGACGTATGGAAAAGCTGCCGGTTGATCCCAACCAAGACCGATTGAAAATGTTAGAGGTTGCGAAAGTAAATGATGTTTATTTAGCGTTGCTTGCCAAACAGAGCAAAGGCAAGCCTATTGTTGATGACATTTTAGCGGTTCGCTGGATGATAGAAGAATTTCGTGTTTCGATATTTGCGCAAAATTTAAAGACAGCTTATCCGGTCTCTGCAAAGCGAATTTTAAATCATTTGAAAGAAATTTCAGCAGATTAAGTCGATTTAATCAACAATTCAAGTTTGAAATTTGACACTAAACACTACAATGGGTATAAAAGAGACAATAAAAATTTAAATAATAATATGGAGTAGTAATGGTTAACTTTGATGATAAACGAGATTTCTATCGGATGATGTTAAATAGTGATGTAACCGTGACCATTATCGACGATGAAGCGAACAGTCAAATATTAGCGACTTGTCGAGACTTAAGTGCGACTGGTATGGCGATTGAAATGACGCATCCTTTAGAGCTTAATACCCATGTTAAAGTTAGTGTGCGGTCTGCGAGCAGCAATGTTCAACCGTTGGAAGTTTCAGGGAAAATAGTACGCGTCACCGAAGAGGGTGAAGAGTGCTTTTTAATTGGAATTAATATTGCCGAAATAGATTAAAGACTGAGCCTTAACTAGGCAATAAAAAAACTAATAAAAAACGAGCACTAAGTGCTCGTTTTTTATTTTAAGACAGTCACAAAAAGTGAGCTAACTTACTTGGCAGACTAAGCCTTTCAAATAATAACCTTCTGGGTAGTTACTCGATATTGGATGATCACCAGCTTGTTGCAAGCGCTCAACAAAGTGCACCTCGCGACGAGCATCAAGAGCGGCATCAGCAACTACTTTTTGAAATAGGCTTGCTTCCATTAAACCAGAGCAAGAAAAGGTCAGTAATATACCGTTTGGCTTGAGTAATTGCATAGCAAGCATATTAATGTCTTTGTAACCACGACATGCACCGGTTAGTTGTGCTTTTGATTCAACAAATTTAGGTGGGTCTAAAATTATCATATCAAACTGACGTTTTTCTTCGCGATATTGTCTGAGTAACTTAAATACATCTGCTTTAACAAAAGAAACATTCTTGTCTTGCAGGTTATTAAGGGCAATATTTTCTTCGGCTAAGTCGAGTGCCGATTGAGAAACATCAACATTGATAACTTCTTTAGCGTCATTTGCTGCACAATGTAAGGCGAATGTTCCGGTATAAGAAAAACAATTAAGGACTGATTTATTTTTAGCATATCGACCTGCAGTCACACGAGAATCACGTTGATCTAAATAAAAACCTGTTTTATGGCCTTTTGCGATATCAACATTAATCGATAAACCATGCTCTTTAATCACACATGCGGTTGACTCAAGTGGCTCTGTTAACCAACCTGTGATTGGCTCTAATCCTTCTTTTTTACGTACGTCAACATCAGAGCGTTCGTAGATGCTACATTGAGGATAGAGCTCTTTAATCACTTCAACTAAGGTATAACGTTGAAAGTCGGCACCGGCACTTAATAGTTGGCAAACAATTAAGTTATCGTATTTATCAATAGTTATACCGGGTAAACCGTCAGATTCACCAGCAATTAAACGATAACCGGTTAAACCGCCTTGTTCGATAAACCATTCACGTCTAGATTGAGCACTTATTAATTTTTTACGAAAAAATTCACTGTCAATTTCTTCATTTTCATTAAAGCTCCAAACTCTAACTCGAATCTGTGATTCTGGCGAGTAAGCACCGCGAGCAAGCCATTTTTCCTTGTGATCAAAGACATCAACGGTATCGCCTAACATCGGATTTCCCTTGATTTTATTAATCGCTTGAGAAAATATCCAAGGATGTTTTCGTAATAAAGACTTCTCTCGGCTTACTTTTAAATAAATTCTTGCTGACATGTGACTATACTTAATGAATTGGTAAATGAAATTGCGCAGAGTGTAGTCAATGCCAAGCTCGGGTGCAATCTTCACGTTAAGTTATTTCAGTCTACGTTAAGGAACAATAAGTATGAATGTTAGTTATATCGCCCATGTTAGCGGAAAAGTACAAGGGGTTTATTTTCGTGCGTCTAGCCAACAAGTCGCTATTGATTATGGTTTAAGTGGTTATGCAAAAAATTTGGATGATGGGGATGTAGAAATTTTAATTTGCGGTGAAGAAAAAGACGTAGATAAAATGTTAGCATGGCTCGCGTACGGACCACCAGAAGCTGAAGTGGTAAGTATGGAGAAAAAACAAGTTAAATGGCAACAACATAACTTTTTCGCGATTAGCTAATCTACTGTGTAGATAATTACCCGTAAAACGAACAAGCGTTTACAATTTAGAGGTTTTCTTGAAATATATTAACGTAACAAGCGATGAGCAGTTAACTTTTGCTGAAACACCCGTACCTGAGTTTTCGGCAGATGAGTGCTTAATTCGTGTAAAAGCTATTGGCGTGAACCGAGCCGATATTTTGCAGCGACAAGGAAAATATCCAGCCCCTAAAGGCGAGTCTACTATTTTAGGACTGGAGGTTTGTGGTGAAATTGTTGCTTGTGGTAGGGCGGTAAATAACTGGAAAATTAATGACAAAGTTTTTGGTTTGGTTGCTGGCGGTGGTTACGCAGAATATGTTGTTATAAAATCTAGCCAGTTATTTTATCTGCCTACTACCTTTACTTTTGAACAAGGTGCAGCTTGCGCAGAAACGTTTCTAACGGCCTACCAAAGTCTATTCTCAATTGCCCAGTTACAACCTAAGCAATCAGTGTTGATACATGCTGGTGCCAGTGGTGTTGGCTGTGCTGCTATTACACTTGCCAAAGCGAAAGACTGTTTTGTTGTTGTGACCGCTGGCAGTGAAGAAAAATGCCAAGCGTGTTTAAAATTAGGTGCAGATGTTGCGATTAACTACCATCAAAATTCTTTTGAACAATGGAAAAAAGCAAACGTTCCCGATGGCTTTAATGTCATTATTGATGTAGTGGGCGGAGATTACTTACAGAGAAACATAAATGTCGCCGCAGTTGATGGTCACATTGTTATTCTGTCTATTTTACAAGGCCGCTACTGCGAAAAAATTGACATAGGTAAGATGCTTTCAAACCGAGTCACTATTACAGCTTCAACATTACGAAACAGGAGCAATGATTATAAAGCTGAATTAGTGGCTAACTTCAAAGAAGACTTTGGCAAGTTACTTTGCGCAGGGCAGTTATTACCGGTAATTGATACTTGCTATTCATGGGGAAATGCCGATAAAGCCCATCAACGTATGTTGGAGAATGGTAATATCGGCAAGTTAGTACTAATGGTTTAATAACTAATGTTAATTAGTTATTAGTAGAGATTTTTGTTTTAATTCGTTGCTTACGACGAGCACCTAATCCTAATAAACCTAGAGCTAAAATTGCTAAACTAGCAGGCTCTGGTACAGAAGTAGTTGAGTCGCCTGCACAGCCAGCCACTTTGTCACATAAGCCACCAAAAAAGGTAATGTGTGACAAGCCAAAATTCTTTCCATTTTGAGCATTAGGGGGAGTAACCCAATCGCCACTGGTTACTGATGCAGCTAAGTTCATACAAGCATAATTTAAGTTTGCGCCATCTGCAGCTTCATTACCAGCGTCACAAATAGAGTTATTGACACTATTATCTTCAATTAGCCAATGCAAGCGAAAGTCATTACTTGCTTTTGCTACCCAAAAACGTATATCCGGATACTTATATACGCCTTTGTTGAAAGTCCAAGTACCTGTTTTGTTTTCTTCTGTATTTCCAGGAATAGAAAACGCCCAATCTTCTTCTGCCACGTCGTCCTTATATGGGTCATATTCATAATATGTGGAATTATCTAATATTGATTTACTAGAATCTTCATCATCAATATCAAACTTGGCAATAATATTAGATAGATACTGTGTACCATTAGTACCATCTACCACAGATATTACGCATTCAGATTCAGTATTTGGGAGATAGTAATTACATTCATTATACCCAGTTATTAATGCAGATACTTGGGTATAGCCAGCAAAGCTATTAAATGAAACTAAAGCTAGTGATGATATTATCATTAGCTTTGTTGTGTGTTTTTTAATACAACGGAAAATTGTCATTCTTAACTTCCAAATTATATGATAAATCTTGTACATGATGCTTACAATCAATGCAATAACTAAGCCGTAAAAAAAATATAGATTTAAAACAAGGTGATGTAGGCGTTAGGGCCCAGTTTTATCCTATTTCTCTAGAGTGTTGTAAAATATCCTGACAGTGTATTATGCTTGAGCAATATAGTTAAGCTAATAAATTGCTTTTTCATGAAAAGATTATAGCGCAATATTTATCTTATTAACGAGTAGATAATGGTTTTTATTGAAATGTTTACTGATAAAAAGCACAATCATCCTTGTCTTTTAAATTGTTCGAGAAGTTAATGGTGCGTCACGTTTTTATACCCAAAATATTTTTATTTTTATTTTTAATAACTTTTCAGCAAGTAGCTCAGGGGAATGATAAAGATGTGCTTGAACAAGCTAATATCGCTTTTAAAGATAACCGCCATAATGAAGCGCTCATTCATCTTAAAAACTTAACCCAAAAAGAACCCAATAATTTAGCGGCAAGGCTTTTAATGGCTGAGGTACTTATTGCTTTTGGCAAAGGGGCTACTGCAGAAGTTGAACTCAATTTTGCTGAAAATTTAGGGGCAGACAAAAACCGAACATTCTTGCTGTTTGCGGAAGCTTATTTATTACAAGGTAAATACCATGACACCATCAATCACCTAGACAAACAGGTACAAGATGAAATACTCGAAGCCAAAATCTTTGTTTTGCGAGGCCATGCACAACTAGGCTTGCGACAGTTAACATTGTCAGCAGAACGTTACCAACAAGCGTTATTGCTTAATGCGGCTAATACTGATGCAAAATTAGGTTTAGCACAGGTGGCTTTAAATTATTATCGCTATGATGAAGCACAAACATATGTTGATGATGTACTCAGCGGTTTTTTTCCTCCAGTGAATGCTTGGATATTAAAAGCGAGTATCCACCAAAATATAGCTGAATTAGATATTGCTTTTAAAGCTATAAATAATGCTTTATTAGAAAACCCTAATCATATTCAGGCACTTATTTTACGTGCTAGTTTATATATAGAGTTTATTGAATACGAGAGCGCAAAAAAAGATATTGCAACTGTGCTTGAGCTTATCCCTTATGAACCTAAGGCCATGTTCTTATCAGCAATGATTGAAACCAGAGAAGACGAAAATTCAAATGCTAGGGAAAAACTTTCAAAATTAAGTGAATCATTGTCAACGCTTGACAATGATACCTTGGATAATAACCCTAGTTATTATTATTTGGCCAGTGTTGTGGCTTTTCAGCAAAACAATTATGAAGCAGCTGATCAATATATTAAAAATTATTTAAATATTGATCGCTTGAATATTAAAGCGATGACCTTCTCAGCGACAATTCACATCGCCATGAAAAACTATACCGCGGCATTGTCAGTATTGAATAAAGCCAATTTACAAAAAGAAAATAACCCTAAAGTTATCTCTCTTTTAGGGTTGGTCAGTTCTGAGCTTAAGCAATATGAGAAAGCAAAGTTTTACTTTCAAAAAGTTATTGAATTACTACCTGACTCATCGATTGCCTCGCAACAGTTAGCAAAAAATAGTATTGATATGGGGGCGTATCAACAGGCCATAGATACCTTGCTTTCAATCAACGCTTCATCGGAGTATCAGTCAACCATTAGTTTTTTATTGGTGCAAGCCTATGTAAAGTCAGGGCAAATGACTAAAGCGGTAGCGCTTGCTGAAAAATTAGTTAAAGCACAACCAGATAATAAAGAGTTCCTTCATCATCTCGGTTTTATTTATCAAATAGTGGGTGATTATAATAAAGCAAAACAAGCATTCGAACATGCTCTTAGTATCGACGCTTTACACATTAAATCACTGATTAGTTTGGCAGAAACACTACTTGCGACGGGCAAAATAAAAGCATCGTTTGAATTATTAGAGCAAGCACTTTTAAAACAAGAAAATAATAAAGAACTCATTAGCGCTTTAGGGAAGAATTATACTCAAACCAGACAATTTAAAGAGTCAATCGTTTGGTTTAAGAGGGCTTATAATATAGAACCCAATAATAAAGACTTACTTAAACAATTGTCTTTTAGCTACATGGCGGCAGGCGAACCCGTCGAAGCAATAGAAATAATAGAAAGTTATTTATCTAATCATGAACAAACGGCTGATTTATTTGTATTACTAGGCAATTACTATCAGCAACAAAACAATTTTGACAAAGCACTGCAAAGCTTCAACAATGCTATAAAATTTGATGGTGATAAAGGGAAGGTCTATTTTTATATAGCCCAATTTTACCAAGCAAATAATAAACCAGATGATGCCCTTGAAGCCTATAAAAAGTCTATTGCCTGGTCTGAAAATAAGCAGATACCGTTAGTGGCGGCAAGTCAGTTTTTGAATCAACAGAAAAAACCTCTTGAAGCGATTAAACTTGCTAATGATTTTTTAGAAAGTTATTCAACTAAATTACAGATGATTTTGGCGCATTCTTATTATTTGTCTGGCCAATATGATAATGCCGAAAAGAGTTATAAAAAGACATTAGCATTAACACCACCTCAAGATGAATATCATGACAATATTGTCGTTGGTTTAAGTCTGGTGTATCAAGCACAAAAACGAAATAGCAAAGCAACTCAGCTATTGACAAAGTATTTGAACAAAGAGCCGATGAATTTTTTAATGAATTCTTCGCTAGCAGAAATTTATATGATTAATGAGCAGTGGAAAAAAGCTTACGATATTTATATTTTGTTGTTAACGAAATATGCACAACAAGCCGTATTACATAATAATGCAGCGTTTGCTGCTTTGAATTTAGCCTTGTATGATGAGGCAGAAAAGCATAGTTTAGCGTCTTTAGCTATTACAAAAAACCACCCTGATTCCCTCGATACACTTGGCTGGATTTATTATCATACTCAAGAATTTGATAAAGCACTGCCACTATTTCGCCAAGCGCTTGCACTAGATTACTCTAAAATTGAAATTAAATATCATTTAGCGTTAACCCTCAAAGCGCTTAATCGAGAAAAAGAGGCTTTTAATACCTTATTAGAAGTGGTTAATAGTAAACGTGATTTTCCAGAGAAAAAAGAGGCTCAACAATGGTTAAAATTATGGGCTGATGCTTTACGTACTGATAATGATATTTAGATATCATTATTATGCTCTAAAGCAAGTCAGATAAAGGGCTTCGAACACCATTAGCGCCATGCTCAAGTACATGGGTATAAATTTGGGTTGTACGTAAATCGCTGTGCCCTAGTTGTTCTTGAACTGTTCTTATATCAGCCCCTCTTTGCAATAAATGCGTAGCAAATGAATGCCTTAAAGTATGACAAGTTATTACCTTATTTAACTTCAATTGATTTGCTGCTTTTTTAACTGACTTTTGAATACTACTTTCATTGAGGTGATGCCGACTAAGATATTTGAATTCTGGTTCAATACTTAATCGAGCAGAAGGAAATAAATATTGCCACTTGAATTCTTTTGCGGCATTGGGGTATTTGCGATTAAGAGCATTTGGAATCCAGACACCTTTATAGTCAATATTTTCTATATCGCTAGTATGATATTTATTAGTCCTTTGAATTTGACGGTACAGTTCAGGTATAAGCTCAGTGGCGAGGGTAACTCGACGATGTTTGTTCCCTTTACCGTTCCAAACTGCGATACAGTGATAATTAAAGTCTATATCTTGTACTCTTAAACGAATAGCCTCCATTAGCCTTAAGCCACTACCATATAAGAGGCTTACTAATAAATGATGTTGTGAGGGTATTTTTGATAGAAGTTTCATTACTTCTGTGGGTGTAAGCACATCAGGTAATTTTCTAGGCCGGCGGCTTAAGTTAAAGTTTAGCTTTAAACTTAATTCGTTTTTTAAAATTTCTTTGTATAAAAAAGCTAATGCATTCAGTGCAAGTGACTGGGTAGCTGTTGAAACGTTTTGTTGATTAACTAAATAACTGAGAAATCTCTCAACTTCGATATCCCCCATGAGTGCAGGGTGAGTTTTATTTGAGTAATTTATAAAATACTTTATCCAATGAATATAAGTTTCTATGGTTCTTTTCGCGTATCTTAAGTTACGCATATGCTCTTCGATACTCATTAAAAAAGGCGATTTAGCGTCCATAATATAAAATCCATTTACTGTTGTTATATACAGCTTAGCTGGTGTTCGGTTCTTTTGCCAATATACCGAAAGATTCGGTGTTGCACCTTTTGAAATATTTAATAATAATAAAATGTTAGTGTTGTTATTATGTTGTAAAGTATGATGATTGTAACTTTAAATAAACAAGGAATGCTAAGTGTTATATATTGCTTAGTTTTTCGGTCTAATAAGTGACTATGGTGTCAATTATTAATTCTGATTCCTTTCAGGGTCCCACATGACACCATCCCTCACCATAGAATTAAGAATAATAATCATCTTACGAACGCAGG
>NZ_JACGVV010000098.1:0-689 GCF_014077405.1 Colwellia sp. BRX10-9 | reverse complement strand
CGGACTACTTATTAAAATTAAGATATGTCGTCTTTGTAGTAAAAGTGATCTGAAGAGATCAATCTCAGACATTATGCGTGTAACACATGAAAGCTCGATTTTAGGTTGTCATTTCGCCATGCTGAAATATTATTAAGCCACCCATAATAACTTGTTTGTTTTTTCAACAATAAACTAGACTTAATTTACCCCTGTTAAGTGTGGTAATTATTATGCCCAAGCCTCGTTCACAACACTAATTAAGCCACCCATAATAACTTGTTTGTTTTTTCAACAACAAACTACACTTAATTTACCCTCTTATAAGTGTGGTGATAGTTATGCCAAAGCCTCGTTCACAACAAATTAGTTTATCTGATACGCCGTATTATCATATTTGTAGTCAAACCGTTCGAAAAGCCTTTTTATGTGGTATTGATAAAGAAACAGGTGTCAGTTATGAGCACAGGCGTCATTGGATTGAACAGCGCATTTTTACATTATCTCAGGTCTTTGCTATTGATATTTGTGCTCACGCTGTCATGAATAATCACTTACATTTAGTCCTTCATGTTGATAGTGAACAAGCTAACAACTGGACGACGCTAGAGGTACTGTCCCGTTGGCATAAGTTGTTCAAAGGCACCCTATTAACCCGTCAATATCAGCAAGAGCAATCATTAACGACATTCGAAATGGAAATGGTTGAA
>NZ_JACGVV010000026.1:0-69611 GCF_014077405.1 Colwellia sp. BRX10-9 | reverse complement strand
TAATTCTTCTTTTGATAAGAGGTAATGAATAATATCTTCTTCAACATCGATAAACTCTTCAGATAAGTCATTAAGCTCTAACTCACCTTTTTTACCGGCGGGTTTCATCGCTGAAGAAGCAATAACCGTGACAATTGCGACAATCGCAATAACTAAGGTGATCGCTTTAGCTAAAAACAACCCGTACTCATACAAAAATTCCAATACATTCTCCTGTTATTAACCTCATATGTCTAAATCGTTTATTGACTTGAGGCTAATATTTAAATTTATCTATTAGCTATATGGGGCATATTGCAAATAAATAAAGTTAATAAGTTAAAAAGGCAATAAAAAGGCAATAAAAAACCCTCCTAAGAGGGTTTTTTTAGTTGTTGCTAAAGTTATTTAACAACACCTGTATCTGTTACTTGAATTAATTGTCCCATAGTCGCAAAGAATACGGCTACTTGAGATTGCATCTCTTGTGTTGCTCTAGCACTTAACGCAGCATCAGGTGAAGCAGCATTAGCACGAGGGTCAAGTATTGAACTATGATGACCATGAACAAATCTTACCACACCAGAGCCAGCAGTAGTTTCACTAACAGCTTCCAAGCCTAATAAAGCAATAGCAGGTTCTGTGCCACCCATAGGTGTAAACGGTGCTCTGTTAGTCACTGTTTGGTCTGAAAGGTTGTCTGCGCCGTCGCCAACAACTTCAATGAAGTGTGTAGGTGTTTGTGTTGCAGCTAATGCTTGTACATAAGCAATAGGGTCACCAGAATCAGTAACGGTTTGCGCCGCAAATGTGAACTGCGCGAAACCAGCATTTAGTGTTGCTTTTTGCTCAATAGATAAACCATCATAGAAAGCAAAATAGAAAGCACTTAGTTCGGCTTGAGTATAATCAGCAGGTAATGTTGCTGCAACTGCTGCGGCAAAGTCAGGCGATAACTGCATGGTTAAATTAGATTTAGCCAAGCCTTCAAATGCTGGAGAGTCTAAACCAAAGTTAGCTAACATTAAACCTGGCATAGCTAAAGAGGTACTAGCAATTTTGAATAATCCATCAATTTGTGGATTTAGTTCGGTATTTGCTAAACCAACAGCATTCATACCATATATACCACCTAATGAATGTCCTAGAAGGTGTACTTTACTGCTATCAATTTTAATTGGGTTACCATCGCTGTCAGCACCACCTAAAAAGTTCATGCCTAAACGCAAACCTAATAAATCAGCAGTACTTTGACGAGTATTATCACGCATACTCAGCATGCTACCCAAATTAACATAGTGTAATGTAGACACAGTACTGGTATTAATTTCATCAGTACCGTCACCGTCTAAATCAAAACCACGGCTACCATGCAATGGCTGATCAATTGCAACAGTTGCTATTCCAAATAAAGATAATATGCCAGTGATTGGCAACATTTGCTCTTTGGTTGAGGTAATGCCATGCACTAATATTGCTACTGGCCAACCGTTAGCAGGTTCTACTAATGGCTCTAAATCCATACTTGCACGCACTGGGTTAGCCCAAGCTAAATCAGGAGTAGTCATTTGCACATCAATCGGCATCATGACGCTTGTTGCTGGGATAGGGTTAAACTTAGTTAAATTACGTTCAGTATCAAGAGTGGCTAATCCTGGATTTTCGCTTGAGCTTAAATCACGTAAACCAAAATTCATACAAAAACCATCATTTGCATCTAACGCATCAGCAGGGATCGCCGCTGGGTTTGCTGCTGCTAAGCCAGCAAGTGTAGCGCCAGAATCACAACGTGCACGCCACCAGTCATTAACAGGAGCTAATGGGTTTTCAGCAGAAGGTACACCTGAGTAATAAGGAAGTGTAATTGAACCACGAATATAGTTTGCTGCTGAATATAATGGGATCAAACTTTCTGGAATTAAACCCGTTAATACGTTTGCAACTGAAATACCGGTATCGGCTACGCCAATTGCTGGGATTCCTTGTTGAGCATTAGCAACCATTTGAGGTACGCCAGCAGCCATCAAAGACTTAACCGTGCTTAATACACGCGTCGTTGATTGTGTTGTCATTGCAGCGGTATAAACAATAGTATCACTGCTAACCCCTGCTGCGACTACAGCAGCCTCATAACTATTAATTGCAGCTTGCAAACCTAATTGCGATGCATTGCCTAGTGGCAAAGTATTAATATCTTGACGTGCTAATTCATAGGTAGTTGAACCCGCAATAGCTTTACCATTGTTATCACGAAGATTGTTCGTCATTACCATAACATAGGTCGTTTCTGCTTTAAGCGGTTGAATCGGAATAAATAAAACATTATCGCCAGATTTTTGCGTAACAAAATCTTGCATGAACACAAGTTCACCAACAACTTTACAGGCAAGGCCACGAGTTACAGCAGTACAATCACTGTCATTCGCATCACCACCCATAATTGTTTCGAAGACTCTTACCGACGCAGGTTCAGAAGCACTAGCGGCATCTAAAGATGTACCCGTTGGGAATTCAATTCCAAGAGGAAAAGGCTGAGAAATAGACCAACCGTCCAGTGCACTAATGGCTACAAAAGGGTCTGAACCATCAGTTGGATCTGCAACAGGAATTTCTAACGTACCGTCAACGGTACCAGAAAAAATCAAGTCATTCGGAATAGAAAGTCCGGCAGCACCCGCACTTGGATTAAATTTAACACGAGCGGTTGGTGTTACGGCACTGCCGTTTTCAACCACTTCATTTTGAACATCTTTAATTGATTCATCATCACATGCCGTTAGTCCAAGAACACTGGCAATAGCAACACTAAGTACGAGCTTTTTCATTTTATCTCCCCACAGACGAGCTTTATATTATTTAGCTTTTTATGCTTTTATTTTTTATTTATCTGTAATTTCGTGAAGCGTAGCTCACAAAACTAACTTGTTCGACCAGTTAAACTTACCGTAAGAACTGCCTAAGTGCTAGCGGTTTCTTCTTTTATTATAACTTTAACTAACATTTTAGCTAAAATTTTTAAATATTACTCGTCAGTCAATAGGTCAAAGTAGTAGAATTACTGCCTTATTTACCTTCAAATAATTTGTATTGATACTATGTTTAATTACCAAATAACAGCAAATTCTTTAGCCAATAAAATAATTTTAGTTACCGGCGCAGGCGATGGTATTGGTCGCCAAGCGGCATTAACCTATGCTGAATTAGGTGCTACGGTTATTTTATTAGGAAAAACAACCGCTAAATTAGAGTCAGTTTACGACGAAATCATCGCACAAGGTTCCGCTGAACCTGCCATTATCCCCCTTGATTTAAAGGGTGCGACCAAACAGCACTACATAGATATGACCGCGACCATTGTTAATCAATTTGGTAAACTTGATGGCGCGTTACTCAATGCCTCAATGCTAGGTGAGTTAACACCTTACACGCAGATACACCAACAAATTTGGCAAGATGTAATGCAAGTTAATGTCACGGCTCAGCATCTAATGGCTCAAGCGTTAATCCCTGCATTACTGCTCAGTGATCATGCGTCATTGGTCTTTACCACCTCTGGTGTTGGTAATAGTGGTAAAGCTTATTGGGGGGCATACAGCGTTTCAAAGTTTGCAACAGAAGGGTTAATGCAAGTTATTGCTGACGAATACGAAAATACCACGTTACGTGTAAATGCGATAAACCCAGGCGCAACACGCACTAATATGCGTAACACTGCCTACCCAGCAGAACATGAAAACGATTCAGCAAAACCGGTAGATATAATGCCAGCCTATGTGTATTTAATGACGAGTGATAGTTTGGCTGTTAATGGCCAACGAGTTAACGCGCAAAAAGCAAAATAAGCAGCTAAAAAAAAGGCTGTAAGAATAAACTTACAGCCTTTATGTTTTATCAATTAAGAATTATCGTAATTCTCTTCTTAAAATTTTACCTACGTTGCTTTTGGGTAAGTCATCTCGAAACTCAACATACTTCGGTACTTTATAACTGGTTAAATTGGCGCGACAATGTTTAATCAGATCTTTTTCCGTTAATGTTTTATCCTTAAGCACAACAAATACCTTGACCGCTTCACCTGTTGCGTCATTATCTATACCAATAGCAGCGACTTCTAATACACCTTCATGCATCATGACCACTTCTTCAATTTCATTAGGATAAACATTGAAGCCTGAAACGATAATCATATCTTTTTTACGGTCAACAATTTTAAAGAAACCTTTATCATCCATAAGAGCTACATCGCCTGTCGCCAGCCAACCTTCTTTTAGAATTTCAGCCGTGTCCGCTTCGCGCTGATAATATCCTTTCA
This sequence comes from Colwellia sp. BRX10-9, assembly GCF_014077405.1. Lineage (NCBI taxonomy): Bacteria > Pseudomonadati > Pseudomonadota > Gammaproteobacteria > Alteromonadales > Colwelliaceae > Colwellia > Colwellia sp. BRX10-9. The sequence continues at coordinate 65,320 of NZ_JACGVV010000026.1, read as the reverse complement.
TGACTTGTGGACCTTTTACCCACATCTCACCTGGTTCACCAATCTCAGCATCACTACCATCATCTTTAATGATGCGTATATCTGTCGATGACGCCGGTAAACCAATGTTGCCACTATAGCTTTTTTGATCATAAGGACATAATGTTACTAAAGGTGCACACTCAGTTAAGCCATAGCCCTCTAATAAACGTGTGCCTGTGACACGCTCCCATGCCTCACCAACAGAACGTTGCACTGCCATACCGCCGCCAAGCGACATTTTCAATGTACTAAAATCAAGGTCTTTAAAACCAGGAGTATTTAATAAGCCATTGAATAAAGTGTTAACGCCAGTAATTGCGGTAAAAGGATATTTAGCCAGCTCTTTTACAAAACCAGGCATATCACGAGGGTTGGTGATCAATAAGTTGGTACCACCTAACGTTAAAAAGGTTAGGCAGTTAGCCGTTAATGCGAAGATATGATAAAGCGGTAATGCGGTGACCACGAGTTCTTTGCCATCTTCCATCAAAGGCTTTATTGCGGCTTTTGCTTGTAATAAGTTCGCAATCATATTGCGATGGGTCAGCATAGCCCCTTTTGAAACACCTGTTGTACCACCGGTATATTGCAAGAACGCAAGATCTTCACCACAAAGTTCTACTGGCGTGTAAGCTTTGAGCATCCCCTGAGAGACAACTTTATTAAATCTAATGGTGTTTGATAATTTAAAGGCTGGTACCATTTTTTTAACATATTTGACCACACAATTAACTAGCGCACCTTTTACAGTACCCAGTCGGTCGCCTAATGAAGTAAGAATGACATGTTCAACTGAGGTATTATCAATGACTTTTTCTAAGGTACTAGCAAAGTTTTCAATGATTAACATTGCCTTAGTGCCTGAATCTTTCAATTGATGCTCGAGTTCACGGGCCGTGTATAGCGGGTTAACATTAACCACGGTCAAACCAGCAAGTAAAGCACCAAACAATGCAATAGGATACTGCAAACAATTAGGTACCATAATGGCAAACTTATCGCCCTTAACTAAACCTAAATCATTTTGTAAATAAGCAGCAAACGCTTTTGATTGTATCTCTAGATCTCGGTAATTGATTTCTGCGCCCATATTAATAAAGGCAGTGCGTTCGGCATAAATATCAACGTATTTATTGAACATATCAGATAACGAGGAGTACTTATCTGCATCGATTTCAAATGGGACACCGGGTGGATAACTTTTTTCAAGCCAAATTTTTTGCGTTTGTTGCACTTTGCGACTCCTCTAATAATAGCTTAACTGTAGACGATTATTGGTTTTACTCGATTAATACTTTTATATTTTACGTATTATTTTTTAATCGATATCGTCATTTTACTCTATATGAATGAATTTTTATTTTTTAAAACGGATGTTTGAATTTTCTTTTTACGTGATTACTGGTCTGATGTCTATAAATTTTAGCCACGTTTACCGTTTTCTCTTTATAAACGGTAACATTTAGAAAAAATCAGCCAATAAACTCTAAAATATGTCTACTAGTCTGCTCAGGTTCAGCCATATGGAAGTGATGTCCCCCAATTAATTTATAGCTGATAAAGTTATCAAACAATGGACCAAATTCTTTCAAACCAGTTTGTACAAATGACAAGCCTTTGTCACCATAAATTAATTGCACAGGAATTGTAATATCTTCAATAAACTGTTTTGCTTGCGCCAACGTCAGCCGATACGGCGATGTATTCCTTAAACGACGGTCAGTTCGCCAAATAAAGCCATTACCATCTTCAATAATCCCCCGTTCAACCAATAATTTTGCTTGTTGAAAGTTTAAATCAGACACTTGTACTCTAGCCTTAATTGCAGAATCTAAACTGGGGTGAAATTTTTTCTTTTTTGCTGAAGGCGATAATTGTTGATTGCACGTTAAACGACTTAACAGGCCCTTACGTAAATGCTCGGTCGCTTCCTCAGCTTCACCACTAATAAAGCCAATTGAATCAAGTAAGGTTAATGACTTAACCTTTTCAGGAAAAGCGGCTGAGAATGCTGATGAAATCATTCCGCCCATTGAATGGGCAACTATATCAACTTTCTGCCAGTGATTTACTTCCCACAGCAATAACAAATCATAAACGTAATCGATAAAATGATAATGGGCATCGGCACTTCTGTGGGACGATAAGCCATGCCCCGGCCAATCTATAGCGATAACACGCTTACCTTTAAAGTAAGGTAACATAGGTACAAAACTAGCCGCGTTATCTAACCAACCATGTAGACACAAGACTAGCTCGTCGTTTTTGTCACCACAAGCTAGACCAGTCAGGGTGAGTTCACCTAAGTTAAAACTCACCTCTTCGACGTTATCGGGGATACGCAAGGTGACTATTTCTTTTTAACAGGCGCTGGTGCTTTTCTCACTACAACTCTTCTTGGATAATTTGAATAGCGAGGCTGCCAGAAAGAAGGAGACGACCAAAATGGATTATGGATAACGCGCACATCGACTTGCTTTTTTTCTTTCCACAAGTGTATTTTTGTCGCGGTTAGGACCGGATAATTATATTCGTGCTCGCCAATTTTCCCTTCTTCTGAAGCGGCGACAGTGCCTAATGCAGTTATACTGCGACCTTCTTTATAAATAACGGGATCGAGTAGACCTGAAAAATAAACACGAAATCGTCCCAACGTTTCATTACCTTGCTTGGGTATCGCTGATGACTTTAACGGAAAGTGAACAATTTCTAACATACTATTGTTCGCATTATTGGTTACTTTTGCAATAACGCCACCCCAGCGAGCCGCATTTCCTTGTTCTGTATTAGCATTATCTCGAACAACGACAAAGTCTGTTAATGCTGTATTATCAGGTACCTGCAATGCTTCTGGAACTGATGAACAGCCACTTATAAATATTGCACTTACCCATAAGGGTAGCATTAAGATTATATTACGTTTTTTCATCATATTTACCTTTTCTAGATATATTCGCTAACCAAACAATACCACCAACACCAATACTAAACCATATAACGACCCATAAAAATTCAGGTATGCCAGTCAGTTGTGCTAATGCAGCACCATCGCCAAAGTTTCGTCCATCAACCAAGTACCAAGGACTTTTTACACTGTTAAGTAAAATAATTGCCCCTGTTATTTGCAAACTTGTCTGTAAGTAACTTAATTTTTTATATTTAAATTTCAATAAAACGAGTGCTAACAAAACACTAATAATAATTAGCGTTAAAATATCTCTCGCCCAAAAAATCAAAGTGGTTAGTAACAATAATGCGATAATACCACTTAATATTTGTGCTGCCCGTTGGTGCATACTCGCGATAAAGTAAATCCCTATTCCCCATAACGCCGCGCCAGCATAACCCATAAAGCTAATAAAAAAATTCATTCCTCCACGAGTTGTGCATAGCCCTGCCCCGTTAGAAAACAATTGAATTTGTACTATAGTCCCCCCGGTAAAGAGCGCAGCTAGGCCATGGCTGATTTCATGAAAATAACTTTCAAGCCATTTGAAGGGTATTGAAACAATGGGAATTTGGCTAATAATTAATGCGGTAATCAATATTAACCAAAAGTGATATTTTTTCAAAAAGGACGAAGACTTACTATTCATGGATTATTTTTCATTATGATAAAAGAAGAATATGTGACAAAACGCGGCTAGTGTTAATTAGACAAGTAAGTCGATACCAAATACCTGCTGAATATTTTCACGTTGAGCAATATTATCTACTGAAGAATATGCTGCAATTGCGGTTTGGTTTTGCTTTGATGGGCTGTCATAACTTGCTTGGCTATTATTTTTATTGCCGACTTGCTGGTTAGTTTGGCCTGAAAAAGAAATATTACTTGCTGAAACGGTTTGTGATGCACTTGAGTTGAGTTGTGCTTGCTGATTCTCAAATTGAGCTTGTTCGACTAAAGCAAGTGCTTGCTCATCGATATCAAAACGTGCAACTTGACTCGCTTGTTGGTCTTGCTCTTGGGTTTGTTGCGTGCTGTCTTTGTTGGTTTTTTCAGCTTGCCCTGTACTTTGCTCAATTTGTTGGACACGAAAGCGATCACGTTGCTCAGCAACCTGATTTTGATTATCAACCGACAACGATGCGCTTGATTGGGGCGTGTACGAACTCGTACTATTTATTTGCATAGTTTAAATTTACCAAAGTTTTGCCAAATTACAAAACTTTTTGTATTTTCACTTAAATAAAATCGATTACCTACCCGGTAGCTTTTTCCATGAAACAGTATCACGTACATAAACCGGTTGAGCGTTTTCAGCACTAACCGCCTTACCTTGAGAAAAGTAATACTGACCAATTTCTAGTAGTTCTTCCGCATTAGGAAAAAGTATCTCTGGTGTTCCCGCATTAATTTTTAAAGGCTCAAGTTCATTTTTATAAGCGTCCCAGCCAGTTCCTACACCATAGACCTGCTGATTTTCAGTTAAAGACTCATTCAAATACTCAGCTAATTCTTCAGGTGCTAATACGGTATCTTGCAGCGCAGCTTCCATAATACCTTGCTCATTTAATCGATAATAGCCCGCATAAACCTCTGACATACGAGCATCAATCGTTGCAATAACCTCTACTTGCTGGTGCCGACTGTAAGCTTGTTGAGCCATAGCCTGCAGGGTTGATACCCCTACAACTTTTAAATCAGCAGCAAAAGCTAAGCCTTGTGCGACGCCAACGCCAATTCGAACGCCGGTAAAACTTCCCGGTCCTTGTCCAAAAATAAGCCCATCTAATTGTGCTAACGTTATATCGGCTTTTTTAAGTAAGCGGTCAATCATCGGCAGTAACACTAAGCTATGCGATTGTGGTGCTAGCTCAAATTCACTGATCGTTTGGTCGTTAAACGTTAATGCTACTGAACATGCTTCCGTTGAAGCGTCTATTGCCAAAAAATTCAAATTATTCTCTCTAATACTTATCATTATTACTATTTAAATTAACTATTACTCTGATAGTGAAGTAAGAAATTCACTCGCTTGCTCAATATCTCGACTGCGCTTCATCATAGGTAAACTTTTTAAAAAAACTTCGCCATAAGGACGATTCACTAATCTATCATCACATATTACCATGACACCTTGGTCGGTAACATCTCGAATTAAACGACCAACGCCTTGTTTTAATGCAATAACAGCTTGTGGTAATTGGATTTCAGCAAAAGGATCACCTCCGCGCCGTCGAACATCTTCACAGCGCGCCTGCAACATCGGGTCATCGGGTGAAGCGAAAGGAAGTTTATCTATAATGACACAAGTTAATTTGTCACCTCTAACATCAACTCCTTCCCAAAAACTGGCGGTTGCTAATAAAATCGCTTGTGGGTTGTCAATAAAAGCGGCTAACAAAAGTCCTTTACTCATTCGCCCTTGCACTAATAAGGGTGATTCAATCTTTTCCGCTAAAATATCTGCAACTTGGTTTAACATCCGATAGCTAGTGAATAATAAAAAGCAAGCTCCTTTACTTGCTGTTATTAACGGTATCGCTAATTCAGCGAGTGCTAGTGCTCGACTATGGTGCTGAGCAGCAGGTAAATAGCGCGGTACAATTAGCTGTGACTGCGATTGATAATCAAACGGGCTATCAACAAGTAAGGTCGCTGCTTTCGTTTTCGCTATATTTAAACCTAATTGCTGAGAAAAGTGATCAAAGCCACCATTCACCGCCAACGTAGCTGAGGTAAAAACCCAACCCGCTTCAGACTTAGCAATATAATCACTGAATTTGTCGGCGACACTCAATGGTGTTAAATGTAAGACCACATGCCGCCGTGTTGTTTCATACCAAAAGCTCATACCATCGATATCAACGTTTGCCATAATGTCGTATTTCGCGAGTATGTCCACGGCACGATCGTAGCAATTATCAATGGCTTCATTACGAGAAATGCATAACTTGATCACTTGATAGAGAAAGTCTAAATCTGTTTTTAGTGCAGCAAAGGCCTGTTGAAACCTTGGCTGGGCATATTTTTCTCGCCAGTTGCCGCGTTCAGGATCATAAAAAAAGAGTAAACGAAATTCTTGCGCCGCTTTTTGGCACTTCTCTGCAGCTCTGCCTAATTGTTTCACATCGGTTAAGGTTGTTTTGTATATTTGAATAACATCAGAACATAAATCGAGAATTTGCTTAGTAGAAAAAGCGTCACCAAAGTATTCACTGGCGATATCAGGTATTTGATGGGCTTCGTCAAAAATCACCACATCTGCTTTGGGAATAAGTTCACCAAATCCAGTGTCTTTTAAGGCCATATCAGCAAAAAACAAATGATGGTTAACAACCAAAACATCCGCATCAATCGCTTTTTTTCGAGCTTGCACTAAGTAACAGTCGTCAAAGTTAGGACAATCTTTTGCCAAGCAATTATCTGTGGTACTGGTAACAAAAGGAAAAATGCCAGAATCTTCAGCGACATCGACTATTTCGCCAATATCACCACTGCGAGTCGACGTTGCCCAGGTACGAATTTTGACAAAATCTGTCAACATTGCCGCATCTAGCTGACCACGCTCTTTTACATAAAGTTCAAGGCGATATATACACAGATAATTGGCCCGCCCTTTTAATAGAGCAATCTGCGTATTCGTTGCCATAGCATTACGAATAAGCGGTATATCTTTATGAAACAACTGTTCTTGTAAGTTTTTAGTGCCGGTAGAAATAATGACTTTTTTTTCAGAGAGTAAAGATGGGATCAAGTAAGCAAAGGTTTTTCCTGTTCCTGTGCCCGCTTCTACAATTAAGCAACTCTTTTGTGAGATGGCGCGTTCAACATCTATCGCCATATCAATTTGCGCCTGCCTAGGAGAATAGCCGTTAAGTACTTTAGCGAGAATACCTGAGGGTGAAAATGCTTGTTCAACTAGGGTCATAGAAAATACTACTGATAAATATTGCCACCAGTATAAAGAATAAAAAGCCAGAGAGAAATATACATTCGATTAATGAGCGAGTTGCCCAGTAAAAAACTTAAACAAAAATATCCAAATGAGTGATATCTTCATCGGGTTCATCATGATTTTTCTTAGGGTGAGTCAGTTCATCTTTATGAGTGATCACGTTATCGGTGTCATCATGGGTGTTATCCACAATAGTATCGGCAATCACAGCAGACGTTGATTGATGCTTCTTTTTATTTTGCTGATGTTCTTTTTGATCAGAATCTTTTTTAGCTAAAACAACGTAATGCTCATGATTTTCAAGATGATCCAAATCATCGGTCAGCTCGTTAATTGCAGCTTCTTTAGTCAGTGGTTTCACACGCAGACGTTCAGGTTTAATCGGCACCGATACAACACGTGTTAATACGGTGGTAAAAATATCCATCAGTTATAGGTCCTTTATTAAATTCTTAACTTAAGTATCGGCTATTTTACTTAAGTATCGACTATTTTAGACAATTCTTTATTACCTTATGCGATTATTTTATAAGAAGTGTTTATTTATTACTTGCTCATTATAAAAATAATCAGTACTGTAAAAGCCATGAGAGAATAATCGTCACGGAATAAATTTTTCGTCAGATTATTTAACCCATTTAACGTGTAAAGTGAATGACACTTACTCGTTAAATAACAAAACAAACTATGAGTACAATATGAATATTAACCTAAGCACATTACATCGCCATCATCACCATATCGATTAGCTGCTCAGGTTTATTCGCTGAGGGGCTGTGACCTTTCGGCGAGTTGTATAACTCAGATTTAACCCCCGAAAGAGTCTATCTCTCTCGGGGGTTTTTCGCATTTTATAGGCCTTGAAATTGTATATACACGTACTAGAATTTTGGCCAACGCTTTATTAAAGGAAATACAAACATGACTACAGAAACTCGCTTACGCATCGCTATGCAAAAATCAGGTCGTTTAAGTGACGACACTCAAGCCTTACTCAAACGTTGTGGTTTAACACTCAATGTTACTGATCGACGTTTGTTAGCACATGTTGCTAATATGCCTATCGATATAATGCGCGTACGTAGCTCAGATATCCCAGGCTTAGTGATGGACGGGGTTTGTGACTTAGGTATTGTTGGTGACAACACCCTAGAAGAAGCGGCATTAGAACGTGAATTGATGGGGCAAAAGTCTCAATACATTCGAACTTCACAGCTTAATTTTGGTGGTTGTCGATTATCTATTGCGATGCCTGAAGGCTTTGATTATCAGGGCGTCAAAAGTTTAGACGGCTTACGTTTTGCAACGACTTATCCTCAACTACTCAATCGTTATGCTAAAGAAAAAGGCATCAATGTTGATTTTTGTTTATTAAAAGGCTCTGTTGAAGTTGCTCCGCGAGTAGGTTTATCTGACGGTATTTGTGATTTAGTTTCAACCGGCGCTACACTAGAAGCCAATGGTTTAGTTGAAGTAGAAGAGATTTTTAAATCTAAAGCATCGCTTATTCAAACAGCGAGTACTTTGTGTAGCGAAAAACAAAGTATTCTTGATACCTTATTGCCACGCATCCAAGGTGTTATGAAAGCAAAAGAAAGCAAATACATTATGTTGCATGCGCCAAAAGATAAAATTGCCGAAGTAAGTGCCTTAATGCCTGGTAAAGAAACGCCAACAATCTTACCTTTAGCGGGTCGCGATGATTTAGTTGCTGTTCATGTTGTTGCTACCGAAACGTTTTTTTGGGAAACAATGGAAAAACTCAATGCACTCGGTTGTAACTCTATATTAGTTATGCCAATTGAAAAAATGATGGGCTAATGCGCGTCATCTTTGGGATTGCATCGCCACGGCTGTGATCCCAAAAATCTAGGGTACCTTTCACGGTAAGTAAAGTATTAAGGTTAAAAGTAATGATAAATAAAATGATCGATTGGCAAGCATTATCAAAAAGAGAGCAACAAACAGCACTTGCTCGACCCGCGATAAGTGAGAGTGGTTTACTTTCACAGCAAGTTGAAAACATATTAAATAACGTGAAACGAAATGGTGACAAAGCGCTTTATGAATTAACGGAAAAATTTGATGGTGTAAAACTAACCACATTAACCGTTACTGATGAACAAATAACCGCAGCCAGAGCAGCATTGTCGACTAAAAGATTAAAAGCCATTGAAACGGCTTATGGTCAGATCAGGCGCTTTCACCAAGCACAAATATGTGACGACATTACTGTAGAAACATCCCCAGGCGTTCGTTGTACCTTAAAAACTGAAGCAATCGAAAGTGTTGGTTTATATATTCCGGCAGGCTCTGCACCTTTGCCATCGACGGTACTAATGCTTGGTGTACCTTCACAGTTAGCCCAATGTCCGCGTACTATTTTAGTTTGCCCTCCCGATATCAATGGTAACCTTGCTGACGAAATTCTAGTGGCCGCAAAATTATGTGAAATTGATGAAATTTACACAGTCGGTGGCGCGCATGGTTGTGCAGCAATGGCTTTTGGCACAGAAACAATAAAACCGGTCAATAAAATATTTGGGCCAGGTAATAAATACGTTACCGAAGCCAAAAAGCAACTTGCTCAACAAGTGAATGGTTTTGCCATTGATATGCCAGCGGGTCCTTCTGAAGTGTTAATTATTGCCGATGCCAATGCAAAAGCAAACTTTGTCGCAGCTGACTTGCTTTCTCAAGCTGAACACGGACCAGATAGCCAAGTTATCTTATTATCTGACAGTGCCGAATTAATTACTAACGTTCAAAATGAATTACTCAAACAAGTCGCGGTACTTTCTCGTCGAGAGATAGCAGAACAAGCGCTTACACAAAGTCGTTTGATTTTAGTAAAAAGTTTGTCGCAAGCGGTTGAGGTTTCAAATATTTATGCTCCTGAACATTTAATTATTCAAACCGATAATGCTCAAGAGCTATTAAAAACCTTACGCAACGCAGGTTCAATATTTGTTGGTGAGTACACGCCAGAGTCCGCAGGCGATTACGCCAGTGGTACAAATCATGTTTTACCCACTTATGGTTATTCTAAAGTAATTTCTAGTTTATCATTGGCCGATTTTTCTCGACGATTTACTGTGCAAGAGATCACTAAACAAGGCTTATTAAATATTGCCGAATGTATCACTGAGCTCACCGATGCCGAAGGACTAGACGGCCACAAACGAGCAGTAACCATCAGGTTAGAGGAATAATCATGTCAACAATAGCTGATAAACTTGCCCGTGAGGAACTTGTTGATATGGTGCCATACCAATCAGCAAGGCGACTTTATGCAAGTGGAAGTGACACATCGTCTGCGAATAGTAATAAAATTTGGCTTAATGCCAATGAAGCATCAGGTCCAGGGATATATGCTATAGATAGCAATTGCATTAACCGCTACCCTGATTTTCAACCTGACAACTTAATCAATGCTTATAGTGAATATGCCGGATTGTCCCCTGCTAATATTCTTGCTACACGCGGTGCTGATGAAGGTATTGAACTTATCATACGTACCTTTTGTAAAGCCTATCAAGACAGTATTTTAATTTGTCCACCAACATATGGTATGTATGCGATTAGCGCAGAGAATCACGGCGCAAATATAATGCGCGTACCGCTAGTTGATAACCAACTTAATATTGAGGCTATAAAAGCTCAAGTGGGTAAAGTTAAAGTTGTTTTTTTATGCTCACCAGGTAACCCAACGGGTAATGTATTAACCACAGATTCAATTCGAACCGTACTTGAGATGTTTGGTGATAGCGCAATTGTTGTTGTTGATGAAGCTTATATTGAATTTAGTCCTGAAAATAGTACCGCAAGCTGGTTAAAAGATTACCCGCAATTAGTGATTCTTAGAACGTTATCAAAAGCATTTGCCTTAGCGGGTTTACGCTGTGGCTTTACTTTAGCTAATGCTGATATTATTACTATGCTGAGTAAGGTTATCGCCCCTTACCCTATCTCTGCACCAGTAGCAGACATTGCCAGTAAAGCATTAGCAAAATTAGCGCTTGAACAAGTAAGTATCCGTGTTCAAGAAACGGTGATTTTACGTCGCCAATTATTTGATTGGCTGAAAGACCAAGACTGGTGTGCTAAAGTTTTTAACAGTGATGCAAACTTTATTTTATTTCGCGCCGTAGATACTGACACTAAAAACTTTATTTTCGATTGCCTAAAACAACAAGGTATTTTAATTCGCGACCAATCTGCGCAACAACAATTAGCCGATTGTTTACGTATTAGCATAGGTAGCGAACGTGAATTATCGCTCCTAAAACAAACGATTATTAATGCAGTAAAAGAGATATAAAATGCTCAATACAAAAAAACAAAACATACTATTTATCGACAGAGATGGCACTTTAATTGAAGAACCTGTTTCTGATAAGCAAGTAGATACACTTGAAAAATTGGTTTTTGAGCCTGACGTTATTCCAGTGTTATTAGCACTACAAAAAAAGGGTTTCCGCTTAGTTATGGTGTCAAACCAAGATGGCTTAGGAACGACTAGTTATCCACAAGCCGACTTTGATTTACCTCATAACAAGATGATGGATATTTTTTCCTCACAAGGCGTTATATTTGACGATGTATTACTTTGTCCGCATTTTGACAATGAAAATTGCAGTTGTCGTAAGCCTAAACTTGGCTTAGTAAGTGATTACTTACAGCAAGGAAAAGTAAACTTCGAAAACTCTTTTGTGATTGGCGATCGTGATACCGATATACAACTTGCTGCTAACATGGGTATTCGCGGTATAAAATATAACAAAGAAAGCTTAAATTGGTTGGCAATTTCAGCACAATTATTGAACCAACAAGAACGTGAAGCTAAAGTTGTTCGTACCACTAAAGAAACCAATATTAACGTTGCGGTGAATTTAGATAAAGTCGGTACAGTAAAAATTAACACCGGATTAGGCTTCTTCGATCACATGCTTGAGCAAATTGCTGCCCATGGTGGTTTTTCATTGGAGGTCAGTGTCGATGGTGATTACCACATTGATGAGCACCACAGCGTTGAAGATACCGCTCTGGCACTTGGTCAAGCACTAAGGAAAGCATTGGGCGACAAACGTGGTATCGGTCGTTTTGGCTTTGTTCTGCCGATGGATGAATGTCGGGCTGAATGTTCTATCGATTTATCGGGTCGTCCGTGGCTTGAATTTGATGCTGATTTTACTGATAACCGAGTAGGCAATATGTCGACGCAAATGGTTTCACACTTTTTCCGTTCACTTGCTGACTCTATGGCTATTACCCTGCACCTTTCAACAACCGAAGGTAATTGCCATCACCAAGTAGAGAGTTTATTTAAAGTGTTTGGTCGAGCATTACGTCAAGCCATTACGGTAAGTGGTGATGTGCTACCTAGCACAAAAGGTACCCTGTGATGTCTGTTGAAAAAGCAATGATGAACGTTATTGTTGATACTGGTTGTGCCAATCTTTCTTCGGTTAAGTTTGCTGTAGAACGTTTAGGCTTTCAAGTGACCATCACTGACGATATTACTCTTATTAAAAATGCCGACAAAGTGATACTGCCAGGTGTTGGCACAGCAAAACATGCTATGGCAAACATTCGCGCGAAAGGACTGGTTGAAACCTTGCAAAACTTAACTCAACCCGTGTTGGGCTTTTGTTTAGGTATGCAGTTAATGTGTGACTCGTCAGTAGAAAGTAGCGATGGCAAAAAAGTTGACTGTTTAGGTATTATTCATACCGATATTATACCGCTCAATGCTGAAAATAATAGATTACCGCATATGGGCTGGAACACATTAACATCTGTTGGCGATCACCCGGTATTTAAAGGCATAAATATAGGTGACTACTTTTACTTTGTTCATAGCTTTGCCGCGCCAATAAGTGAATACACCTTAGCAACTTGTCAATATGGCTCTAGCTTCTCCGCGGTGATTGCCAAAGATAACTTCATTGGCTGCCAGTTCCATCCCGAGCGTTCAAGTAAATTAGGTAGTAAAATCATTAAGAATTTTTTGGAGTTAGCCCTATGATGATCCCAGCAATTGATTTAATCGATGGCCAAGTTGTACGATTATTTCAAGGTGATTACAGCCAAAAAACTAATTACCAATACACAGTGCAAGAGCGCCAACAAGCCTATGCTAAGTCAGGGGCAACCGTAATGCACTTCGTTGATTTAGACGGTGCTAAAGACTCAACAAAGCGCCAACTTGAAACCTTAAAGACCGTAGTCAAACATCCAACGATGACGATTCAAGTCGGTGGTGGAATTCGTTGTGAAGACGATGTTAAACAGCTATTGGCATTAGGTGCAGACCGTGTAGTCATTGGGAGTTTAGCGATTAAACAACCTGAACTTGTGACTCAGTGGTTAAAAACCTATGGATGTGAAAAAATTGTCTTAGCACTAGATATTAAAATTGATGCTGCTGGCAATAAAACACTCCCTACACACGGTTGGATTGAGGACAGTGGCGTTAATTTAGAAGACCTACTTGCTCAATACCAAAACGCTGGCATCAAACACGTACTTTGTACTGATATCAGTAAAGACGGTACGTTAACAGGCACCAATGTAGACTTGTATCGCGAGGTTTGTGCAAAATATCCTGACATCCAATGGCAAGCTTCAGGGGGTATTGGCAGCCTTGACGATATTAAGGCTTTAATTCCAACTGGTGTCAGCGGTGTTATTTTAGGTCGTTCGTTACTTGAAGGTAAATTCACACTTGAGGAGGCGATTGCATGCTGGCCAAACGCTTAAGTTATGGGCTTGAAACCGTGAGTTTTTTATTGTCTAAGCAAAGTACAAAGGTTGAAGTTTTATGTTAGCAAAAAGAATTATACCTTGTCTCGATGTACGTGATGGCAAAGTTGTTAAAGGAGTCCAATTTAGAAACCATGAAATTATTGGTGATATTGTACCACTCGCCCAAAAATACGCAGCCGCAGGTGCTGATGAATTAGTTTTTTATGATATTACCGCCAGCTCAGATAATAGAGTGGTTGATAAAAGCTGGGTTAGCCGTATTGCTGAAGTCATCGATATTCCTTTTTGTGTTGCTGGTGGTATAAAAACAGAGCAAGACGCAAAAGAAATCTTAATGATGGGCGCGGATAAAATATCAGTTAACTCCCCTGCTTTGCGTGACCCTAATTTGATTTCTCGTTTGGCTGACGTTTTTGGTCAGCAATGTATTGTTGTCGGCATTGACAGTTTTTATGATAAAGAAACGGGGTTGTATCAAGTTTATCAATTTACTGGAGATGAAAGTCGTACCCAACAAACCAAGTGGACAACCTTTGATTGGATCAAAGAAGTTCAGCAACGTGGTGCAGGTGAAATCGTTTTAAATTGTATGAATCAAGATGGTGTTCGCCAAGGATATGATATTGCGCAATTACAAAAAGCACGTGCGGTGTGTAATGTTCCTTTAATAGCATCAGGCGGTGCGGGTGAAATATCGCATTTCGCTGACGTTTTCAAACAAGCCGATGTAGATGGCGCACTTGCTGCAAGTGTTTTCCATAAAGGTATCATTGAAATAAACCAATTAAAACAAACATTGAAGAATCAAAATATAGAGATAAGATTATGCTAGTTACCCTAGAGAACATTAATGAATTAGCTTGGGCTAAAATGGAAAGCTTAATACCTGCAATTATTCAGCATCAAGATACGGGTGCCGTTTTAATGCAAGGTTATATGAATGAAGCATCCCTCAAAGCAACATTAACAACGGGTAAAGCGACTTTTTTTAGTCGTTCAAAACAAGCACTTTGGGTGAAAGGTGAGACATCAGGAAACTTTCTCAATGTTAGCCAGGTTCTAACCGATTGTGATAACGATAGTTTGTTAATTGCTTGTCGACCTATTGGACCAAGCTGTCATTTAGGAACTGAGTCATGCTTTCCAGAACAAAAATTAACTCAGCAAAACTTCCTTAGCGAATTAGAGCAAGTGATTGCTAGTCGAAAAGGTTGCGATCCTGAAAGCAGTTATACTGCGCACTTATTTTCGCGAGGCACCACTAAAATAGCACAGAAAGTTGGCGAAGAAGGCGTTGAGGTTGCACTTGCTGCGGTTGCTGAAACCAAAGAAGACTTACTCGGTGAATGTGCTGATTTGTTTTACCACACACTCGTCTTACTTCAAGATAAAAACATTGAAGTATCTGAGGTGATGGCGGTACTACAAAAACGACATAACAAGTAAGCTGAGTTAACTTTAAGATAGTTGTTTATAAGACACTTTATCAACAGCTATCTTTCTTTAATTAAGCGGCTATACTCAATTTTACGTCTAAGGATAAATAATTTAGAAAAAGATTTTTATACGCCCCGACATAGAGTTATTTAACACTCATGATATTAAAAATATTTACAAAATTAATCACTGTTCTTATACCCTTGCTCTTTATACAGAGTTCATTATTTAGTCCCCTTACAAAAGCAGAAGATATCTTAATCTTCATTCGTGATGATGTTTACCAAGATTATATGACCTTCTTAAATGGTCAGGATGTGCATACAATTAAAAATTTTTCAGGAAAAAATATCCGCCGCGATGTTGTCGATATGATTATCGCCCAGCAAGCTTTAAAAATAGGTGGTTTTGAACACAGCTTCAAATATGCAACAGGTAAAATTAACTTTAGAAATACTAAGATGTTGGCATCAGGACGCTTACTCATTAGTTTTGACTCTTATTGGCTTGCTGATGCCAAAGCACTTAATGACAGTGTTTATACTTCTGATGCAGTTATCCGACAAGGCGAATACATTGCAGGTATATACACCAGCCCAAGTAATAATGCTGTTTTAGCTATAACAGAACTCGATGACCTGCAAAAATTTACTGCCGTTTCTACGCCAAAATGGCGTACTGACTGGCAAACGTTAAAGTTATTGTATTTAAAAGAGCTGATCCACGAAGATGAGTGGCTAAGCCAAGCTCGCATGGTAAACCTAGGTTGGATAGACTTCTTATTAATGCCTTTTAATTCGACACCCGATCAATCCTTTACAATGGATAAAATTCATTTAGTGCCGGTAAAAGGTGTTGCTATAGAGCTCAAAGACAGTCGCCACTTTGTTATTAGTACAAAACACCCTCACGGAAAAACCGCATTTAAAGCCATTAATATCGGGTTAAAGAAATTACGAAGTCAGCATAGAATTGTACAAGCTTTTACACAAGCCGGTTTTTTTTTAAGCCCTGATAAAGTCAAAATATTAAACCTAAACTAATCTTTGTACTATCTGCATATTATGTCCTACAGCCCTTATTAAACATCATAAAAAATTCAGTAATTCATTATTTTCATTGACATTTACAGAGAAGAGCGTATATTTTTCCAGCAGAAAATGGATGTTAAAAACAGCTAAGGAATAGCAATGTTTAAATACTGGTCAATAAAAAGTTATGGCACAAAATTATTGCCAACACTAGAACGTGATTTTGGGTGCAAAGAATACTATACCGCAGCTGAAATTCGCATAACAATTTTTAAAAATAACTTCTCCCCCACCTACTTACCTTTAGGTTACATACTCTTTCTTGATGAGATTTCTTTAAAAGAAACGATGTATATCGAGTTCCCTCACATAGATGTTAATGAATATCGACAAGAAATTTCAAATTATTTAATCAGTAAAAGTTATCATGGCTACTTACAGGTACTTCACCACTAAATCTAGGTATTATACCAATATGACTCATTATCTGAGGACGTCTACTGATGAAACTAGCTATTAATGCGTTAGATATTTAATATTTATAATATCTCACTATTAAAGCCAGTAAGCTTATCTTGAGCATTGGCTTTGCTAATAAAGTAACCCTGCTAATTAATAAAATGGGTGTTATTAACTTTACCTAGTAGATAAATCATGAAAAAATAAACTGTTTCCTGATAATCACAATAGGTAAGGTTTAATGAAAGTAGCTTGGCAAGTGAAGCATTTTAAAGCGCTCAATATCGATGAACTGTATGAAATATTAAAGCTTCGTATTGATGTTTTTGTGGTTGAGCAAACTTGTTTTTATGCTGATATTGATGATATTGACCGGCACGAGGATACGGTTCACCTCTTTTGTTACCTAGAGGGTAAGATTGCTGGTTACTTGCGTATTTTAGCAAAAGGCCAAAGTTACCGCGACTATATTGCTATTGGCAGAGTTATTGTTGCCAGTCATGCGAGAGGGACAGGTTTAGGTCACCAGTTAATGGCTGAGGCGTTAACCGTTTGTCAGCAATATTTTCCAGATCAACAAATTAAAATATCAGCCCAAGAGCACCTTGAAAGCTTTTATGGCAATCACGGTTTTGAACGTGTTTCTGCTATGTATCTTGAAGATGATATTCCGCACATCGCTATGTTAAAAGTTGTTCAATAAATAAGCAGGTGTTTAAACCGTTATTACAAGCGTAGCGCTCAAATAAGCATTGCAGTATGCATGCTTATTTGAGTTATGTTATGTATTAGTTCAAAAGAGTGTAGTACTCGCTAAACTGCAGTAATAAATAAGCGGATATTTTCAACGGCTAGAATAAGCATAACAAGGAATAGTGATAACATACCTATTTGACGCTGCTTAGAAACCCCAGTAGTTTTTGAAAGTCCTACGGCGTGCAGAATACGGCCAATAAATAATATCGCACCTAAGGCGTGCAGTACTATCGGGCTCGCCCCGTTAACCTCATAAATACCCAACATTATTAACGCCATAGGAATATACTCAGCAAAGTTACCATGTACACGAATTGCTTTGGCAAGGGGTTGATGACCACCGTCACCAATACCGGCTTTAAACTGTAAACGTAGGCGAATAATATTGATGGCTAAACCAACAAATAAAAGCGCCAACAAACTCGTGTAGAGGCCTGTTATCGATAAACTTACTACCATGAAATTTCTTCTTATATTTATAGATGAGGGAATATAGTTTACGTTTTAAAATTAATTTTGATAGCCTAAAAGGCTATTATTTTAAGAAAAATTACCCTGTCTATTTTTCACAGCCAATAAAAACAAAAAAATTCGCCGAAGCGAATTTTTTGTTAGGTATTTATAAGCTCGTTATTAGCTACTTGTTAATAAAGGGCTTATAAAATCAACCGAATTAATTTAATTCGTTAGCAAGTAAAGCACTGACTTCTTCTACAGGCTTAGTGCCGTCAATCGTTAAATACGAACATGCACCCGCTTTTGCTTCATCTTGATAGTAAGCCACTAATGGTTTAGTTTGCTCATGGTAAATGCCCAGGCGTTTGCGGACTGTGGCTTCTTCATCATCAGGACGAATAGACAAGTCTTCACCGGTATCGTCATCTTTACCTTCAACTTTAGGCGGATTATAAACTAAATGATAAACACGACCAGAACCGGCATGAACACGACGACCACTCATGCGATCAACAATGACTTCATCAGGAACATCAAATTCAACGACACTGTCAACTGAAACGCCGTTATCTTTCATCGCATCTGCTTGTGGAATTGTACGAGGAAAACCATCAAGCAAAAAACCTGCTTTACAATCATCTTGTGCAATACGTTCTTTGACTAAACCAATAATCAGATCATCAGAAACTAATTGTCCAGCATCCATCACTGCTTTAGCTTTATTACCCAGGTCAGTACCTGCTTTAATAGCAGCACGTAACATGTCACCCGTAGAAATTTGTGGAATACCAAATTTAGCCATTAGGAATTGTGCTTGAGTGCCTTTGCCAGCGCCCGGAGCACCTAATAAAATAATGCGCATAAAATATTGCCTTATATGTTTAATATACTAATTAGGCTGTTGTACTGGTGTCAAAACGTCTCGAATATAACAGCCAAATGAGTATTTTTTCGATTGTGCAACACTATACAAGTTCAATTGTAGTCAGACAAGTAGCATTACCGCTCTATCATCAAAAAAGGCACTAAAAAGCTATTTTTTATACTAAAGTCTATGGGGTTATCGTGGTGATATAAGGCATTTAAAGATAATACCCAAAATTATAATCAACAAAGAGACAAGCAAATAAGGACTAATGAGTCTTACTTACTATAAAGAAAAAACTTGCGATAAAAATATAATCTCCAAGCACTTGGGTAATAAGTAAATTTAAATGACCCTTTTCTACTGTGAGATTTCCATAGATACGCAATACGTTAATCATGTAGCTTAGAGCAGCCAAAAAAACAATTAAGCACTCAGTGCCTTATCTTTATTAGGATCAGTAAAGGTAAGGCTTGCGTTGTCACCTACTGATGAGTCATTGTGGTTGAGTGTAAAAAATTAATTTATTCACACTCAATATATTTTATATATAAAATAAAGCGTTAAGCATACTTTTAATAACCGCTTCTAGGTGGTTACCCCTATTGCTTGTTTACAGTATTAACTATATAAATTTATGTGGTAATAATAAGTAGTTCCGCGATCAGCCTTATGGAAAGCAGCAATGAATCAGATGCATAGATGTTGTAGAAACTCTTTTTTTATTATTATATTTTGCCTTGTCGCGAATTTATTAACGATAACTTCTGTTCTTGCACAAGACATAGTGGGTGAAGATGTTGATGAAATAATAAGTTTGTTAAACCAACAACAATATTCAACAGACTATTTTCAAGAAAAACTATTGCCACGCCTGGCCACTATTGATGACGATAACCAAAAAATAAACTTATTGATTCAATCTTGTGTTTATAGCATGTTTGCCGATCAATACAGTGAGGTAAAAATTTGTAGTCAACGTCTCAGTATTTTAGCCGTGCAGATTAAAAATAAAAGTGCGAAAAATATTGCCGCTATTTATTTAATCGTTGGAGAAGTAAACTTACAAGACTCATCCGACGTCGCACATAAAAAATTAAGTACACTTTACCCAACATTAATAAGCAAGCGCGCAAAAATTCATTATGATATAGCCTTAGCCATGACAGCTATTAGAGAAGATTTTCCTATTTTAGAAAATCAGATACTGCGTAATAGCCTGCAAAAAATAATCGGACAATCAAATTATTCTTTCGAAGAATTTGCCATGCTTTGGGCACTCTCTGCTATTTCTAAAGATGCAAATGAATATGTTAATTTAACTCTGCGGTTATTACGCTCATCAAACAAACATAATTACGTTATTAATAAAGCGTCTTTTCTATACAATTTACAATGGCATTTAACCGGTGTTAACGAAATTATTATTGCCAATCGTGTGGCTAATGAGTTACTAAAACTCGCCAAAGAAGAAACAGATGAAAGCAGTAAAGTGCTACTTTTATTAGCCTACTTAGATAATAAAGCCCGGCTTAAAGAAAATGTTCCTACTGAAACAATAAGCTATATCAAATCAGTTACCACTGATGATGAATTTTGGCAGGCTTGGTTAAATACTGTCTTGTCATTTTATTATGCAACTGAACAAAACGAGCAAATGTCACGGTATTATTTCGATGTAGCAAAGCACTACTTTGATGCTCAACCCGACTTAGCTACCCCTGATGAATTTATAGAAATTGAATCAATACTCGCCTTTAACAGTAAGGATTATAGCAAGCCAAAAGCTTTGCAAGATAAATTTTGGTGGAAAAAATACTTAACAATAAAAACCAACCAGCAAAATAATATTATTGATGTTAGAAATACCCTCAAGAAAGTCATTGATGAAGAACAAAAAAGCAGAATAGTTGTCGAGCAACTGTTATTGAAGTCTGAACAAGCCAGTATCACATTGGCGACGGTATTATTTATTATTTATTATTTTTATCTTAGTTATCTTTCAATACAAAATGTATTTAAAACTAAAACATGAAGTAGAAACAAGAGTTAAAGCTGAGGTCGGTTTGCGTGAGGCAAAATCATTGGCAATAGAAGCTAAGATAGATGCGGAAAAAGCAACGATGAAAGCTGAAAAGGCGAATCAAGCTAAAAGCGAATTTTTATCAAACATGAGTCACGAGATCCGCACACCAATGAATGGTGTTTTAGGCTCATTACAAGTATTAAAACAAGAAGTTCTATCTGACTCATCAAAAGAATTAGTTGATATCGGCATTATTTCCTCTAAAAATCTTATTACAATTATTAATGATATTTTTATTAATGATATTTTAGATTTATCTAAAATCCAATCAAACAATATTAGCTTAGAATCGCTGCCAACCAACATTGGTGAACTGTTCAAATCTATTATTTTAGAACTGTCTTTTTTAGCAGAGCAACAAGGTATTACCTTAATTTTTACTATAGAAGAAGATCTTTGTACTTACTGGTTAACGGACCCGATAAGGTTAAGACAAATTATTGTAAATTTAATTTCTAATGCGCTTAAATTTCCCCCTAAAGGTGAAGTTAGCATAACGCTTATGGAGAAAGATGAGAAAGTGGTTTTCGAAGTCAAAGACACGGGAATTGGATTATCACCCGCTCAAATTAAAAAACTTTTTATCCGTTATGAACAAGCAGATACTTCCACAACAAGAAATTATGGTGGTACGGGTCTAGGTCTGTCTATTGCCAAGCAATTAACAAACTTGATGGGGGGTGACATTAACGTCATTAGTGAAGAAAATGTTGGCTCTATTTTTAGTGTGGTATTGCCATTAAAGAAAACTACGTTGAAAAGTCATAGCAAGTTAGCATTGAAAAAAACGCAAGCCCCACAGGCACAGGGATTCGATATTCTATTGGCAGAAGACAACAAAATAAATCAAAAAGTATTTAATGCTGTTATACGCCCGACTAAAGCAAACATTCGTATTGCAAATGATGGCATAGAGGCAATAGCAGAAATCGGCAAACTAATACCTGATTTAATTTTTATGGATATTCAAATGCCAAATATGGATGGCGTTGAAGCGTGTAAGGCGATAAAAAAAAGCAATCCAAATATCCCAATTATTGCCTTAACGGCGAATGTTATGGCCCACGATATTAAAAAGTACCGACAAGCAGGATTTGATGATTGTTTAGGCAAGCCCATTGACGTTCAGGAAATTTATACACTCTTGCAAAAGTTTTTAACAAGTGCCCAGGCCAATAAAGCCAGTGATATTGATAACTGAACTTTAAAAATTAACGCCATTACCTATAGAGAGAAGTAACTTATGGTTACTACATGCTTAGTTAACTTTTAATGCCTTTAGGCTGCAAATAACCGATACGATAATGCCAATTTTATGGTGAGATAAGATAATTGTTATAGGTCAAAATAACAGGCTCTGCTAGCGTTCATCTTGATATTGCGTTGAGTATTAACGTTCAGCTTTAAATTAATGAACTCAAATGAAAGCATATACTTAGATAGTGGGTCTAGTGGGTACTTGTTCAATTATATTATCGAAAAGCCCATGAATAAATTTTTTATAGCAATAATTGCCGCCATTATTTTAATACCTAGCCTCTATGCGGGTATTTCATCAACTTTATATACCACTCAAGTTGAATGGCATAGTTATCAAGACGCGCGTGCAATGGACTCAACAAAACCAATTTTTGTCTTTGCTAAAATGCGCTTTTGTACAACCTGTGCAGCAATGGAAAAAGATGTTTTTACAGATCCCGCTCTAGCTAAAATATTGAATGAGCAGTTTATTCCTGTTAGAGAAACTATCAACTTTATGCTTTCAAGTTTTGTTTTTGACGATCTTAAAGATAACAAAGGTGAGCAGCTTACTTTTAGAGGATTTCCAGCGGTGATGATCGTTCGCGGTGACCAATATTCCTTGAGTCATGGTTATAAAAGTGTTGAGCAACTACAAACACTGTTAAATAAAGCCACAAATAAAATAGACTGAATTAGATATAAAAAAGGAGCCGAAGCTCCTTTTTTTTAATCTGTACACTAAGAAATATTAAAAGCTTACTTAGTAAGGCTCAACATTAATTTGTTTAAACGTGCAACAAAACTTGCTGGGTCTTTTAAGCTACCACGCTCAGCTAACATCGCCTGTTCAAACAATACTTGCGTCCACTGATTGAATTTTTCATCATCAGTTTCATTAGCAACATGTTTTACTAACTCATGCTCTGCATTGATTTCGAAGATAGGTAATGCGTCAGGTACTTCTTGTCCAACTGATTGCATAAGCTTCATCATTTGGCTGCTCATGTCGTGCTCATCGGCAACGATACAAGCTGGAGAATCAGTTAAACGTTGCGACAATTTAACATCTTTCACTTTACCAGCTAATGATGTTTTAATACGGGTAACAACAGAATCGAACTCTTGCTCAAGTTTTTCTTGTGCTTGTTTTGACTCTTCATCTTCCATATCACCTAGGTCTAAACCACCACGCGTGACCGATTGTAATTGCTTGCCATCAACTTCTGTTAAGTGGCTCACTAACCATTCATCGATACGGTCAGACATTAATAATACTTCAATGCCCTTTTTACGGAAAACTTCTAAATGTGGGCTGTTTTTAGCCGCTTCAAAGCTGTCTGCAACAACATAGTAAATCTTTTCTTGTCCTTCTTTCATACGTTCTACGTATTCAGGAATTGAAACACTTTGAACCGCAGTATCATGCTCTGTTGAGGCAAAGCGTAATAAGTTTGCAACTTGCTCTTTATTACCTTGATCTTCTGCTGGGCCTTCTTTCAATACTTGACCAAACTCGTTCCAAAATGACTGGTATTGCTCTTTGTCTTTTTTACCTAGTTTTTCAAGCATTTTAAGTACGCGTTTAGTACAGCCTTTACGGATCGCTTGGGTAATTTTGTTATCTTGTAAAATTTCACGAGAAACGTTTAATGGTAAATCATTTGAATCTAATAAACCTTTTACAAAACGTAAATACGTAGGCATAAACTGTTCAGCGTCGTCCATTATAAATACGCGTTGAACAAATAGCTTTAAACCATGTTGTTTTTCACGGTTATGCATGTCAAATGGCGCTTTGCTTGGAATATAAAGTAATGATGTATATTCAGTTTTACCTTCTACTTTATTGTGCTCCCAGACAAGTGGGTCGCCAAAGTCATGTGATACATGCTTGTAGAATTCTTTATATTCGTCATCAGAAACTTCTGATTTTTCACGAGTCCACAATGCAGTGGCTTTATTGACAGGTTCCCATTTGGCAGGTACTTCAGCAACGGCTTCAGCAGCTGGAACAGTAACATTGTCTTCGTCATCTTTAACTTCAGCAACGGCTTCAACACCAGGAACTGCTGGTGTTAGCATTTCAACAGAAACAGAAATATGATCTGAGTACTTAGTGACTATTGATTTTAAACGCCAATCGTCAGCGTATTCTTGCTCTTCTTCTTTTAAGTGAAGAATAATATCGGTACCACGATTAGTCTTTGAAATTTTAGCTGTGGTGAATTCACCTTCGCCAGCACTTGTCCATTCAACACCTTCGGATGCATCAACACCAGCAGCGCGAGAACGCACAGTTACTGAGTCTGCAACGATAAATGCTGAATAAAAACCAACACCAAATTGACCAATAAGTTGTGAGTCTGAAGCTTGATCGCCAGAAAGTTGCGAGAAAAACTCAGCCGTACCTGATTTAGCGATAGTACCTAAATGATCAATAATTTGATCATGCGTCATACCAATACCATTATCAGAAATGGTAAGCGTATTATTTTCTTTATCGCAACTAACACGTACGCGTAAATCACCATCACCTTCGTATAGATCAGCATTTGATAGTGCGTTAAAGCGAAGTTTGTCAGCAGCATCGGCCGCATTTGACACTAACTCACGTAAGAAGATTTCTTTGTTTGAGTAAAGTGAATGGATCATTAATTTAAGTAATTTAGCGTTATCAGTTGCAAACTGATGATTTTCTTTTTGGCCTGTTTCTGACATTTGAAATATATCCTACATTTATCGGTGTTTAAAAGAGAACATGCAAATATGATGCTCACGTTGATAGATAACATGTGGGGCTAAGAGAAATTATTTCAAGGGAATGTGATGTTTCTTAGGTAAAATAAATTTAAAAATATGCTTTGAATATGTGTTCAAAGCATAAATTTACTCAAGATTAGAATGAATAGCTCTTACGTCCTGATAAAGCATGAGATAAGGTGTTACCGTCAACATATTCAAGTTCACCACCAACAGGCACACCATGGGCAATTCGAGAAATAACCACTTGATACTTTTTAGCCAGTTCGGCAATAAAATGTGCGGTAGCTTCTCCTTCAACCGTTGGATTGGTTGCTAAAATAATTTCCTTAAACTGATCTGTCGCCAGCTGTTTCTCTAATATATCTAAGCCAAGATCATCCGGTCCAATACCATCTAGCGGCGATAAGTGCCCCATTAAAATAAAATAACGTCCTTGAAATTCCCCGGTTTGTTCTATAGCAATAACATCACCTGGACTTTCAACAATACAGAGCTGCTGGTTTATAAGCCGCTTAGCACTTTGGCAAATTTCACAGGTATCATCTTCAGTAAAATTTCGGCATTGTGAACAATGACCAATATTTTCCATCGCCACTTTTAATGTACCCGCAAGCTTAGCGCCGCCAATACGATTACGTTCAAGTAAATGAAACGCCATACGCTGCGCCGATTTAGCGCCAACACCCGGTAAACATTTAAGTGAATTGATTAATTCTTGAACCAGTGGACTAAATTTCATAACAACCTTAAAACAATGTTTAGCTAATTTTCAACGCAGGCAGTTTATCAGTTGAAGCATAAAAACCAAGATAAATTATTCTCTCGTCACTAAAAATAATACGCTATGATAGTCCAAGAATAATTATCAAAACGAATCGCTATGTTATCCAATATTTTTATTACCTTAGCCTTACTCATTGTCAGCGCTTTTTTCTTATCACGATATTTCACTTTACCTAAAAACATTTGGCTGCTTTTTATTGCCCAACCCCTTGTTATGGCGGCATCACCGGTGATTGTTTTTATTGGCGGTATATTGTCGACCCGTATGGCAAGTGATCCTTCTTTAGCGACCCTCCCCGTTACCGTGATGATTTTAGGGGTAGCCTGTGGTGCTATTCCTGCGGCTATGTTGGCAAAAAATAAAGGTCGCCGCTTTGCGATTTTTACCGGTTATAGTGTTGGTTTAGTTGCGACCTTAACGGCAATGGTCTCTGCACTTATTGCTAACTTTGAACTCTTTGTCTTTGCTGGTTTACTCTTTGGTATTAGTACCTCATTTATCCAGCAATTACGTTTTGCAGCAATTGAGAGTATTAAGGACGGTAAAGATATTCCAACCGTGTTGTCGATTTTAATGCTAAGTGGCATTTTTTCCGCTTTTCTAGGCCCTGAAATAGCCGTAGTCGCGAAAGATTGGTTAGCATCTCCCTATGGATATGCTGGCTCATTTTTAGTGTTAGCCGGATTAATCGTTTGTGCGATGATTATTATGCTGAATTTTAAAAACACCCAGATTGAATCTCATCAACAAGTGGGCGACACTCGCCCATTGAGTGAAATTATCAAACAACCTATTTTTATTATTGCAATATTATCAGCGGCCATTGGTTTTGCCTTAATGAGTTACTTAATGACAGCAACCCCCTTGAGCATGCACCAGATGAGCGGTCATAGCTTACACGAGACAAAATGGGTAATTCAAAGCCATATTGCCGCGATGTTTATCCCTTCACTTTTTACCGCTTGGTTAGTAAAAAGAATCGGCTTGAAAAGCTTAATGTTAATTGGCACAGTGATTTATGCGTTAGTCGCTGTTGTGGCACTTTCTGGCGAGCAGGTTATGCACTATTGGTGGGCACTGATTTTATTAGGCATAGGTTGGAATTTTTTGTTTTTGACTGGTACAACCTTACTGCCGCAAAGTTATAAGCCGAGTGAACGACACAAAGTACAAGCAATTAATGACTTTATTATTTTTGGTTTACAAGCAACTGCATCGTTACTCGCTGGTTGGGTTTTATTTAAAGCAGGTTGGCATACAGTAGTTCTTACGAGTATGCCCTTTATTGCCATACTCTTTGCCGTAACTTGGTTTTACTATATTAAAGACAGAAAAAAAGCCACCAACAAGGCAGCTAAATCTTAGCGATACCAATAATAGTATCAACTTATTTACAGGTGGTCATCGTTGTCTGAAAGACCAACGCCAATAGAAAAAGTCATTTTGTCAGCTACCTCAAACTCTAGACCAGCGATTGCTTTATAAGCAATCTGCTGATTTTTTTCTTCACCAAAAAGTGCACTCTGGTTCGTTTGCACCGCGCCAAGGGCTAGTTCAATAAATGGTGAGACATTATCACTTAAGCTAACATAGTTAAAACGAGAAGTTGCCCATAATCCCAGTGATTGATAATTACCCGAAGAAACTTTCCGTTCTTTAGATAAATGATTGGCGTCAACATTTTCAGCTAAGCCACTAAAATGTGCTTTGGCATAATGAATTGAAACCTCTGTAGCTAGCTGCCAGTCGTCATTCAATTGATAACGCTTACCTACACCAAGATAAACTTCAGGAACAAGATCAATTTGAGTCTCACTTAAGGCTAAGTTAGCTAAATTATCATAATGGCTTAGACCAAAACCAACAAAAGCATACGATTCCTCATCAGTTGCTATTGCCGAAAAGCTTACTAGGTGACTCACTAAGGCTCCACAGGTAATCATTATCGCTATAGATTTGTTCATCTTCATTCCTTGTTTATTGATCTTTTTCATAAAGTAAAATATCGCCTGGCTGACAATCTAGTGTTTGGCAAATGGCTTCAAGCGTTGAAAACCGTATCGCTTTTGCTCGACCACTTTTAAGTACAGATAAGTTTTGTGGCGTTATGCCTACTGACAAAGCAAGATCGTTTAATTTCATTTTACGTTTTGCTAGCATAACGTCCAGTTCTATAATCATAGCCACTAGATAACTAACTCCTGCTCTTGATGCAAGCTAGTCGCTTCGCTCATTATCCAAGCTATCACGTATATCACTAAACCAATTAATAAAAATCTTAACTCATCAGAGCCTAAGCTTATGTATAACGATAACGTATCAGAAGCTCCTGAAAATCGTAATACTAAGGTCACCACTATCGGATAAAGAAGCTTTAAGGCAATCCAAGCTAATAGCACAGTACCAATATTTTTAATGCATTGAATATTGGCGACAGTGAATACTAAACCCTGCTGATATAAACCAAATAACTTAAACAAAGACCAATAAATTAAAAGGCTTGGCAACAAATCTGCACTGCCTAGTATAAGCAAAGCGTTAAAACCTTCATCGGTTAAGGCTAACGCTAAATTTTCCCAACTACCTGAAAAGTCGATATTGGCCGCTGAAGAAATAAATGAAAAATTGTCAGTTAGCTCAAAGGTGCCTTCATTATTAACCCCAAAGAGTAATAAAAATGTAAAGCTGAAAACTTGCATAACAACAAATAGCGCAACGAGTGCCCTAACTATTTTACTTACTTTGCTGATCCTATGATGCGCTAACATAAAACTTATAACCTAAATTTATTCAATAAGCCTAATGTAGCAGAAAAAACATGCTTATCAATCTATTTTTACCGATAAACGATAAATAAATACTGTTGTATAATTACCCGCTGACTTTAGTTAGCGAGAAAAACGATTCAATATCGATTCACCTTCCTCGCTAGGGAACAGCTTGACCATTTCTCGCTTCAAATAATCGATACCAATCTTCACGGCTATAATTAAGCTCTAGTGCTACTTTTGCAGCAATAATTCGTTCTGGTGTGGTCGAACCAATAATAGGAAATATCTTCGCGGGGTGTTTTAGTAACCAAGCAAGAATAATTTGCCAAGGTTGACAGTTATACACTTGTGCTTGCGAAGTTAACTCCTCGGCGATACGTTGTTCATCTTCAACTGAAAAGGTATTCCCCCATGCAGAGTAGGCAACACCACCTAACGGGCACCAGGCAATTGGCGATAGTTTATCTTGTTGACATTGATCCAAAGTGCCGTCATTTAACGCATCAACATTATGAATATTAATTTCTATCTGATTCACCAATAACGGTAAATCTAATGCACTTTGTAACATCGCTACTTGTGAGGGTTTAAAGTTACTTACGCCAAAATGCGCAACTTTACCGCTGTCTTTGAGTTGTTTAAAGGTTTCGGCGACTTCATTAATATCAAATAAATAATCAGGGCGATGTAATAAGAAAAGATCGAGTTGCTCGGTATGCAAACGCTTTAAAGAACCTTCTACACTCGATAAAATATATGCTTTGCTAAAGTCATAGCGTGTTGGCGCATAAGTATTTTCATTGTTTTTTGGACGAATACTTGCTTTGGAGGTAAGGATCATCTTTTCTCGTAAGTGCGGTAATTGCTTTAACAATTCACCAAATAATTGTTCACTTGCCCCTCCACCATAAATGTCAGCATGATCAAAATGATTGTAGCCTGCATCAATCGCGCTCTGCACCGCACGTTTGCCTTTATCGATATCATTAACTGATTGATCACCTGCAATTCGCATACAACCATAGATTAATCGTGATGACTGGAGTTCGCTCTTACCTAAACTATAATTTTTCATTACAACTTTGCTCTCGTTTTATCGCTAATTGACTGACATAATAGCGACTTTATGGTTGTTGTTCATCAACAACTCAATCACTGCATACGTATAAATAAGGTTTTTTTCATTGCAACATTTTATTTGGGATATTGATCCAGTTTTACTTTCTATAGGTCCTTTAAGCGTTCATTGGTATGGCGCGCTATTTGCTGCCGCTATCATATCGGGTTTACAGGTGATGAAATGGGTGTATCAAACAGAGCACAAAAATCTAGAGGCTCTGGACAACTTACTGATGTATTCTGTATTTGGTATAATTATTGGTGCTCGCTTAGGCCATTGTTTCTTTTACGATCCTCAATATTACTTTGCTAATCCTTTAAAGATACTGGCCATTTGGGAAGGTGGTCTTGCTAGCCATGGCGGCGGTTTAGGACTTATTATTGCATTAGGTATATACGCAAGAAAGTATCAAGAAAACTATTTATGGCTGCTCGACCGATTAGCTATTTGTACCGCACTCTTTGGTGTATTTGTTCGTTCAGCTAACTTTGTTAACTCTGAAATATTAGGCGTTGCCAGTGATGCGCCTTGGGCTATTATTTTCGCGCGTATTGATAATATACCTCGCCACCCTGCGCAACTTTATGAAGCGATTGCGTATTTACTGATTTTTATTATTCTCTTCTTTATCTATAAAAAATCAAAAGATAAAACGCCAAAGGGTTCATTATTAGGCTTATTTTTAATATTAACCTTCACCGCTCGATTTTTAATTGAGTCAGTAAAAGTTAAACAAGCTGCTTATGAGTCGATTTGGGCGTTAAATACCGGGCAAATGCTGAGTATTCCATTTTTTATCGCTGGTATCGTTTTATTAATATGGTCGTTATCTGCCAAGAACAAACTAAAATAAGCTGAGTAGCATAATGAGTAAAAAATATTACGTGGTTTGGAAAGGTTCAAAAACAGGTGTCTTTGACAACTGGACAACGGTTCAATCCGTAACATCAGGGCGTGCTGATGCTCAATTTATGGGGTTTCCTTCACAAGTTGAAGCAGAAGCCGCTTTTAAGTCAACTTACACCAAAGCATTAACCCAGCGATCCTTAAAAACACCACCACGCAACGGAGCTGAATACCCCGCTGCGGCTAAAACCGCAAGTTCATCATTGAGTCGAGCAACAGCCTCAGCAAAACCTGCTGGCAGCACAGTACGCAGCGATCGTGAAGTCACTAAAGCTAATATCGATATTTATTGTGATGGTGCGTGTTCGCCCAACCCTGGAAAATCAGGGACTGGTGTCGCAGTTTATCATCAAGGTGAAATTCATAGCCTTTGGTATGGTGCCTATAACGCCAATGGTACTAATAACACCGCTGAGTTAATTGGTATGTTACAAGCCTTTAAATTGGCGAAAGCTTATATTGAAGCTAATCCTGGTAGAACCATTCAAGTACTGTCTGATTCAAAATACTCCATCGACAGCATCACGAAATGGGCAACAGGATGGAAAAATAAAGGTTGGAAAAAAGCAAATGGCGAAGCGATTAAAAATCCAGAGTTAGTCAAGGTTTGCTATACACTCTATCAAGAAATTAAAAAACATATTGCTATTACTCATGTTAAAGGTCACGCGAATATTGAAGGTAATGAGCTCGCCGATCGCATGGCTGTACTTGCCAGAACGTCACAAGAAATGAATTTTGTACAATATCAGCAAACAATAAATATTCGCGAAATATTAGCAACCGAAGCGGGATAATAGATCAATATATAATGCGGCCATATAGTCAACGTTCTCATGGGTTAAATGCCGCATAACCTCAAAATAAATAGGAAAAATGCAACGATATTCAATCGTTTCTTTTTTCCTACTTTACTTAAATTTTTCGGTGCTTTGCTCAATCCAAGCTATACTCAACATTCTATTTCTTATCAGAAACGTAGCCATTATCAATCTCTCAAATCATACAATATCTTGTTTATTCTCCCAATTAGGTATGAATAACGTCCAAGCAGATATAACAAGTTTTATAGAGACTCATAAAGCTATTCCAGTAAGATTACCCTTGTATTAAGCAAAAATATGGAGCCACTCACAAGTCATTATTTTAAAAGAAGCCGTGCAGGAGGATGCTAACTGGTCTGAAATGACTAACAGCTTGGTTTGTTCATTAGGTTAATGCAAGAGCAATACATAGAAAATTAAACCTAGGCATAAACTTTTCAAATAGGATCGAGATAAAAGAATCGAAATAAAATAATCTACACATAAAGCACTTTATTTAACCTTAAAGTTGATTCCGCGCATTAATCTACTTTAATTATGCTTATATAAACAATATAGTGTTAAATAACAGAGTGTAAAAATCTATATAATGGAGATAATAAATGTCGGATAATAAAAAATACCGTTTAGTAACACGTAGTGATTTTGATGGTTTAGTTTGTGCTATTTTACTCAAACATATTAATTTAGTTGACGGTATTCTCTTTGTTCACCCCAAGGATATGCAAGACGGAAAGATAGCGGTTGGGCAAGATGATATTTCCACCAACTTACCTTATGTTGACGGTGTTCATATCGCTTTTGATCACCATCATAGTGAAACACTTCGTAATAAAAAACGAGATAACCATGTTATCGACCCTGATGCGCCTTCAGCTGCTCGCGTTGTTTATGACTACTACGGTGGCCTAGAAACTTTCCCCGCAAGCTGGACAAGCATGATGGAAGCGGTAGATAAAGGTGATTCAGCACAATTTAATAAAGAAGAAGTTTTGCATGCCAAGCGATGGGAATTACTTAATTTCATTATGGACTCACGCACAGGTTTAGGCCGTTTCAGAGAGTTTCGGATTTCGAACTATGAACTGATGATGGACTTAATTGATTTTGGTAAAGATCACAACATTGACCAATTACTCGCACTCCCTGATGTTAAGGAACGCACCGATCTTTATTTTGAACATGAAGAAAAATTTAAAGAGCAAATTAAGCGCTGTGCAACCGTACACAATAACTTAGTTGTGCTGGACTTAAGAGAAGAAGAAATTATTTACTCGGGTAATCGTTTTGTTATTTATGCCTTATTTCCACAATGTAATATTTCAATTCATGTTATGTGGGGGCTTAAAAAACAAAATACTGTTTTTGCTACCGGTAAATCTATTTTTGATCGCAGTGCAAAAACAAATGTCGGTGAACTTATGTTGAAATACAATGGTGGTGGGCATAATGCGGCGGGAACCTGTCAAGTTCCACATGATCAAAATGAAGCTTGCCTTGCCGAACTTATTGCGACGATTAATGCCGATGGCTAAGTCGCATTAGTCAGACTCTCGGCTCAATAATAGCTTACTATTGCCATCAAAAATGATGGTAATAGTAAATCGCTAATCAAAAATATTAATAGCCTTTAGTCCAGTCAATATAAAAAGGTATCTGGTCGTTACTTCGATATTGTTTAATATTATTGGTCACTATTTCACCTGCACTTTCAAAATGTGTCGGCGCAGAAATATGGGGAAGAACCGTTATTTTTTCATTCGACCATAAATTATCACTTTTATCTAAAGGCTCTTGTTCAAAAACATCTAGAATTGCATGTTCAAGATTGCCATTGGCTAAGTGATTAATAAGGTCGTGATTAGCGACGATACCCCCTCGAGCAAAGTTAATAATACTGGCGCCTTGCGGTAGGTTTGTCAGCAGATCATCGTTGATGAGTTGGTAGGTCGCTGAAGTAAGTGGTAGTAAACAAATTAAAATATCTGTTTGCCTAACCATAGTCACTAACCCCTCGTCTCCTGAATAGCATGTAATGCCATTAATTAACTTATCACTTTGACTCCAACCAAGCACATTAAAGCCATTATCATGTAAACGTAACGCGCTCAACTTACCTAATTCACCTAAACCTAAAATACCTAAGGTGCGCTCTTGTGGCAGTAAATAGCGATGTTGTAGCCACTGCGCTGATTTTTGTTGTTGTAAGTATTTTGGCATATCACGATGTAAATAAAGCACCCAAGTTAAGACCGCCTCACTCATGGTTTGCGCTAATATTGGATCAATTAAACGCACGAGTTTAAAACTTGGCGTTGGTTTATTATCACTTAATTGCGAAACTAGCGCATCGACCCCTGCCCATAGGCTCTGTACCCATATAAGTTTGGGGTATTGAGACAAGATATCAGCATCTGGATTAGCAACAATAGCGATTTCGCATTGAAGCTTTTGCTCAACAGACAAGTCTTTATCAAGCTTAATTGCTTCATTTGGCAGCTTAGTTGATAATAGCGCTAACCAAGCATCCTGCTCTTGCTGGGCAAGTTGACTCACAAAAGTAATAACAGCCATTGTTAAATGTTTCCTCTTAGCATTATTCTTTTAAAACCATATCAATACACATTACGGCAGCAAGGATCAGCTTTCTAATCGGGTGATCTTCAGGAACATCAGCAGAAATTTCTAATGCGTAATTGTCTGCACTGGTAAATAACTCTTTACCTATGCCACCCCATTCTTTCGATATATGAGCAAGTTCATCATTGCCATCCATAAAGCGAAAATTCCAACCAACCCAGTTGCCCTTTAACTGACAGACAAGTTGGTCTTGGTTATCAAAGATATCGAATTTTCCACCGATTGAAAATAATTTTTGTTTAAAGTAACCAACCGCATTACCGTCACAATCAAAAACAGTTACTTTTGAAATAAATAAAGAGATACCACGCTGAATTCTGATGATACGCTGATCGTCAGGCGTACGTATTTGAACATCAAAAGGTGTCATGGTTTTGTAGTCAGTGAAACGCAGCATTTTAGTAAAAAAGCCTAAATTAGGCTCTCGACATTCCATGATGATATCCCCTGTTTCAGGATCATAAATGTCGTAATTATTTGCCGCTTTAAATAGGCCAACATGCTCTTTGATTATATAAGTATTCTTATTAATTCTAGTATTCATTAAACGCTCACTCCGTGAGTTTAGCTATTGTTGTTATTACGAAAATCATTGATGATAATAGTTGTCTTTGCTTTTATATTGATTGAAATTACCATTAAACCATACAAATTGACGTTATTTAGTCGCTTTAATCACTTGCTCTAAATAGGTAGACATTTCAGTTAATACTTTATTCTTACTGGGTTTTATTGTGGCATATAACGCGTATAAAAAACTCTGTGTGTTATGTAATTTAATTAATCCTTGTTCACTTTGATAAACATCTTGCCATTGATTGAAAGGAGCAGGATCAACCACTTTAATAAGCCAAAGGTTAAAATCATCAGCAGAGTATTGTTCTCGTAAAAAAACATATATAACAGCCATAGCGATACGTTTTGACTCTCCTTGAATATATGAATGTTGATCATTAGCAGTAAGTTGGCTGGCTAAAGCGACCAGTATCTTATCGAGTTGCGCTTTGTTAACTTTAGGGTTTAACGCCAATTGCAGCATAAGGTCTGCAGCATGAGCGATACTATGTTGCCAGCCAGTTTTAGCTGAAAAACCGCGATAATCTTTTATATTAGTTAAAAAACTTGTACCCACATTGACTAAATAGTCTCTTTGGTCAACGGTTAAAAAAGGTGAGTGCCTATCGACACGAACCACTTCAGCTAATACCAAGATTGAGAATGACTGATAGACACCAAAGGTGTCAGTTACTTTCGATTCTAAAACACGAGTTAAGTAGTTAAACATTTTAATATGTATTGCTTGGCTAAGGTGTTCGTTTCGCAACCAATAACTTAATGCTTCAAAAGCGACACCATCTCTTATTTCAGCATCTGGGCTTGCTAAACAAGCCAGTAATTGTAGTGCTAAAGCTTCTTTATCTGCTTTGTTTTGAAGGGTAAATTTATCTTCTTTGAGTTGTAGTAGATTTTTTTTATGCCATTGCTTCGATAAACACTGTTTATTGACTTGCTGCGCATTGATCAATACTTCATTAGCAGAGAAGGCAGAGCTACTGATAAAAAGCATCAATATTATTGGAATTTTTAATGAAAATTTCATTTTACATCCTTTTAAAGTTATTCAATTATCTTAAAAATAAGCACATCAGGATACCACCACATTGGCAAAAAAAACATAAAATGAAGACGTTAGTGAGTTGTATTGAGAAAGGATTTAAGAACGATAGTCATTAACAGAGTTTGCATATAGCAATCATTGGTGGTTTAAACTGATGACTTGCTTTTCAGCTAAGGCAATTAACGTTTCTAATTCACCACTTTGTTGCAGACGCATTATTTCTTGGTTAATAAGAGCAACCAAATTTTTATTTTTCTGATGTATATAATGATAAAGAGGAAAAACAGCTAATGGCTTTTTTGCAGGAATTATGTTTTGGTAACCCAACCTTTTCAAGATTAGCTGACCGTCTATAGTATTGGTCAAGGCAACATCAACTAGACCACTTTGTAATATTTTAAACATATTTTCAGTACTATTCATTTCGACAACATTACTTAAGCCATTCGTTATATTATCGGTGTGTTTTACACCTCTAATTTTGGCCAATTTATATTTTTTTAAATCATCTTTACTGACAATATTGAGATGCTTACTTGCTAGGCTAAATGGCATAGTTTGCAAAGAATAATAAGGAGTAGGAACTCTGATCATTTCTTTGTTCTCATCTGCGTAGGACCAAATTCTCATTATTTCGCCATCACTTTGCCCGATACTCGCTAACAATTCCGCTCTTTTAGCAGGTAAAGGCGTAATAGTAATGTCTATCCCTATATTTTTATAAATTTGAGGTAAAACAATCCGACCGACTTCTTGTTCAATCAGTAATTCAATAGAAGCAAAATTGTAGTGGAGAGTTTTAGGCAGTACTAGAGAACTATGCTTTGGAATAATGGCTGAATTTTCATATGAAATATTAGTAGGGGTAACTATTGAGTGAGCAAGTACATTTGGAGATACGATCAAAATGAAGCATATACCAATAAGTAAAAAATAAAGACTGAATATTACTTTCACTTGGACCACCACCTTCAAATTAATGCTTATAAAGTATAATCCTTTTGGTAACGACCTCCTTGTTTTTCTTGAAAACTTTACTTATGCAGAGCCTATTCGATAGGACCATAATATAAATTGGCGGGTAAAATGACAAGTAAAACCTTAAAATGCGGCCCGGCATACTTTGCTCAGTCAGATATAATAGCTATCTAGTGGCACATAACAATATCGCAAAAGGTTAACAATCGGGGCAAAATTTAAACATAAAAGCCTGCTGTTCGATTAACTAGACCGGTCACGTGATACTCGTTTTAGCTTAGGCATGACTTCGCCATGCGAGTCGTGGTTTAGTCATAGGCCTACCTTTTCATTCTCTAGGTTGCATATTAGAGACTTACGCAATGAACAACACGTAATATTTTTCACTCTGACCTAGTGTTTTATTCACAAGACTAAAGCGGCGACAAGACAAGCTAGCTTTAAAATAAAAAACCCGCTAGATAGCGGGTTTTAAAGGTGAATTAATCAGACTAAACTTACTGATATAAAATAATCATCACTGATATTTATTGTACCGGGATATTAATAGTACCCGTAACAATGTCACCCGCTTTTGTTTGATAAGCATATTCAAACGTTAAACTATTTTCCGAGCTATCTAAATCATCAGAAGCGTATATAGACGTTGAGGCGCGGTAAACTTTCTGATTGTCTGATTGAGCGGTTCCTGTTTCAATCGACGTTTGAAGACTTTCGGTAATTAATGTTTCATTTTCAGCAAGTTTGACTAGTCCCAATGGTGAAACATTATAAGTATTACTATCTCTAACAAGAGTAAAATTTCTTACTGAATTATAACTGACACCGTCTTCTGTTACCGAGTAAAGACGCATTGAAAAGCTTTGTAACGTTTCAATTGATGATGGTAGATATAAATAAACACTGCGATCATAATTTGAAGGCGAAGAACTATCACCCGCTGAATTGGAGAGAGTAATCGCATTTCCGTTGCTGGTAAAATTATTGTTATCTAAATGTACGTCATTAATATCAAAGTCATCATTATTTTCGATATAAAACGAAAGTGAATCATTATTAACATCGACAGATTTTTCTGTAGACTTCACAACTAAGTTACCGACATTGTATTGGTAATTTTGACTTTTAGGCAAAGAGTTAACCGGCGTAATCGTAAGTTTGGTGTCATTTAAACTCATCTCAAATGAAACAGGAATATCTACCATGCCACTAACAACTGTAGTACCGGGTAAAATAACATCAGTCGATGAATCATTACCTTTAACAACGGTAAAACCAGAAGTATTAGTAAGTGATAGGCTACTTGCTGATGCGGTAATAGCTTGAGAGTAGAATACACTGAAACTTTTATCGATATAATTTACTTCATTTGCCGCAATAACGACCTCTAAAGAAGAGCTATCATTAGTAACAACTCTTGGCATAACCGCTAACTCAACAACATCAGTATTAGCGATATTATAACAACAGTTTTCTAAAGCACCTGAAATGTTGACTCTTAAGCTGTCATCATCGTTCTTATTCAGTGATATTGAAGCACTTTGATAAGAGATATCGTTTGCCATAAATGAAGGGATTTCTACTCGTGAGTAATCGCCAAACATTGCTGAAATCACATACTGTTCTGTTGCAGCATCAAAAGTAGAAGTCGTCTGTGTACCCGCAGAGTCTGTAGAGAATAACTCAGCACCTAAAATAACATTCGCACTTGCATCAATCATTGTAATGCGAAATTCAATCTCTTTTAACGGCATTTTTTCTTCAACATAAAGCGTTAATGATTCATCAGTATTTGATGATAAAAAATATAAATCATTGCTATTAATGTTGTTATTTAACTCAGGGTTATAATCTATTTCACCATCTTGATTGAGATCTAAGTTGGCTCTAACCATAATATTGAGAAACTTTGGTATGGTGATATGGTAAACGCCATTGGCTTCATTATAAGTCGATTGGTGTTGATACTTATTTGACCTTGAACTAGTACCGTAATGAGATGAAGCTTTAAACGCTAATCCAGTAAGAGGCAATCCTGATGTTTTATTAATAACAGTTATTTGCATATCTTTAGCTGTAGAAACTTCAAATTGACCAAAATCATTGGCCGTATTGACTGCATTTGAATGACCCGTATTAATGAAATATGCACGTGATAAAAATTCATTATTGCTACTTTCAATAATCATTTCAATATCAGAATTAGCAGGAAGGTTTTCTAGTTTAAACTCGCCACCGTTGAAGCTAACGCTATCGACGAGGACAACATCAGCGGCAATAATTGTAATGTTCGTGGCTGATACGGCTTGATTATCTAATGCATTAACAACGATACCCGTTAATGCAACAGAAGCGGCAGGAGTACCAGGATTGATAGAATTGTTAGTGCCACTAAGAATTTCATTTTGTGCTTGGATTGCTTGCACTACATCTTCGTTATTATTGTCGTTTTCTACTTCTAAACATGCTGTTAATAAACATAAAGAAACGCTTATCATCACTAGATTTACATACTTCAATTTTACTTTCCTTTTAAAATTTAGAAGGGAAATAGAATTAAACAATCTTTGTCGTATCGAATTCCCTTCAATAGAGCGAAAATGTTAACACATAATTAAATAACAGTTAACAACCTTAGTGTAATTATTGATGTTAATAATAAATAAAAATAGGATTTAACATTGGACGACTTAATTAACATACCAGTTATCTGACAAGTTCCGTATAAAAAAATTATGGAATAACGGCTTGGGGATTACGATATGGTTTAATGCTAGTTTATGCAAAAGCGCTCTTTGTGCTCAAAGAGGCTTCGGCGTTCACCCCTCTTTGGGAGTAGTCAGCCTCCTGAAAATCAAACCCTTTAACAAAACCAAAGCTGGTAAATTAAAGTGAGTGTTTTCTAATATGACGAGAATCGATATTTAAATAAATTCAGCATGAACTCAAGCTCCGTCATCCTGACCCCAAATTCCATCATCCTGAACCCAACCTCCGTTATCCTGAATCCTTACTTAGTCATCCTGAACTTGTTTCAGGATCTCGACATTAACAATTCAAAGCCCAGATACTGAAATAAATTCAGCATGACGTGAGTGGATACTGAAATAAATTCAGCATGCACTCAAACGCCATCATCCTGAACCCGTACTCCGTCATCCTGAACTTGTTTCATGATCTCGACCTTAATAATACAAAGCCCAGATACTGAAATAAATTCAGCATGACGTGAGTGGATACTGAAATAAATTCAGCATGCACTCAAACGCCATCATCCTGAACCCAACCTCCGTCATCCTGAACTTGTTTCAGGATCTCGACCTTAACAACTCAAAGCCCAGATACTGAAATAAATTCAGCATGACGAGAGTGGGTACTGAAATAAATTCAGTATGACGAGAGTGGATACTGAAATAAATTCAGCATGACGAGAGTGGATACTGAAATAAATTCAGTATGAACCCAAACTCCGTCATCCTGAACTTGTTTCAGGATCTCGACCTTAACAACTCAAAGCCCAGATACTGAAATAAATTCAGCATGACGAGAGTGGATATTGGAATAAGATCAGCATGCACTCAAACGCCATCATTCTGAACCCAACCTCCGTCATCCTGAACCCGTACTCCGTCATCCTGAACTTGTTTCAGGATCTCGACCTTAACAACTCAAAGTCCAGATACTGAAATAAATTCAGCATGACGATAATGGATACTGAAATAAATTCAGCATGACGATAATGGATACTGGAATAAATTCAGTATGCACTCAAACGCCATCATGCTGAACCCAACCTCCGTCATCCTGAACCCGTACTCCGTCATCCTGAACTTGTTTCAGGATCTCGACCTTAACAATTCAAAGCCCAGATACTGAAATAAATTCAGTATGACGATAATGGATACTGAAATAAATTCAGTATGACGAGAGTGGATACTGGAATAAATTATGTATGACGAGAGTGGATACTGAAATAAATTCAGCATGACGAGAGTGGATACTGGAATAAATTATGTATGACGAGAGTGGGTACTGAAACAAATTCAGTATGACGATAGTGGAATAAAAAAAAAGATGTTCGAAATAAACTACTTGATAATTTTGGAGAAAAAATTGATTTACACTTAGTGATGGATGAGTGCATTTACGCTATATATCAAATGCATATTCAAGCACGAAAGTTTATTAAGCCTACAATGAACAATGCATTAAGTATTTTCAAAAAGAGAAAAATAAGTATAGAAAAATAATATGGTAAGGTTTAACTGATATCTGTTTATATGAAAGTAATATTAGATTACTGTCGCTTGATGTTGAATGGTTTAATGTTGTTCCCTACATTCAGGAAAAATATTCAGTTGCATTGAATTATCTGAATATTAAGCACAGCACGTATTAATAAAAAACCCGCAATCTCTATGCGAGAATGCGGGTTTTTATTAAGAATTACAAATTAGCAGCGCTAGCTTACCAACCTGTTTTCTCTTTAAGTGCTACGCCGATATCAGCTAAAGAACGAACAGTTTTAACACCAGCCGCTTCTAATGCTGCAAATTTCTCATCAGCAGTACCTTTACCACCGGCGATAATCGCGCCAGCGTGACCCATACGCTTACCTTCTGGTGCAGTAACACCAGCAATGTAAGATACAACAGGTTTAGTAACGTGTGCTTTGATATATTCAGCCGCTTCTTCTTCAGCAGTTCCGCCAATTTCACCAATCATTACAATTGCTTCAGTTTGTGGATCATTTTGGAACATTTCCAATACGTCGATGAAGTTAGTTCCTGGGATCGGGTCACCACCAATACCTACACAAGTAGATTGGCCAAAACCTGCATCAGTTGTTTGCTTAACGGCTTCGTACGTTAACGTACCAGAACGTGAAACAATACCTACTTTACCAGGCTTGTGGATGTGACCAGGCATGATACCAATCTTAGTTTCGCCAGGAGTAATAACACCTGGGCAGTTAGGACCGATCATACGAACGCCAGATTGATCAAGCTTAGCTTTAACGTCAACCATATCTAAAGTAGGAATACCTTCAGTGATAGTAACGATAAGCTCGATGCCTGCATCAATTGCTTCTAAAATTGCATCTTTACAGAAAGGAGCTGGAACGTAAATAACTGTTGCTGTTGCGCCAGTTGCTTCTACAGCTTCACGTACTGTGTTAAATACTGGTAGGCCTAAATGCGTTTGACCGCCTTTACCTGGGCTTACGCCACCGACCATTTGTGTACCGTATTCAAGTGCTTGTTCTGAATGGAATGTACCTTGACCACCGGTAAAACCTTGACAGATTACTTTAGTATCTTTATTAATTAAGATAGACATTATTTGCCCTCCGCAGCTGCTACAACTTTAGTCGCTGCATCAGTTAATGACTCAGCAGCAATGATATCTAAGCCAGATTTTTTAAGAACTTCACGACCTTCTTCAGCATTTGTACCTTCTAAACGTACAACTACAGGTACTTTAACGCCTACATCTTTAACTGCAGCGATAATACCTTCAGCAATCATGTCACAACGTACGATGCCACCAAAGATGTTAACTAAAACAGCTTTAACGTTGTCGTCAGAAAGGATGATTTTGAATGCTTCAGAAACACGTTCTTTCGTAGCTCCGCCGCCAACATCTAGGAAGTTAGCTGGCTTGCCGCCGTGTAAATTAACGATATCCATAGTACCCATTGCTAGGCCTGCACCGTTAACCATACAACCAACGTTACCGTCTAAGGCTACGTAGTTTAATTCAAAACGTGCAGCATGAGCTTCACGTTCATCTTCTTGAGATGGATCATGAAACGCACGCATTTTAGGTTGACGGTATAAAGCATTACCATCGATACCAATTTTACCGTCTAAACAGTGAAGATTACCTTCGTCAGTAATAACTAACGGGTTGATTTCTAATAAGGCAAAATCGAAATCTTCAAACAT
Organism: Colwellia sp. BRX10-9; assembly: GCF_014077405.1. NCBI lineage: Bacteria > Pseudomonadati > Pseudomonadota > Gammaproteobacteria > Alteromonadales > Colwelliaceae > Colwellia > Colwellia sp. BRX10-9. The sequence continues at coordinate 22,945 of NZ_JACGVV010000026.1, read as the reverse complement.
TTTTGCAAGACCTAAAAAGATCTTAACAAATTGCTTCATTTGCGTCGGGTTTAAACCTAACTTAAAACCTAATTCACGAGCTTGGTACGGTTGAGCACCAACAAGTGGATCGATTTCAGCTTGGTGAATTAACTCAGGCGTTTCTTCAGCAATCTTCTCAATATCAACACCGCCTTCAGTAGAGGCCATGAATACTACTCTACGACTAGCGCGGTCAACAACAGCACCAAGGTATAATTCGTTAGCAATATCTGTACAGCTTTCTACTAAAATTTTAGCAACTGGCTGACCGTTAGCGTCAGTTTGGTAAGTAACTAAGTTCTTACCTAACCAGTTTTGAGCAAAATCTTTGATTTCTTGCTTAGATTTAACTAGCTTAACGCCGCCAGCTTTACCGCGACCGCCCGCGTGAACTTGAGTTTTAACAACCCACATAGTGCCGCCGATTTTATCAGCCGCTTCTGCCGCTTCCTGAGGTGTATCGCAAGCGAAACCTTCAGAAACTGGTAAACCATATTCAGCGAATAATTGTTTCGCTTGATACTCATGCAAATTCATGGTGTATTTCCATTTATCTGTGAATGATAATGACAGCTGTTCTTAGTCATAAATATAAGTAAAATCTTAATTTTAATCATAAATATAAATAAAATTAGCTATCATCGAAAAAAGTTGATCGATTATAGTATAAAAGCTCTAAGGAACAAAGTCCCCAGAGCTAATACTATAGTCTAAATCAAAAGATTTAAACTTCTCGATTATATATCAAGAAGTAGACGTGTTGGATCTTCTAACAAGTCTTTAATTGCCACTAAAAAGCCAACAGATTCTTTACCATCAATTAAACGATGATCATAAGAAAGTGCTAAGTACATCATAGGAAGTATTTCAACTTTTCCATCAACAGCCATAGGTCTGTCTTGGATCTTATGCATACCTAAAATAGCCGCTTGCGGTAAGTTTAAAATAGGTGTTGAAAGTAGTGAACCAAAAACACCACCGTTAGTAATCGTGAAATTACCGCCGGTCATATCTTCAATTGAAAGCTTTCCGTCGCGACCTTTTATTGCTAAGTCACGAATACCATTTTCAATCGCTGCCATACCTAATTGATCTGCATCACGTAATACTGGTGTTACTAAGCCACGCGGCGTAGAAACAGCAATTGAGATGTCAAAAAAGTTATGATAAACAATATCGTCACCATCGATTGATGCATTAACCGCTGGAAAGCGTTTCAATGCTTCAGTAACCGCTTTAACATAAAATGACATAAAGCCTAAACGCGTATCATGCGTCTTCTCAAAAAGATCTTTATATTGCTTACGAAGATCCATAATTGGCTTCATGTTAACTTCGTTAAACGTTGTTAGCATTGCCGTTGAGTTTTTAGCTTCTAATAAACGTTTGGCAATTGTCTTGCGTAAACGTGTCATAGGTACACGTTTTTGTGTACGTTCGCCTAAATCTTGTGCAACAGGCGTCGCAGCAGCAGTTTTTGCCGCTGGAGCTGGAGCTGCAGGTTTATTAGCCGCTGCTTCAACATCTTCTTTAGAAATACGTCCACCTTTACCTGTACCTCTAACATTAGCAGCTGTTAAGCCTTTTTCTGTCATTAAACGACGAACAGAAGGGCTAGCTAATTCATCAGAGCTAATCGCATCTTCTGAAGTAGCTGCAGGAGCACTTGCTGTTGCGCCCGCATTAAGTTGGCCAATAACTTGTGAACCTAATACCGTGTCACCTTCGACGTGGATTATCTTACCAATCACACCATTGTCTTGAGCAACAACTTCTAGAACAACTTTATCCGTTTCGATATCAACCAAGTTTTGGTCAACAGAAACTGTATCACCCTCAGCAACATGCCAAGTAGCAACTGTTGCATCAGCAACAGACTCAGGTAAAACCGGTACGATGATGTCGATAACTTTCACTGCTGTTGCCGCCGCAGGAGCTGATTTTGCCGCTGCTGCAGGTTTTGCCGCTGCAGGAGCTGAAACATCAGCTGATGCATCGCCTTCAGTGAGGATTGCAATTACTTGCTCGCCTAATACTGTTGCGCCTTCGGCTTGAGAAATCTCAGTGATCACTCCATCAACGACAGCTTGTACTTCAAGTACAACTTTGTCAGTTTCAATATCTACTAATACTTGGTCACGTGAAACTTTATCACCTACTTGAACATGCCAAGTAGCTACGGTTGCATCAGCAACAGATTCAGGTAAAACGGGAACCTTAATTTCGGTTGTCATTTATTTTATTCCTTACTCACTAGTCTTCAACAGATAGCGCGTCATTGACTAGCGCTTGTTGTTCTTTTACATGGACAGACATATAACCTACAGCTGGTGCTGCAGAGGCCTTACGACCAGCATATGTCAAATAAGTACCTTCAGGTATTGCCGCTCTAAAGTGATGCTGTGAACAATACCATGCACCTTGGTTTTGCGGTTCTTCCTGACACCAAACGAATTGCTTAACATGCTGGTATTTGGCCAACTCTGCTTGAAGCTCTTCTTCTGGAAATGGATATAGCTGCTCGATTCGAATGATAACAACATTTTCTTGCTCACTCTTGCGACGCTGATCAAGTAATTCATAGTAAACTTTACCACTACAAAAAACGACACGTGTCACTTTTATCGGATCGATATCGTCAACTTCACCAATGACATTATGGAACACACCCGTCGATAGCTCTTCTAATGAAGAGACCGCTAAAGGATGTCTTAATAATGACTTAGGCGACATAACAACCAATGGACGACGCATAGGACGAACAACTTGTCGACGCAGCATATTAAATACTTGCGCAGGTGTTGATGGCACACAAACTTGCATATTATGATCGGCACAAAGTTGTAAGAAGCGCTCTAATCGTGCAGATGAATGCTCAGGACCTTGACCTTCATAGCCATGAGGTAACAACATAGTTAAACCACATAAACGGCCCCACTTTTGCTCACCTGAACTAATAAATTGGTCAAAGACTACTTGTGCACAGTTAGCAAAATCACCAAATTGCGCTTCCCAAATAGTAAGCCCTGCAGGCTCTGCTGTAGTATAGCCATATTCAAAGGCAACCACTGATACTTCTGACAACACTGAGTCATGAATATCGAATGGACCTTGTCCTTCGCGAATATTTTGCAAAGGTAAGTATTTGCTAGCATCATCTTGGTTATGTAAAACAGCATGACGATGGAAAAAAGTACCGCGACCAGAGTCTTGCCCAGTAATACGAACACGTTTACCTAAATCAACAACCGAGGCATAAGCTAAATTTTCTGCCATACCCCAATCAAGTAATTTTTCACCCGATGCCATTTTAACGCGATCATCGTATATCTTCTTAACACGACCTTGTACAGGATGAGACTCAGGATATGTTGACAATTTACCGGCAAGTTCTTTCAGCTTTTCAACAGAAATTTCTTTATCGTAATCATCGTCCCACTCATGGCCAAGGTATGGAGTCCAATCGACAGAATGTTCTGTCATAGGTCGCCATTGTTCAACCGTACACTGACCTTCGTCTAGCAATTTACGATAATAAGAGGTTAATTCATTCGACTTATCTAAATTGATTGAACCCTCAGTATCAAGTTGCTGTGCATAGAGTTGACGAGGTGTTGGGTGTTTCTTAATTTTTTTGTACATCAATGGCTGCGTTGCACTAGGCTCATCAGCTTCATTGTGACCATGACGACGGTAGCAAACAAGGTCGATAACGACATCGCGCTTAAATTCGTTGCGATAATCAAGGGCAATTTGTGTTGCCAAGATAACAGCTTCTGGGTCATCGCCATTAACATGAAGAATCGGTGCTGAAACCATTTTTGCTATTTCAGTACAATATTCACCACTGCGCGTATCTGCAGGATTTGACGTTGTAAAACCAACCTGATTATTGACAACGATACGTATCGTTCCACCAACTTTAAATGCACGTGCTTGTGACATATTAAAAGTTTCTTGAACCACACCCTGACCGGCAATAGCAGCGTCACCATGAATCGTAACCGGAAGAACCGTATCACCGACTTTATCACCACGTCTGTCTTGACGCGCACGGACTGAGCCAATAACAACAGGGTTAACAATTTCTAGATGCGATGGATTAAAGGCCAAAGCTAAATGAACATTGCCACCAGGCGTTACAAAATCTGATGAATAACCTTGGTGATATTTAACATCACCTGAAGATAAAATTTCATCGTGCTTACCGCCAAACTCGTCAAATAACTTTGACGGATTTTTACCCATCACGTTAACTAAGACATTTAAGCGGCCACGGTGAGCCATACCAATAACAACTTCTTTAGTGCCTTGCGTACCAGCACGAGTAATAAGCTCTTTTAGCATAGGTATTAACGCATCACCACCTTCAAGGGAGAAACGTTTAGCGCCTGGAAACTTAGCTCCAAGGTATTTACAAATACCATCGGCAGCGATAAGACCTTTAAGAATTTCTTCTTTTTGGTCGACAGAAAATTTTGCTTGCGACTGAACAGACTCTAAACGTTGTTGGATCCAACGTTTTTCATCGGTGTCAGTAATGTGCATATATTCAGCACCGATAGAACCACAGTAAGTAGTTTTAAGGGCATTGTATAAGTCACCTAACTTCATCGCATCTTGAGAAGTAGCAAATGAGCCGACGTTGAACTCTGTATCAAAGTCGTTTTCTGAAAGTTCATGATGCGACAGTTGTAAATCGCGTACCTTATCTCGCTTCCACAAACCTAATGGGTCAAGGTTGGCATTTTGATGTCCACGAAAACGAAAAGCATTAATTAGCTGTAAAACTTTAACTTGTTTGGCATCACTACTACCAGAAACAACAACAGTTTTATGGGATTGCTTAGCTAATTCTTTAAATTCATTGCGGATTTCAGAGTGCCTGAATTCTAAGTCAGCACCTTCAATTTTTGGAAGTTGTTGGAATAACGTTCGCCATTCTGCAGAAACAGATTGGGAGTTATCCAAATAAGATTCGTATAATTCTTCAATGTAAGTAGCGTTAGCGCCACTTAAATGAGAAGACTCTAACCAAGCCTTCATTGTACCTTCGGGCATTGCCTGTTCCTTTATGGGATAAAAGCAATAAAAAAATAAACAATTATCGTTAGCAAGTCAACTAGACTAATGGCTAATTGTCATCTGCTAATGATGACTATTCCTGTTTTAAAACACCAAAGTGCTAGATAATTTCATCTAACACTCTGCTATTTAATTTTATACTGCGCGTGAAATCAACATCGACTTAATATGGCCGATAGCTTTCGTTGGGTTTAATCCTTTTGGACAAACATCAACACAGTTCATAATACCATGACAACGGAATACGCTGTAGGCATCTTGCAAACCATCTAAACGTTCTTCAGTTGCAGTATCACGGCTATCAATTAAGAAGCGATAAGCATGCAACAAACCTGCTGGTCCAATAAACTTATCTGGGTTCCACCAGAAAGACGGACAAGAAGTTGAACAACAAGCACATAAAATACACTCATATAAACCATCAAGCTTTTCGCGCTCTTCAATCGATTGAAGATGCTCACGTGCAGGAGGGTTTTTACCATCATTAATTAAGAACGGCTTGATTTTTTCATATTGATTATAGAACTGTGTCATATCAATAACTAAATCACGTACTACCGGTAAACCAGGTAAAGGGCGTAACACTATTTTCTTTGCTGGAACAGCCGATAATGGTGTAATACAAGCTAAACCATTTTTACCATTAATATTCATACCGTCAGAGCCACATACTCCCTCACGACATGAACGACGGAAAGAGATAGTCGTATCTTGCTCTTTTAATAAAATAAGTGCATCAAGTACCATCATATCTGAGCCTTCTGGAATATCCAGCTCATAATCTTTCATGTAAGGTGCATTATCAACATCAGGGTTGTAACGATAAATCGAAAAAATTTGTTTCATTGCAATGCTCCTTAATATACACGAGCTTTCGGTGGGAAAGCTTCACGATGAATAGGTTTCATATTTACAGAACGTTTTGTCATCTCTTCTGTTTCTGGCGTGTAGATAGAGTGGCATAACCAGTTCTCATCATCACGTTCAGTGAAATCTTGACGGGCATGTGCACCACGAGATTCAGTACGGAAGTTAGCTGCTTTAGCTGTACAAAAAGCCGTTTCCATCAAGTTGTCTAATTCTAAACACTCAATACGTTGCGTGTTAAATTCTGTAGACTTATCATCGAGGCTTGCATGTTGAAGACGTTCACGGATTTCAGTCAACTCTTGCATGCCTTCGGCCATAGCCTCACCTTCACGGAATACCGAGAAGTTAAATTGCATACATTTTTGCAAGTCTTTACGTATTTTAGTTGGACTTTCTCCACCTTTTACAGATGACTCCCAACGATTAGTACGTGCTAATGAAGCTTCTAAGTCAGACTCAGAGGCATCTTTTCCGCTTTGCGTATCATTTAAGTAAGTGCCTAAGAAATTACCCGCTGCACGACCAAAGACCACTAAATCAAGAAGAGAATTACCACCTAAACGGTTTGCTCCATGAACAGATACACAAGCGATTTCACCAACGGCAAATAACCCTTCAACGATAGTTTCTTTACCCGTTTCTGGGTTAAAGTTAATCGCTTGGCCATTCACGTTACAAGGAACACCACCCATCTGATAATGACAAGTTGGTATAACTGGAATAGGTTCTACTGCTGGATCTACGTGAGCAAATGTTTTCGATAAATCACAAACACCTGGTAAACGTTTTTCAAGCGTTTCACGGCCTAAATGATCAAGTTTAAGTTTAAGATGCGGACCCATAGGACCGTCAAAACCACGACCTTCACGGATCTCTGTCATCATAGAACGAGCAACTACGTCACGACCTGCTAAATCTTTAGCATTTGGTGCATAACGTTCCATGAAACGCTCGCCATCTTTGTTAAGCAGGTAACCACCTTCTCCACGACAACCTTCAGTAACAAGCGTACCTGCACCGGCGATTCCTGTTGGATGAAACTGCCACATTTCCATGTCTTGCATCTGTATGCCAGCACGAACTGCCATACCAACGCCGTCACCAGTATTGATGTGAGCATTAGTTGTTGATGCATAGATACGACCAGCACCACCGGTAGCTAATACCGTAGCACGGGCTTTGAAGTAAACAATCTCGCCTGTTTCGATACAAATAGCGGTTGTACCAACAATAGCACCGTCACTATTTTTAACTAAATCTAGTGCATACCATTCAGAGTAGACATTAGTTTTATTTTTAACGTTTTGTTGGTACAAGCAATGTAATAAAGCATGGCCAGTACGATCGGCTGCGGCTGCTGTACGTGCAGCTTGTTCGCCACCAAAGTTTTTAGATTGGCCACCGAAAGGACGTTGATAAATCTTACCTTCTTCAGTACGAGAAAAGGGTAGACCCATTTTCTCTAACTCAATAATGGATTCAGGACCTGTTTTACACATGTATTCGATTGCGTCTTGATCTCCGATATAATCAGAACCCTTAACGGTATCGTACATATGTTGTTCCCAATGATCTTCATGCGCATTACCTAGCGCAACAGTGATACCACCTTGAGCAGATACTGTATGAGAACGAGTAGGAAAAACTTTAGAAATCAAGGCACAAGATTTGCCTGATTCAGAAATAGCTAATGCAGCGCGCATACCTGCACCACCGGCGCCAATAACTATAGCGTCAAATTCACGAATTGGAACGCCCACTTATACACCCCACACAATTAAAAAGCCTGCCGCAAGGTAAGCTAATAAAGTAACAGAAAAGAAAAATTGTAATGACCCACGCAAAAAAGCTGGTTTAATATAATCAGACAATACTTGCCAAATACCAATCCACGCATGAATAACAACTGACAAAACAGCAAGTAATGTTGCTATTTTTACTGACATCAAGCCAAAAAAGCTATGCCAAGCGTCATAAGTTACATCTGGAGTAACTACAAAAAAGCCAGCGATCAATAACGTATATAACGTTAAAATAATAGCGCTTGCTCTTATAAGAATAAAATCATGTACGCCATTTCGGCCTACAGTAGCAATGTTGTTTACCATAACCAAACTCCTACTACGACGGTAAGTATAAACCAAAGTGCCATAGCAAATTTAGCACTGGTGTTACCTGAAGCTAATTCTTCAAAATGGCCTAAGTCCATAAATAAGTGACGAACACCCATTAATATATGGAACGTTAGAGCAGAGATTATGCCAAACATAATGAATTTAAATATGAAACCATCCAGACATGCTTGAACTTGAGCAAATCCTTCAGCGGAAGATAGAGATAACGAAAGTGCCCACAATAATATACCAATAGCAAATACCATAATGACACCAGAAACACGGTGCAATATCGAGGCGTTTGCCGAAGGGTGCATTTTAATTGTAGTCAGATCTAGGTTTACAGGACGTTGTTTTTTCACAATTTCGCCTAAAGAGTTCTTTGAGCCTTCAACTTGTTTTTTTATTGCTCAATGAAATAAGTAAACGTGTTTACAATCAATTGAGCAATCCCCTAGCGATCTTAGTTAATATTTGTCTATTAATGAAATAATCTACAAATACAAAAATTAGATCAGCTTGATTATATAGCTGAACATTTTTAATTACAATTTTCTTACGCGAGAATTTCACCTTTATTTCAAAGGTATCAGACTATTATTTAACCTATTTTAGCAATTCTTTAACTTTAGTCTAAGGTAGAAACAATTGGTTTGACTTTAAGGGGGTATAATGAAGTAGAATACGGTCAGTTTTATATTCATAAAAACTGACTAACTTTTCAAAAGTAAGTTCAGCAAGCGAATTAAATAATTTATAGGGGATTAAACATATGGCTGAATCTAAAGCCACTCTCAGTATTGATGGTAACGTAGTTGCAGATTTACCAATACTTTCAGGTAGCGCCGGTAACGACGTAATAGACATCAGAACTTTGGGTAATTATGGTTATTTCACTTATGACCCGGGTTTCTTAGCAACCGCTTCATGTGAATCAGCTATTACTTATATCGATGGTGGTAAGGGTATTTTACAACATCGTGGTTATCCAATTGACAGTTTAGCTAAACAAGCTAACTATCTAGAAGTTTGTTATATTTTGTTAAATGGTGATGCACCAACATCAACTCAATATGATGAATTTGTTGATATTATTACCAACCATACTATGGTTCACGAGAAACTGGCTCATTTTTTCCAAGGTTTCTTGCCTGACGCACACCCAATGGCAATGCTTTGTGGTGTTGTTGGTGCTATGTCTTCATTTTATCATAGTGATTTAGACATTGAAGATCCTGTGCAACGTATGCGTAGTGCGCATCGCTTAATTGCTAAAATGCCAACTATTTCAGCAATGGCTTACAAATACAGCATTGGCCAACCATTCGTTTATCCACGTAATGAATTAAGCTATGCAGAAAACTTCTTACATATGATGTTCTCTGTACCAGCAGAAGAGTATGTTGTTAGCCCTACTGTTGCCCGTGCCATGGATAGAATATTTACATTGCATGCAGATCACGAGCAAAACGCTTCAACTTCAACAGTTCGTTTAGCTGGATCTTCTGGTGCTAACCCTTATGCATGTATCGCTGCAGGCGTAGCATCTTTGTGGGGCCCTGCACATGGCGGCGCTAACGAAGCCTGCTTAAAAATGCTTGAGCAAATTGGTACATTAGAGCGTGTTGACGAATTTGTTGCTCGTGCTAAAGATAAGAGTGATTCATTTCGCTTAATGGGTTTCGGACATCGTGTTTACAAAAACTTTGATCCACGCGCAACAGTAATGCGTGAAACATGTCATGAAGTATTGAAAGAGTTAGGCATAAAAGATCCTCTTTTAGACGTGGCAATGGCTCTTGAAAAAGTGGCCCTTGAAGACCCATACTTTATTGAGAAAAAACTTTACCCGAATGTAGATTTTTATTCAGGTATCATCTTGAAAGCTATCGGTATTCCTACCAACATGTTCACAGTAGTATTTGCTATGTCTCGTACCGTGGGTTGGATTTCTCACTGGGATGAAATGTTAGGTCAAGCGGGTCAAAAAATTGGTCGTCCTCGTCAAAACTATATTGGTGAAATTGACCGTGAATTTATCCCATTAAATAAAAGATAATTATTTATTTTATAAATCACTCTTTGAAAGGTAGCTCACGCTACCTTTTTTATTCCTTCAATTTTAGTCGCATCATAAAAACAATTAATAACCCTTTTTTCTTTGATTATCAGGAAATTTCTTTTGCCTCGCCTTAGTAATAATTTTCTCTTTACTGCAATAAAAACAGCTTTATCTTGATAAAAACATAAAACAGCCCAATAAATAATCATTATAACAATAAAGAATACTAGCTATACACATAAAAAATAGTATTAATAAACAGTAAATTAAAAAAACACAGACCGATAGTTCAGCTTAATTCCGGGCCAAATCTATACCGATAATAGCTAAAAATTACTACAATAATTGTTTAAAATACTGATGATTTATTAATTATAAGTAAAACAATTGATACCTTGCCACTGCATATTTATTTTTCCAACACTATACCCAGCTAAATCAACTGTAATTGTCACCTTACACTCTCACAATCATTGATTGATTTATTAATAAATCAACCAAACCATTACAATTCTGCTGCCTCAACACTTTAAATTAAGGTGCAGCCAGCGGATAAAGTCGTCATTGTTAAGGGTAAAAATAGCGAGATAAAGAAAAAAGTTAATTGCTTACGGGATTTGCTGTATTCAGTGTTAATTCACCCTTATAATGTTAAAAATTTTATGAGTTAATGATTACGGTATGTCTGAATATCAAATGAGATTTGGTGGAATTGCGCGTCTTTACGGCGCTGCAGGTGCTGCTTTATTAGAAAAAGCGCACTTCTGTGTGATAGGCATCGGTGGTGTTGGTTCTTGGGCTGCTGAATCTTTAGCAAGAACAGGGATTGGTTCGATAACATTAATTGATTTAGATGATATCTGCACAACCAATATCAATAGACAAATTCATGCACTTACTGAAACGATTGGAGAAAGTAAAGTCGATGTGATGGCTGAACGTATTAAGCAAATTAATCCAAGCTGTCAGGTGAATGTCATTGAAGATTTTGTCACTTTTGATAATTTGCGTGAACTATTAAGTAACGATTTTGATTATGTCATCGATGCTATTGACTCAGTGAAAATAAAAACGGCTATTATTGCTCATTGTAAACGCAATAAAATACCAGTAATTACTATTGGTGGCGCAGGAGGGCAAACAGATCCAAGTAAGATTCAACTTTGTGACTTGAGCCAAACTTATCAAGATCCATTGCTTGCTAAGGTAAAAAATCAACTGCGCCGTGAATTTAACTTCCCGAAAGCCGATGCAAAAACAAGCAATAAGCGAAAGTTTTCAATTGATGCCGTTTTTTCTACTGAACAACTGGTTTATCCTGATGAAAATGGCAATGTTTGTCACGCAAAGCAAACTCAATATGGTACGGTACGGTTAGATTGCAGCTCAGGTTTTGGCGCGGTTACTCACGTTACAGCCACATTTGCTTTCTTTGCTACCAGCCGTGCAATTAAGAAATATTTAGCTAAGCATCAGCTTTGATGTTGCCTTGCCATCATTTTAATTTTTTCAACGATGGCTTTAACACCATTACTACGTGATGGGCTCAAGTGCTGTAACAAACCCAACTTTGAAAAATAAGATTGGTCGTCAAACGCTAATATCTGTGCCGATGAAAGCTGCTGAAAAGCAGCTAATATAATTACCATTAAACCTCGAATAACTTTAGCGTCACTGTCGCAACTAAAAATAAACTCATCTTGAGTATTTTTAGTTGCCATTAACCAGGCATGACTTTCGCATCCTACAATCAAGGTAGTGTTGTTACGGAAGCTTTTATCCATTCTGACTAATGACTTACCCAACATCATTATTTCTCGATGACGAGAATCCCAACCTTTTAATAAACTAAATCTTACTATCATAGCTGAGTGATTAGTTGAATTGACGGGCTGTGCTAAGTGATGTGGTTCAATAATAATTTTATCAACATTGTCATCAGTGCCTTGGATCAGTAAATTTAGTTTCTCAATAAAAAAATCAATTTCTGCATAAGTATTATAAGCCGCTAATGAAACTCTAATACAGCCACTTAATTTTAAATAGTCCATTAAAGGCATCGCACAATGATGTCCACTTCTGATGGCAATACCATATGCATCTAGCCCGCTGGCAATATCGTAATTATGTGCACCACAGACGGTGAATGAAAGTACGCTAATATCAGGTTTGTCCTCAACAACAAATTTAACCGCTTTAATTTGTGATAATTTTTCATAACAGTAGCATGTCAATAAGCTTTCATATTTTGCTAACTGAGCTACTCCAAATGAATTAATGAATTCAATACTGGCAGAGAAAGCAATAACACCAGCATAGTTCGGTGTCCCAGCTTCAAATTTAAAGGGGAGTTGATTAAATGATGTTCCTTGAAAACTAACTTTTTTTATCATTTCCCCCCCCCCCTGATAAGGAGGCATAGCCGTTAATAAGTCACGTCGACCGTATAAAACACCAACGCCCGTGGGTCCAAACATTTTGTGTGCTGAAAAAACGTAGAAGTCACAGTCTAGAGTTTGCATATTTAGTGCTAAGTGGGCACAAGCTTGAGCACCGTCAATAACCGTTATGGCTTTATATTTTTTAGCTAAGGTGATGATTTTTTTAACGGGATTCACTTTACCAATCACGTTAGAAATATGCGTAAAACTAACCACCTTAGTTTTTTCATTAAAATAACCTGCTAAGCTATTTTCATCGATACAACCACTCGCATCTAAAGGTAAAACTTTAATAATAGCGCCAGTTTTTACGGCAATCATTTGCCAAGGCACGATGTTAGCGTGGTGTTCAGCATGGCTTAATAATATTTCATCGCCCGCTTGTAAGTTTTTCTGCCCCCAACTCTGAGCAATTAAATTAATTCCTCCCGTTGTACCTGGAGTCCAAATGATTTCTTCTAAGTATTTGGCTTGAATAAAGTGTTGCACTTTAGCTCTAGCTTGCTCAAAAGCCAAGGTAGCTTTAGCACTCAGAGCATGTGAGGCACGATGAACATTAGCATTATATTGCTGATACACCTCAGCTTCGGTTTCGATAACCACATTAGGCTTTTGAGTGGTAGCGCCATTATCAAAATAAACTAAGGGCAAGTCGTTGACGGTATTACTGAGCAAAGGAAAATGCTGGCGAAATGTGCTGACATCGAATTTATTCATAAGAGATTACATGCAAAGATAATATTACTGACATAATTATACCTGATAATACTATAAAAATTGATCATTTAAACAATCAAGAGTCTCACTAGTTTATTTAGACAATAGTCCAAAATAATAGGTTAATTTATCTGTTTTAAACTAGAGTTAAACAGTAAAGAAAATAAAGGGTGAAAAGTATGAAGTTATTTTCATGGTTCATTAAAGCAAATAAGCATCCAAAGCCTGCACAAGAAGGTTTACCAACAGCTGTATCAAATGACATCGCAGATGAAGGAATAAATGCACTTAATCGCAATACTATGTGGCCGATAGCAAAAGTTAAAAACGCGACTGTGATTATTAAGAAGGCAAATAAGAAAATGAATACGTCTCAAAGTACCCATAAATACGAGACGACTAAAGCGAGTAAGCCAATTATTGGCCCTATTCCTTTAGGTTAGGCAGAGCTCTTCTCAACTAATCTGGCTGATAAAAATAGCGCGAAAGCGTTATTTTTTTGCTTCTATTGCTAGACTAACATTATGTAAATAGTGTGGCATTAAGAACTTTTCGGGGTTGTCGGCTAGCAATTGTAAGTATAAAGCTGGAAAGCCTGTTTGATAATAACGCATCCTAGTTCTTTGCTTTAAAGGTTTTATTGCAACAAAGTCTTTTTCATTACAGCTTTCAGCAATAAAAGCACCCACGCTATCACCTTCTTTAGAAACAGTCCCTAATTTCCAACCTTGCGCAGTATGAGTCACTAACGATGTTTTCCTTGAAATATATTTAGCCCAAGGTAATTCGCTGAGAATTACTGCACGGACTTTCTCACGAGAGCCTTGATAAAAACGGGGCAAAATTGCAACATTATGGGAGAACATCGCATTTTGCACAGCCAAGCAACGAGAATGATTTTTAGGTAGCGCGTACTCATCAATAAAGCCAAGTAGATGAGCCAGCTCATGGTAAAAGACTTCTGCATTATCATGACGATCAATATATAAAATACCCGCGTTTACGTTAGCACCGCCTTTTTCAACAAGCACCGCAATGAACCTGTCTACTGACACTCGCTTATTATTTGGCCAGATAGATTCGTCACATCGAATCGCTTCATTAGTACTTTGGTGACAAGCGAGTGTTATTTTACTGATGTATTGTACCGGTGAAAAACAAAGGTAAGGTTGTAATGTTGCTAACGTCGAGGATGATATCAGTTCTTCAAAATATGCTAAGTCGCGTAGATTCGTTGCATAGGGGGCAATGCTCGCTAGACAATTTGCTTGTGACGGTATATTTGGAGTATTTAAGACATGGTAACGCAATAGCTTTTTCGAAAAAGACTCAAGTTCTTCAGATGGTTTGTCTGCGTTTATCGTCTCAAGCTGCTTAATATATCGGTCTATTTCTGGTTTTTCTCCTATTGAAATTAAAACCTCAAGTAAAAGCGTTAGGGCAGATCCATTAGACGATATTGGTAATAATAATTTTTTAGCCGCAAGTAGTTTGTTATGGAAAAAATAAATTTTTGCTAAGTCTATTCTTGCTTGCTGATGACCTAATCGAATGGCTTGTGCAAGCCATAGCTCGATATTTTGATTATTGTCGCCTTGCTTATTTTTATAATATTGGGCTAATTTAAATGCCACCTCTCCATCACTTTTAGCCAGTGATTTAGCAATATTTTGCCATCTTGGGTCGTTATCAACATAAGTATTTAAATGCTTATACAAAAGAGTGTTTAAGCCAAGCTTTTCTATAACGGTTAATTGTGAGTGGTTAGCGTAACCATTTTCTACGGCTTTAATTAATGAGTTTACCGATAAAAAAGAGCTTATTGATATAACAGTCAATAAGCTGATGATGGTTAAGCTGACTTTATATTTCATTTGCAGGTATAAATAACATCCATCAACACATTAAGACGACTTAGCGGCTTTAACAATTTCTTGTCGCATTAAGTCTAACTCTAGTTTGGCGTATCTGTGTTCAACAAACTCATAGACGTTAGTACTTAAGGCTAATTTAAAAAAGTTTGCTGCAAGTTCATTATTGTCTTTGAGTTGATAGTATTTACCTAAGTAGAAATATGCCTCGCACAGACGTTCACTTAAAGCCTTATTAGAATTTACGCCTATTGATAATTGACTGATAAATTCTTGCTCGGTTATCTCACCAAGATAAAGTTGAATAATATTTTTAGCCCAAACACTCTCTTCAACTTGCTCTGCCGCGACCTTTAATGATGTTTTCGCATTAAGGTTATTTGCCGCTGACTCGGCTAAATACATCCATAAAATACGGTAAGGGTCATTACTTTTTCGTTGCTGAAAAGTACTAAAATCATCAATAGATAGTTCAGCACGACCCCCATAATATAAAGCAATCCCTCTATTTAAATAGGCATATTCATGTTCAGGCGCTAAATCTATTGCCGAATCAAAAGCCTCGTAAGCTTGGTTGAACTCTTGCAATTGGGTGAAATGGATCCCTAAAAAATTATAGGCATCAACAAAGTCTGGCTTTAAACGCAAAGCTCGATTGAAATCAAGACGGGCTAATGAACGTAAACCAACACTGTCGTAAACAACACCGCGGTCATAATAAAGTTCAGCTCGTTGGGCATCGGTTATTTCAGCTCTTTGAATAACATCAGTTAGACGCGCTATCGCTATTTCACTTTTATAATTTATGGCTAATGGTTCGACAATGATAAGTTGATTCATGGCGAGCGAATCGTCATTTTCTGGGCTGCTTGCACAACCTTGTAAAGATGAGATGACGATGACAAGCGCTACTTTAAATAATTTATTCACAGAAATAATGTACCTAATGAAATTTTGTATTGACTCATTTTAGTATATAAAAAAGGGAGCCATCAGGCTCCCTTTTTATCTAACTTTTTAAGTAAGCTATTCAGCAGCGTCAGCTACTGGTGCTTCCTTTTTCTCATTAGCTTCTTTAATACTTAAACGTACACGGCCTTGACGGTCGACTTCAAGTACTTTAACCGTAACTTCCTGGCCTTCAGTTAATACGTCACTTACAGCATTAACACGTTCGTCAGAGATTTGAGAGATGTGAACTAAACCATCTTTACCCGGAAGTACGTTAACAAAAGCACCAAAATCAACGATACGTACTACTTTACCTTGGTAAATTGTACCTACTTCAATTTCAGCCGTTAATGCTTTAATACGATTAATCGCATCTTCAGCTTGCTCACCATTAGTTGCAGCAATTTTAACAGTACCATCGTCATCAATCTCGATAGTTGTACCTGTTTCTTCTGTAAGCATGCGGATAGTAGCACCACCTTTACCAATGATGTCACGAATTTTATCTTGGCTAACTTTGATGGTATGAATGCGTGGTGCAAACTGTGAAATATCATCACGGTGACCAGAGATAGCTTCATCCATTACAGATAGGATATGAGTACGTGCAGCTTTTGCTTGGTTTAAAGCAAGTTGCATGATTTCTTTAGTGATGCCTTCAATTTTAATGTCCATTTGAAGTGCAGTAATACCACCGGTAGTACCCGCTACTTTAAAGTCCATGTCACCTAAGTGATCTTCATCACCTAAAATGTCTGAAAGAACAACAAAGTCGTCGCCTTCTTTAACTAAGCCCATTGCAATACCAGCAACAGAAGCTTTAATTGGTACACCAGCATCCATTAATGCTAATGAAGCACCACAAACAGAAGCCATTGAAGATGAACCATTTGATTCTGTAATTTCAGAAACAATACGCACAGCATATGGGAATTCTTCAAGTGAAGGCATAACCGCTAACATACCGCGTTTTGCTAAACGGCCATGGCCGATTTCACGACGCTTTGGAGAGCCAACAAAACCTGTTTCACCAACACAGTATGGAGGAAAGTTATAATGAAGCATAAATGCGTCAGTCTTCTCACCCATAATAGTATCAAGACGCTGTGCATCACGTTGTGTACCTAAAGTAGCCGTAACTAATGCTTGTGTTTCACCACGAGTAAATACCGCAGAACCGTGAGTTCTCGGTAATACACCTGTCATAACGTCTAGGGCACGGATCATTTCAGGATCACGACCATCGATGCGAGGCATGCCTTTAGTGATACGACCACGAACAACAGTTTTCTCTAAGTCATGGAATAAATCTTTTGCTTCTTGAACATTAAGATCTGCATCGCTTGCTAATAATGTTTCAACAACACCATCGCGGATTTCTTTGATTTTTTCGTAACGAACAGCTTTTTCAGTGATTTGGTAAGCTTCGTTAACTTGTGCTTCACTCAATTCTGCAATTTTAGCAATAAGGTCAGCATTCTTAACTGGTGCAACCCAATCCCACTTAGGATTGTTAACTTCAGCAGCCATTTCTTTAATTGCTGTGATAGCCGTTTGCATTTGCTCATGGCCATACATAACAGCGCCAAGCATAACTTCTTCAGATAAAATATCAGCTTCAGACTCAACCATTAGTACTGCAGAATCAGTACCTGAAACAACTAAGTTTAACTTAGACGTTTCTAATTCAGATTGTAATGGGTTAAGAATGTATTTGCCGTCAGTATAACCAACACGTGCTGCGCCAACAGGACCACTAAATGGCATACCTGAAATAGCTAAAGCTGCAGACGTACCTAATAAAGAAATGATGTCAGGGGCAATT
This sequence comes from Colwellia sp. BRX10-9, assembly GCF_014077405.1. Taxonomy (NCBI): domain Bacteria; kingdom Pseudomonadati; phylum Pseudomonadota; class Gammaproteobacteria; order Alteromonadales; family Colwelliaceae; genus Colwellia; species Colwellia sp. BRX10-9. The sequence continues at coordinate 4,988 of NZ_JACGVV010000026.1, read as the reverse complement.
TCTGGGTTAGCAGAAACAACCGTAATAACAACTTGAACTTCGTTAGTAAAGCCATCTGGGAAAAGTGGACGAATTGGACGGTCAATTAAACGACAGATTAATGTTTCTTCTTCAGAAGGACGGCCTTCACGTTTAAAGAAACCACCTGGGATTTTACCCGCTGCGTATGTACGCTCTTGGTAGTTAACTGTTAATGGAAAAAAATCTTGTCCTGGTTTTGCTTCTTTCTTACCAACAACAGACACTAATACACACGTATCGTCCATGCTTGCCATAACAGCACAAGTTGCTTGACGTGCGATAGCACCAGTTTCTAAAGTAACGGTATGTTGACCGAATTCAAATGTTTTTGTCACTGTATTGAACATAAATGTTCCTTTTTAGCTAAATATAAATTTTCTTGATTAACCAATCTGTACAATTATTTATTCACTTATAGCAAAATTTTAACCGCTTAAGTTGAACAAAAAATTATACAGTTTGGATTGATTAGTTTTGCAAAAGCTTAAATTTTCTAAAAATTTGCAGGCACATTATACTATCAAACGCGCTATTTACTAGCCAGAAAGGGGAATTGTTATTAAGAAAAGACAAAAAAGCGTACTTTGACTAAGTTTGGGCAAGTTACCCAGTAAATTAGCAATAAAAAAAGGAGCTATAAAGCTCCTTTTTTTTGATATTACCTTTAAGAAAAAAGGTAACAAATAAGTCACATCTTAACGACGTAGACCTAATTTAGCGATTACCGTTGTGTAACGCTCAACGTTTTTGCCTTTTAAGTAATCAAGTAACTTACGACGTTGTGCAACCATGCGCAATAAACCACGACGTGAGTGATGATCATGGATGTGCTCTTTGAAGTGACCTTGTAGGTGGTTAATTTGTGTAGTTAACAAAGCAACTTGTACTTCAGGTGAACCAGTATCACCTTCTTTTTGAGCATATTCTGCAACGATTGCAGCTTTTTCTGTAGCATTTAAAGACATAATAAATCCTTAGTGTGATGTACTCGAAAGTACTTAAAATTCGCACCTCGCCAAACACTAATTCAGCTAAGGTGACAAAAGAGCGCGCATTGTATCAGCGACAGACGAAATTGCAACTGATATTTGTGTCACACCATTAATAACTTGTCGTTAGACTATATAACATTTAACCATGAGTAAACGCTGTTTTATTTTACTGATATAGGCGATAACCAGCCAAGATCCTAAAATGTTAAATAATTTATTACAGCGTTTTCAAAAATTCGTCTAAAACAACAATGCGTTTTGGTGCAATTAAACCGTTGTCGTCTATATGACCAACACCAATAAACTCTCCATCATTGATATTGTCTCCAACAAAAACCTGCACTAAACCTTCAGCTGGAACATTAGCTGCTTGTACTGGATTACCGTGGCGTAAAAAGTTAGCAGACATATCATCTATAAAAACCTCAGGGATACCATCACAGGCCGTCGTCATCGGTAACAATAAAGGGTCAAGTAAAGTAGAAGGCGCTAACTCTTGCTCTTCTGCTTGTGCCACTAATGCTTGTAATTGTTCCAGTGTTACCATTTTATCTGTAGGATAATTTCCCACGGCACTTCTGCGTAAATTAGCAACATGTGCGCCACAACCAAGCAGCTCGCCTAAATCGTCGATGATAGTACGAATATAGGTGCCTTTAGATACATGAATATGTAAATCAACTTCATCACCTTCAAAGCGTAATAAGTCTAAACGAAAAACCGTAATATCTCGGGACTCACGAGGGACCTCAACACCTTCTCGCGCATATTTATATAAAGGCTGGCCTTTATATTTTAACGCTGAGTACATAGAAGGAATTTGCTGTGTGGTACCGCGAAAAGACTCAAGTGCTATTGCTAATTGCTCACTTGATACATCAACCAGCTTTTCCGCAACAACTTCGCCGTCAGCGTCACTGGTTGTAGTGCGCACACCCAATTTTGCTGTTACTTGATAGGTTTTATCAGTATCGAGTAAAAATTGAGAAAACTTAGTTGCTTCACCTAAACAAATCGGCAACATACCGGTAGCAAGTGGATCTAATGCCCCAGTATGCCCGGCTTTTTGTGCAAAGAAGATACGCTTAACTTTTTGTAAAGCACTGTTCGATGACATGTCATAGGGTTTATCAAGTAGGATCACCCCATTAATTGGGCGACCTTTTCTGCGTTTAGCCATCTAGCTGTACCCTATGAATTTTCTTCGTTGTTGAGATCAGTTGCTTCTTTAGAAGCGGTAGCATCTCGCTCTGAGCTTTCAGCAATATGCTTATCGCTAGCGACAGCTTCATCAACCAATGAACTCATTCGAACACCTTCAGCCATAGAGCTGTCATAAACAAAACGTAAATGCGGCATAATACGAGCACGTAATTTCTTCGCTAATAACGAACGAATAAAACCAGCAGCTTCATTTAACACTTCAATAGAGCTTTTTATTTCTGAGGCTTCATTGGTAAAAAAAGTCACGAATATTTTTGCGTAAGCTAAATCACGTGTCAACTCGACAGCAGAAACTGTTGTCATGACTAAGCGTGGATCTTTAACTTCGCGCATCAAAATAGTCGCGATTTCTTTTTGTATTTCTTGTCCGACACGGTCGGTACGGGCAAATTCTCTTGCCATAGGAAATTCTCCTAATAAAATTATCGAGGACTTTTACCTGATAACTTTTAATATATAAACAAAAATGGAGGCAAAGCCCCCATTTAGTATTTGTACAACAGTAAGTGAGCTATCTCATTACATTGAAGCCGATTAACCAACAAAAGCAGTCAATCAATCAGCAATAATCTAAAGTTATAGCGTACGCTTAATTTCTATTGTTTCGAATACTTCAATTTGGTCACCAACGCGAACATCATTGTAGTTCTTAACACCGATACCACATTCAGTACCGTTACGAACTTCTGCAACATCGTCTTTGAAACGACGAAGTGATTCAAGTTCACCTTCGTATATAACAACCAAGTCACGTAATACGCGAATTGGAGCACTACGTTTAATGATACCTTCAGTAACCATACAACCAGCGATTGCGCCGATTTTAGGCGACTTAAACACGTCACGAACTTGTGCAAGACCAATGATTTCTTGCTTGAACTCTGGCGCTAACATGCCGCTCATCGCTTGCTTAACTTCATCAATTAATGCGTAAATAACACTATAGTAGCGTAAATCAATGTTTTCAGATTCAATCACTTTACGCGCAGATGCATCAGCACGAACATTAAAACCAACCACGATGGCATTTGAAGCCGCCGCTAATGTCGCATCAGTTTCAGTGATAGCACCAACACCTGAACCTATGATTCTAACTTTAACTTCATCAGTAGATAACTTAAGTAATGAGTCACTAATAGCTTCAAGTGAACCTTGAACATCCGACTTAATTACAACGTTTACTTCAGAAATTTCGCCTTCAGCCATACTTGCAAACATATTTTCAAGTTTAGCTTTTTGTTGACGAGCAAGTTTCACATCACGGAATTTACCTTGACGGAATAAAGCAACTTCACGTGCTTTTTTCTCATCTTTAACAACAGTCGCTTCATCACCAGATTGTGGAACACCACTTAAACCAATAATTTCAACTGGGATAGATGGACCTGCTGATTGAATATCTTTACCATTTTCATCGCGCATTGCACGAACACGGCCATATTCTAAACCACAAAGAACAATATCACCTTGCTTTAAAGTACCTTCTTGAACCAGGATAGTTGCTACTGGGCCGCGGCCTTTATCTAATTTAGATTCAATAACTACACCACTTGCCATTTTATCGACAACAGCAGTTAGCTCTAAAACTTCAGACTGTAGCAATATTGAATCAAGTAAGTCATCAATACCTAAACCTGTTTTAGCTGAGACATGACAAAATTGAACTTCACCGCCCCACTCTTCAGATAAAACACCGTGTTGAGATAATTCACTCTTAACACGTTCGATATCAACACCTTCTTTATCCATCTTGTTTACAGCGATGATAATAGGTGCATCAGATGCTTTAGCATGTTGAATTGCTTCAACAGTCTGTGGCATAACACCATCATCTGCAGCAACAACAATGATAACGATATCGGTTGCTTTAGCACCACGAGAACGCATAGAAGTAAAGGCAGCATGACCTGGAGTATCTAAGAAAGTGATCATACCATGACCAGTTTCTACGTGATAAGCACCAATATGCTGAGTAATACCACCGGCTTCACCGTCTGCTACTTTCGCTTTACGAATGTAATCAAGTAATGATGTTTTACCGTGATCAACGTGACCCATAATAGTAACAACAGGTGCACGAGTAATCTCGATACCCGTATGATGACGGTCAGCAAGTACAGCTTCTTCCAAGGCATTTTCTTTAACAAGTACAACTTCAAAACCCATATCTTCAGCAACAAGTGCGGCTGTTTCTTGGTCAATAACTTGGTTAATGGTTGCCATTGCGCCTAGTTTGAACATAGCTTTAACAACTTCTGCGCCTTTCTTAGCCATTTTATTGGCAAGTTCAGCAACCGAAATAGTTTCGCCAATGCGAATATCTTGTACTTTTGTTTCTACTGGTTTAGTAAAACCATGTTTTAAGCTGTCAGGTGAAGATAAAGTTTTACCTTTACCGCGACCATTGTTGCGGCCACGAGCATTACGGTCTGCAGGTGCTTTTTTCTTCTTACGACGACGGCCACTTTCATCAGCAGAGTCACTTTTATCTTCAGCTTCTTGAGCATATTTAGAAGAAGTTAAATGAACAACCTCTTTCTCTTTAGCTTTACGCTCAGCTTCTTGTTCTTTCCAGCGCGCTTCATTTTCTTCTGCTAATTTTTTAGCGGCGGCTGTTGCTTCTTTAGCTTCTTCTTCAAGCTTAGCTTTTGTTTCAGCTTCTAGAGCAAGACGAACTTTTTTAGCTTCTTCAGTTTCTGCAATTTTTACTGGTACTTCTTCAGCATTTTTTGCTTTCGCTGCGGCTGCTTG
>NZ_JACGVV010000036.1:0-37970 GCF_014077405.1 Colwellia sp. BRX10-9 | reverse complement strand
ACTTAAAAGTAAATAATAAGCAAAAAAAAGCCCCATAGGCAGGGGCATAATATCAACTAATTAGAAAATGTAATACGAGCTATTAATCAAGAATTACGGTATCGATACCAACAGATATTTTGGTGTTAGATAATATTGCATCTATTCCTGTAGCCTGAAGTCCTGCGACTAATGTACTAAAACTGCCATTACTAATAGCAGCATCAACAATGGTTATTTTTTCTTTTTGTGTCTCTGTTGCTTTATCATCATTACAAGCTTGTAGAAAAAACATATTTATAATGGCTACTGTTAATACTTTAAAATATTTCACTTGGCTTCCATTATAAGCTTATTGAGTTAATTTCATTTCAAATCACGCATAAAAAAGACAAAGTTCACAATATTTTGATAAAATATTAAAACAATTTTGAATGATCTTATAAGATTAATACTTCGTATTAATTTAGTTATTCTAATCATTGGATGTACCTATGAATTATCTTATTACCGGTGGAACTGGCCTCATTGGCCAAGCATTGATTAAATCTATAAATACGGACAAAAACACGATTACGGTGTTAACTCGAAATATTAAATCTGCGAGTTCAGTCATAAACAAAAAAGTCCGGTTTATTGATAAACTCTTACTTACCAACATAGAAAGCACTGATATTGTTATTAATTTAGCCGGCGAGCCTATTGCTGATAAGCGTTGGTCACAAGAGCAAAAAAATAGAATTTGTCAAAGCAGATGGGATATTACTGAAGAAATAGCACAGTTAATTTCTATCGCAGAAAAACCACCAAGTTTGCTTATTTCTGGCAGTGCAATTGGGATATATGGTCGACAAAACAGTCAAGCCATTGATGAAACCTTTAGATATTTTCATCAAGAATTTACTCATGAAGTCTGTGCAAAGTGGGAAGAAAAAGCGTTACTTGCTTGTTCAGCAAATACTAGGGTTGCTCTATTACGTACCGGGATAGTATTAGATAAGAGTTCTGGTGCCCTAGCTAAAATGTTATTACCGTTCAAATTAGGTGTTGGCGGGAAGATAAGTAAGGGCGATCAAATTATGTCTTGGGTACACATTGACGATATGGTCTCTGCAATATTACATATAATTGATAATGACAACTTGTCAGGACCAGTAAACATGACATCTCCTAATGCGGTAACCAATGAAGTATTTTCAAAAGCTTTATCAAAATCACTTCATCGTCCTAGCCTTTTTACTACGCCAGCCCCACTACTTAAACTTATCTTTGGTGAAATGGCAGAGTTGTTGCTGTATGGACAAAATGTGGTACCACAAAAACTATTAAATAGCGGTTTCGTTTTTAAACATAATAAAATTGAAGCCGCTTTAACTGACCTACTACAATAACTTAATTAGACTGACAGCTTTGGTTTGTTGTTTCCTTATCAAAAAACAATGTTATTTCAGCAACCTGAACACCAAATTTAGACATAGCAGTTTTGTTAAAGACCTTATTTTCATCTAACTGATACATCCAATCATCCATAGCAACTTCCATTATGTCACCATCAAGGTTTAACGATAATGTATATTGAAACTGAAAAGCAAAACCTTGATGCTTGCCAATAGCCTCACCGACAACATCTTCTGCACCGCCGACATAACTTCCATCAGATAGTTTAGTCAATTGCCAATTACGGTAGCTTATTTCACCGTCATCAAAGTAAAATTTTTCTGCAAGTACACCCTGATCTTCTTGCCAACTTCCTTCAATTTCGACACAAAAACGTCTTTTAACTTCATTGGTATAATCTTGAACTATTCCCCAAGCAATAACCTTACCATCAAAGTAAGATTTTATATCAAATGGCTTAGCTACTGGTTTGTATTCCTCTAACTCTACCGAACAGCTAGAAATAAATAAGCTTGTGGTAATAAAAGCTAGAGTTCTTATATATTTATTCATCTTTGTTAATTCCTAATAATTCAAGCCTAAGCTTAGGTTCACTGGTATTTTTTGATAACCATATATCGAGAAAAAGTTGACTAAATTCTTGCTGTTCAATTTCACCAATAAGATCGTTATTAAAATAAAAAGTACTCTTATTATTACTGACATATAAAGACAAGCTATCGCCCTCTTTAATATCAGGCCATATTTTTTCAAGCATAGGTACATAGCTTTCAAAGTTTTCTCTTGGTACACCTAAATGCTGCCATTGCTCGACTGTACGTTCAATTAAGTCTTTACTTGAAATGTCAGTCAAATAGTTAATCTGGTATAACAATTTTTCATCCGTTAACTCAATAGGATATTTTCCAGAAGTTGTCAGCAATTTACTTTTGTACAGGTCCCAAAAAAGCACAGAAAAAGTTGTTTGACCAACAGGTATATAAACCTGCTCTGTAAGAATATTATTTAATGTGTCTGGCTTGATATCATCAGTTGCTAACACTTGAACGGTAATAAATTGTTGTAACATGGTGATAACGATCAATCGAGCATAAAATTTAAGCATGATTTACCTCTTGGGTAATAATTTTTGATTTCAAATAAAAAAACAAAATAAACAATGTCCCCCATACCAACGCTAAAAGGGTATAAGTTGTAAGCATAGAATAACCAAAATCAACCGCTGATAATTTATAACCAGCAATATAGCTTAATGGTGATATTAATCCTCCTATCACTAATTGAAGGACCTTAGAAGAAGCTAAAAATTGTAAGCTATGACAAATGGTGGCGGCAAAACTAGCCCACAACATCATCAGCCAAAAAGGAATATGAGCTTTTTCAATAAAAATGAAAATATTGAGCTGCTGTAATAATGAGTCCACACCAATACCAATGACGCTGACCAACAAGATTAACAACAATTCTTTATAATTCTTAGATTGAAAAAACAAGTGGGCAAGTAGAAGCATAAAGGCGAATGGAATAAAATTATTACCCCAATAAACCAAGCCAAACCATGAAACATTAAAACCAATTAAATTAATCAACATATATTTATCAAATCAACCTTTTTTTCTATATACGTATCAATAAGAGAATAAGATCTATCCACCTAGGTTTAGCACAACTTATATGGAATATTTGTTCTTGTATAAGCTAGCGGCACCAACATTGCTAAAATTAAACGGAAATACATTTTTGCTTTGATAGTATAAGTTTTATATCGCATAAGTAACATTGTGAAACCTATGATGATTACACTAGAGGTTATTAGCGTTGCAATGTTCTGTGCTAACAGTTTAGAGAGCGGCACCTACAAAAGCCAATAGGGTAAAAATGCCCGTTAGCAAAGTAAAAGTATCGCTATATACTTTATACCCAAAGATCATTCTGAGCGGTAAGCTCTCCTGGTGAATCTCCGGTATTAACGACACCACAAGGTTCTATAAGCATTATTTTACATTCATCTTTTGCATGAGGTTTATGTTCAACGCCTTTTGGCACAACATACATTTCACCCGCAAGAAGGTCCACTTTGCCATCCCTAAACTCAATACTCATAGCACCTTCTATAACAAGAAAAACTTCGTCGGTGTCTGGATGCGAGTGCCAAGTAAATTCATTTTGAATTTTAGCCAATTTAAATTGATAGTCATTCATTTGGGCAACCACTCTTGGTGACCATTGATCAGAAAAATGAGTGAACTTATTCAATAAATTTATCGGTGTTTTTAACATGAGATTCCTTAAAGGGAGAGTTATTTTTAATGTCCACTGAGCGATAGCGTAAAGCGCCCTTAATTGTCTAAAACGCTACACTGTAACTGTACCCGTTAAGTATTGCACCGCTTTACCTGAGATATAAACTTTATCTCCTTCTATGCGACACATCAGTTTTCCTCCTCGCTTAGAGGCTTGGTAAGCGATAAGGTCGGTTTTGTTTAACTTTTTAGACCCTGATATGGGAGTGTTAGTCTAAGTTGAGGTTTTCAACTTAACAATAACGCTACACTGTAATTGTACCCGTTAAGTACTGCACCGCTTTACCTGAGATATAAACTTTATCTCCTTCTATGCGGCACATCAGTTTTCCTCCTCGCTTAGAGGCTTGGTAAGCGATAAGGTCGGTTTTGTTTAACTTTTTAGACCAATAAGGCATTAATCCAGTATGAATAGAGCCCGTTACTGGGTCTTCATCACCACCATTTGCAGGCCAAAAGTAACGAGAGACAAAATCAAACTCTGTTGATGTCGATGTCACCACTACATCATAAGGAGCAAGCTGCTTTAATTCGTCACTATTGGCTATAACAGCGAGCACATCACTTTCATTTTTGTAAATAACAAAATACGCTTGGTCATTTAATAAAACGTCGATGGGATTAATCGACAAACCATTTAATAGCGCCTCAGGAATATCATTTACGACAGCGGGCTCTTTATTAGGAAAACACATCTGTATAAGGCCATCGGGGGTTTTTGTAACTGACAGATCGCCCACGGCCTTTGCGAAAAAGTTAATTTCTTTAATTGTGTTATCTTTAGCAAAAATAACGAATGAAGCAGCTAGCGTGGCATGCCCACAGAAATCAATTTCGGTTATCGGTGAAAACCACCGTATTTCATACGCTTGATTATTAATTTGTTTAACAAAGGCAGTTTCTGAAAGGTTATTTTCGATAGCAATAGACTGCATAAGCTCTGTAGTCAGCCAGTCTGAGGTTATAATGACAGCCGCGGGGTTGCCTTTAAACGTCTCATCAGTGAATGCATCTATAACATTTATCTGTAGTTCCATTAAAAATAATACTCCAGTGTGATCAATTTATCAGTGTTTTTTTATCAATAATTGAGGCTTATTGAATAAAGCGATGGTTGCTGTTCTCGTTGGGTTCTCTCTGTTTACAACGTGCGCAGTATAGTACTGCGCACTTAATTTTATATGCTAAAAATTTTAGCGTTATGCGTTTTAATTACACATCTAAAAACTAACCGTATTGATATCAACTTCTTTTACCTTACCGTATTTTTTTGCTTTTTCACCAATGATGTCAGCCTTACCTATAATGACTAGCTGTAATTTTTCTCTTGGAAAAACAGTTTTAACAATCTCATTTGCTTTGATGACATTTAACGCATCAACATTTTTTTGAAAATCGTTAATAAAAGTATTATCAAGCTGTTGAACCCACATAGTAGCCAGTAAACCAGCCAGTTGGCGGCTTGTTTCATATTTTGGAGGGAATTGCCCTTTAACATAAGCTTTAGCAGATTCTAAGGTCTCTTTATCAATACCCTGCTCCCATAACCTGTCATAGGTTTTTAGCGCTAAATCGATGGCTTCAAAGGTTGTTTCATTTTTAGTGAAAGTAGATATAACAAACGTACCCGCGGTTGAGTAGCTATTGAATTGACTTCTCGCACCATATGTTAAACCCGAATTAACACGTAATGCGTCATTTAACCACGAGGTAAATCTACCACCCAATATAGTATTGATCACTTTTATGGCAACCATATCAGGATGATTAGACGCTATCCCTTTACCACCTATGATAAAAGTACTTTCGTTAGCATCACTTTTATTAACAACCAATACGTTTGATTCTTCAGGAGCTTTAAAGCTCTTTAAATTAGGGGCACTTATATTTTTAGTTTGCCAGTCTGAAAATAAATCATTAATCTTTTTTTCCATACTTTTGCTATTAAAGTCGCCAACAACTATAAGTGCACTATTATTTGCTGAGTAGAACGCCTGGTAAAAAGTTTTTATTTGTTTAAGAGAAAGCTTTTCGATAGTTGAAATATTGCCATCAACAGGGTTTCCTAATAAATGTTGTTGAAAATATAGGTGGTTAAATGCACCGCCGATAATTCGCCCGGGTTGCTCCCTACTTTGTTTTAGGTTTTCAAGGTAACGTTTTTTCTCTTTAATAAATTCTTCATTTTCAAAGCTTGGCGCTAATAAAATATCTCTAAATACTGGCAACAATCCATCAATATCTTTACTGGCAATAGATAAGCTTAACGTAGATGACTCCATACCAACGTTGTTGCTAAAGTTAGCCCCATGAAAATCAAATAAATCTTCAATTTCTTTTTTTGATAATTTATTACTGCCAAAACCAAGCGCAGTACCCGTAAAGTTCGCTAAGCCATAATTGTCACCGTCATTAACTGCGCCAGCTTTAGTCACCACTCTAATATCAACTAAAGGGACTTCATGTTGTTCCATCAAATAAACGGTTAAGCCATTTTTCAATGTCAGCTTTTGATAATCGGGTAAAGTAAATTCAGCGAATACTGGATGACTTAATGTCAGGATAAAGCTGCAAATAAATAAAAGGGAATGTTTCATCTATAAATCTCCTTCGCTGCTGTCTTCTTCAGCAGCTAAAATGCCAACCGTGCGGTTCGACTTTATTAAATAGGTACTCGCGACACGCTTAATGTCTTCGACTGACACTTTGTTCATGTCTGAAATTGCCGTAAACATTTTCGAATAATCATCGAAAAATAACGCATATGTCCCTAACGTATTTGCTTTGCCATTGATTGTGGAAAGCGTGCGATAAAAATCTACCTGAGCAATATTTTTGGTTTTGGTGAGCTCATGCTCAGTAACGCTATTAACAATAATATTATTAATTTCTGCCACCATCGCTTGCTCAAGCACACTCGCTTTTACCGTACTGGTAGCGGTAGCGAAAACATAGAATAGATTGGGATCAAATGAATCCGGCATATAAGTAAAAACGCTTGTTGCTATTTGTTTATCATCAACCAGACTTCTAGACAAACGAGAACTTTGGCCATCACCCAAAATAGAGGCAAGCATTTTCAATGGATAATAATCTGCATGGCGAGTTTCTGGTACGTGAAAAGCAAATAATACATTGGCAGAGGTTGAAGATTCCTTTTGCACGTATGTTCGACGCTCACCGAGTTGCTTAGGCTCAACGGTATGTACTTTTCTTGGGCTTGATTGTGCGCTGATCGGTGCAAAATGTTTATTTGCGAGTTTTTTTACTTGCGCTAAGGTGACATCACCACTAATAACCACAACAGCATTGTTCGGTGCATAATACGTTTTATGGTAGGCCTTGAGATCTTCAATCGACCAATTATCTATGTCTGACTGATGACCGATAACCCCCCAACTGTATGGATGTGCTCGAAAAGCGACGCCTTTTACTTCTTCATGCAGTTTACTGAAATTTGAATTTTCTAACCGAGTTGACCGTTCAGAGGTCACTACGCCACGTTCACTTTCTACCATAGCTTCATCAATAGCGAGGTTTTCAATACGATCGGCTTCTAAACTGAAAATTGTTTCTATTGCACTAACCGGGAACCAATTAGTATAAGCGGTAATGTTTTCGGAAGTGTAAGCGTTATTAGCTCCGCCGGCAGCTTCCATTACACGGTCAAACTGTTTAGGGCCGTATTTTTTTGCACCATTAAACATCATGTGTTCAAAAAAATGTGAAAGCCCCGTTATGCCAGGATATTCATTTCTAGAGCCTACTTTCCAGAATAAATACATGTTGGCATTAGGGATAGAATGGTCTTCTAATACGATGATGGTCATACCGTTGTCTAAGGTAAAAGACTTAACATCTTCAAGCGTAGTTAAGGCACTTGCAGACAAGCTTACCAAAGCACAACAAAGTGCTAGGATTAATTTTTTCATGTTATTTTCACTATAAACTTTAATTGTTATTGATTGTATTGAGAAAAAATAAATGTGCAAGCAACAAAGACGCGTCAAACGAAATTTGTTAATAAAATGTTGATTTTTACATTGATGATGACAGATTGATGTCATTTACTGATAAAATTAAGCATCAAAAAGATAACTGATATAGCGATTAATTTTAATGAAAATTCCCTTAAGAAAGTAAAAAACCGCTAATCTTTCAATGAGCGGTTTTTCTAGTTTGACGAGTTAATGTAGGTACGGATTTAATTGCGCTGTATTTTACTGTAAGCAACACTTTTTATATTTTTTGCCACTACCACAAGGACATGGATCGTTGCGTCCAGCCATAGCTAATGAACTCACCGGTACGCTGTTCTCTAAAATTGTTTTTTCGTCATAAAGGATATTAGCTAATAAACCACCTTCAGCCATTAACGACTCAAATATATCATGGTCTTCACTTGGAAGTGTGTCGATTAGCTCATCTTCAGAGTCATCATCAATCCATGCCTTTAACGTATCAACGACACTAAACTCTGCCTGAATAATACCAGACTCTATCAGCTTAGGTGCATCTCCCCTGTGCCAGGCCTTTACCTCAGATTTTTTAAAGCGGTCTTCGTCAAATAAGTCTTTATCACATAATTCTACAAACTGATGTTTGAAATTATCAAGTTGATATTCAATACAAGAATCGGCTAATGCACTCATTAAAAAACTACTGATTGGATTAGGTAAAGCCAAAAAGGCTGCTAGCCAGCGAGTTACATGTTCACTTAATTCCGACTTATCAATGACACCCACTTCGTATTGAGCAAACACCGCTTCAATAGCAGAAGCTTTGCAGTACATCGCTTGATGACCATCAACAATGTAATCAGACAATACTTGTGTATTACCATCTGCCACATTATAAAATAAGGTTGGCGTTAATTCAGTAAGAGCATCTCCAAACACCCCTTCAAGTGGAGTTAAAAAGGAATCACTGCGCGAGAATAACTGCAGACATTTTGACAACGCGGGAACATATTTTAATTCTGCTAGTAATAAGGTGCCGAAAAATAAAATCGCCTGTTGCTCATCGGTAAGCGAAGTATCATCGGTAATAAATTGATCGATGAGTCGCTCTAAATCAGGATAAAACACTGACCAATTCATTTTAACTGCTTCTAGCGCTTCAACAGGTAGTTCGTTGCCATGTGCAGTAGCGATTACCAATAAAGCTTGTTCTAAATTCATGTAAGTTCCGCGTTAAATAATCAATAATGGGTGGCAAATGCCAAATGTTACATAATAAACACTTCCTATTGCCGTTACCAATGAAAGCACTAGATCTAATCAAATTTTCATTTAATATTTCAAATAGATCTAGTTTTGTTGCAACGAGCGATTATTTTTCGTCTAGTTGCTTACTGAGTTCACTTCGCCAATAGCCCTGTTGACCAAGCGCTTTCCAAGCCCATTTTATCCAACTTAAAAAAGCAAAACTCAGCCAAATAACCCAAACCAACATAATACCTTTATAAAAAATGGTTGAGATACTCACCACAGATACTTGGGGTAACAAACCACTCGATTTATCTGAAAACCATTGCAGGTGGTTACCGTATGAATAATTACCTTCAATACCCATACTAGGCGAACTCAACAGGCTGGCCGGAACCACAAGTAAAAGCGACACGATGGCGACAATTGATAACAAATATAATAAAACCTGCGATGCATTATATGAAAGTCGATTAATATTTTTTGGTCGATAAGTACTAGCAGTGATAGCAGCAAACCACAGCGCCATTAGCATTAACACTCCCCAATTACTTAAACTTAAGCCAAAGCCTAAGATTATCCAGCTCACGGTATTTAAGGGTGAAAAATTCACTCTTGAGACGAGTAAAGCTAATAAAATAAAAGCTAACAACTCACCCCAATAAAGTACCGCTGGCCCCAGTAGAGGACCTTTAGCAGAAAGTATCCAGCGCTGATTACTCAAATTAATAATACTGGTAATATTACTTATTGGCGCATTTAAGTTTATTTTTGGCGCAGAGAACAACAATTCTTCTTCAACACTGGCACGCATCAGTATCTGGACATTATGTTTACCAGGCAGTACTGGAATTGCCAGTTTATCGTCTTCTAATTGAAGGTTAATCAATTTGTTATCCGTTCTAATTTCTTTTAACTGATAACTTAGCGGCAATTCAATAATATGCTCGCCACCACGTGTACTTCGATAATCAAAAGATAAACTTAACGTTGAAGTACGGGTGCCTTGCTCAATGGTGTAATTTACTGAATCTATGGCTAACACGTGACCTTTTACTGGAACAGGTCGAGTAATGGTGAGATCTAGGCTTTCTCCGGGATATGGATAGAAAGAGTAACGATAATAATCATTATTGTCTTGGTCTTCTAGAATTATTGGTAATCCAGAAAGATTTGCATGCCACGCAGGACTAACAATCACTCGCCATAGCTCAATTAACGGCTGTTCAGGCTTAGCGTGCAAACGAAAGTCTTGCTGTTGAGCAACGATAGAAGTCCAGGTAAAAAAGTTAACTCCAGCGGGTAAAGTAACTGCCACTTGATTATCTTCAACAATAACCTCTGCGCTGGTAATATTTTCACCTGCTATTAAAGGAACCTTAATATTTATTGAACCGGTATTCGGCGCTATACGTTCAACCTTAGTGCGTATCGTCCATAATTGGTCAACAGTCAGTTCTCTAGTCACTTTAACAAAGGGCTGTGTACTATAACGAGTTGAAATTTGCTGATTTTCATTTTCCTTTTTATCGGTATTGGTTGCTAAAAAGGCCAAGGTATTGCCAGTTAACCGGTCAGCTTGACGACCAACAATTTGCCAAGCAGCTGAAGAGGATGCATTAACATGCTTAGGCTTATCTTTAAATTCAAGTTGGAATTCATCAACGGGAGCCACCTGCCCCCGCAAGGTGATGGTAGATAATCCTTGGGCAATAGGAATATATATCCAACCTTTATAGTTAACTAAGCTTTCAATTTTATTTTCAACTGAAGTCTCACCTAGTAATAATTTTTCTGGTCGCCAAAATTCAGACTTGGGTAAAGCTAACGCAGTAGCAGTATTAGCATGAACAGATAACACCAAGGTTAATTCTTTCTCATCAATGCTAACGTGTAATCTATTGATAGCAACACAATCAGGCACGCACGATGGCGCTTCTGTCAGCCTCACCTTGAGTTCATCTAAGAGTTTTTGACTGGGGAAGTCGGCGGCTTCAACATTAGGTATATAACTCGGCATTAAGAACAATAATACCAACACACTCGCGACTGCCTGAGGTTTAATTTTAGTGTATGCCTCGCTAATGACTTCTTTTAATATTAAAAACAGCCAAATCAAAGTCAACAATATACCCAGTATCTTAATCAACCTATAGATGGTTTTTGATAAAACAATCACCTCGAACGTTTGATCTTTAGCAACAGGACTATTCCAATTAATTTGATAGCTATTCCACTGCCAACTTGGAATACCAGAGCCAGCTTGCATTAACGCATCAGATTGATAACGCTCCATCATTAATTCAGCCATTTTCACTTGACTACCTGACACTATGATTCTTTCAACAGGTGCACTCATTAGATCTGCTGAGGAGATAACATCACTGCGCTTTCTGCTCATCTGTGTTTCTTTGTTTTGTACAACTGCACGTTCTCTATAACTGTCTGCACTTGATTCGCGTGACTCCAGCTGAGGGTGTATCACGGTTCGTAATTGGGTTGCAGAAAATAATAATATCGCGCCAATAGCAACCGTTATACTGATCCCCCAATAAGCCTTAACTAGGACTTTCATGCGTTCAAAGGGTTGATGCTTTTTAATAACGATCGCTAAAAGTAAATTAAGAATGGCGATCACAGGCGCATTTATTTCTTGATATATAAAAAGCAGCATTACCGCAGTGGCAATACCTGCGGTGACATTAATCAATCGACTCGCCATTAAAGAAGATAATAAAACAATAAAACTTGCCCAAATTGACCAACTTGACCACCAACTGTTTGACACGGTATCGGCTCCAAATACGGCAAACAATTTATTGCCTGGAGGCAGATTTAGCTTCAATGATACCCGCTCAAAATCGTTGTTCCAACCGCTAACAGGTAGTTGTTTGGCTGAGTTGATAATACCTCTTGCTTCAATTTTTACCTGTGGATAACGGTTTTCGATGCCCCTTTCATTGGACTCTTTGGTGGTAATTAATACTGAGCCATCTTGATCTTCTGCAGACTCTAATAAATAAGGAGATTTCATACTTAAACGCCAATCATTGATCATTGCGCCATTAATATCATCATTAAAGGTGTAAGTTGAATGATCAAATGAAAGCCATAAGGTGCGTTTCAAGTTAAGTTGATTTTCTAAATGTAAGGGCTTTCCTCTATGTTGAATATCATAACGCAGTGAATCGTCGTTATTAACTAAATAACTCGGTAGCTCATACCAAGCATTGGGCATATTTGCTTGACTACTATCAACCATTTTTGCACCTTCAACTTTACCCAGTCGCAAGTTTTCATGCCCTTCAAAAACCCAAATTTCTTCTTTTGGCCAATGATGAGATTGTTCAGGTTTTTGCCACGTTAATAAAGTAGCGGGTGCATAAGCTAGCACCTTTATTTCCCAACTGCCGGGTTTCAATTTAGCGTGCAAGATACCGTCACCATCTAAAAATGAGGAAACAGGTGATTCAATGCCAATCAGTTCAAACCCTTTAGGCAGTACCTTGCCGAGTTTTACTTCTCTCATTTGACCTGACACATTGATACTAATGAAGGTTTCAAGCTTTATATAAGCGCCGTCTGCAATTCGTCTTGCAACCGTTATATCAAGAGAGTCTTGTTGCTCTTGGCTCGTTTCAAACTTTTGTAACCATAGCTCATTATTTTCTATTTTAGGAAAGGCGATGACTTGGTTATTAATTGTCATTTTAACGAAGGCGTATTGTTCAGGGATAGCGATACTTTGAGGTATTTTTGACCATTCAAATTGGCCTGCTATAACATAAGTGCCTTTGACTAATTCAATAGATGGCTTACCTTTATAACTAAATACAGGAAAGTCTTTGTTATTAACCTTCACACCAAGTGGCCAGTTATTATCATTTCCGGGTAAAGGGATGATACTTTTCGTTAATACCTGCCATGATTGTTTAAACGTTGCTGAACTGTCTGTTACATTTACTGCCAGCGTACTTGGCCAAGCACAAATATGATTCTGCTTGTCAGCAAAGTTAGTGTTATTGATGAAAGGACAAGATAGGTTTTCGTGCCCTTTCAATACCCAAGACACCCATGGTGTTAAAGGCTCCGGGATAGTGTCTTTGGCAAAAAGTGAGCACGACATTAATAATAGTAGTAGGCAAGAAAAAACACTGTAGGTCAATTTTGTATTTTTCACTTATATCTCCTTGTGACGTTTTTCTTTTATTTTGCCCTTAAGCTAATGAACAAAGCAACTTACTTAGCTATTTTAATTTACACTTAGCATGAGACTGATACTTACGAGCTCAGCGTAATTATTGAAGTCGATTTTTTTTGCTAAAATATTAATGGACAAAAATCTAGTGTTTATTGCCTGGCCTTACGATTTATAAGCTCAGCTACAAACTATCTATAATTTTTTGATTAGTTACTTTTTCTGCCAACAAATCATCTTCTTCGCTGATAAAACCAAAAATCTTTGTCAATCTATCACCAAGGAAAGCGTCTTCATATTTACCCAAGCAATAAGCCTTATATTTCTGACCTTTTGCAAGTGTGATATCAATATTATGAAAGTTATAAAGTCCCCTTGATTCACATCGAATAACAAATTGATACTCACCTTCTTTTAGATAAACTACTGCGGGAACTGTATCCCAAACATTAACAGAAATAACTTTGGCGCCATTGGTATCAAATGCTGAAGCAATATCAGTGACTAGTTCATAATCGCCAACCCATAACCCTACGTCATCTACAGAAACACTAGACAGGGTTTGACTAGAGATATTGTTTGGGTTGTAAGTATCTATTGTTGAAGCGCAAGCGCTTAATAATAATACCGAGAATATAATAACTAAAAATTTCATTATTAAACCTTATAAGGTGAACTGGGTTACTCGTTGTTGTTAATTTGTGAACAACCGCTGAAACCTAAGATTGTAAAGCAATTCATTTTAGCAAATCCGCGACTTTAAGGCCGACAAATGACATTGCTAAAATGTGCTATTGCTTATCTTGTTTATATTTATACATACGTTTATCGGCTAGTGATAAACATTCAGATTGATTTAGGGTTTCAAAACTCGTTGCAATACCAAAACTTAGCCCCGCATCTTTCCATCCTTTTTCTTGTAACTCTTTTGCCGTTTCTATTAGTAGATCAGACAATTTCAGCAAAAGTGGCTTAACCTGTTGTGAGCTTTTAATACTAACAACCCAAATAAACTCATCACCACCACAGCGAAAAATGCTACCCAACCCTTGAAGTTTTTTTTGCATGATATCAGCTGTTGCAATCAGCACTTTATCACCTTCGTCATGGCCGAGTTTGTCATTGATTTTTTTAAAACCATCTAGATCAATAAAAGTAATACAGTAATGCCCTTTTAAGCTGGCTAATTTTTCATTTTGAGCAAAGCGGTTACCAATTTGAGTTAATGGATCAATACGTGAAATAGCATAAGTGCGATGAAATTCTTTCTGTTGTATTTGCAACCATTCAGCTAAAGAAAGAAGAATACAAATACAATCGATGGTTAGCGCTATTTGCACAATCAGTTCAAGAGAAATATCCCAGTCAATCTTATAAAGGTGAGATAAGACATAACCCATTAACGTCAGTCCATATAAAAGATTGCCAATTAGATAATACTTAGCCCTAAAATCTTTTTGCGCGAGCATAAATATCCCAGTACCAATACAGAGTGGGATCCACAGCGTTGCGATAACATGTGACATTAAGTAGCTCTGTGCAAAAGAACTAAAAGGCATGAACAAACCTAAACTTAAGCAAACTATCGACAGTAAGTTAAATGTTTTAGCTAATTTAGGATGATTTTGTTGGCAATTAAATAATAACTTTGTGAATTGACAGGCTGAAGCAATAGCAAAAGGGAATATCCATATAGCGATGTAAACGGGGTTAAATGTTGACACCGCAAATAAATGACCAAAACTTCCTGAGGCTAAAAACCAACCTAAGCCTTGTATGCCTATATAACCAGTACAGGCCAACGTAACCAAATACTTGGTTCTGAGGTATATAAAGAAAGCGATTAAGGCTAACGTAAGCATTACTGCAAATGAAATAGAGGTGATGCTATTGACAAAAAATTGCTTGTTGTAAAATGCTGCCTTATTATAAAATTTTACTGTAACAGGTGTTGCAAACATTTTAGCTTCAATATAAATCCACAGCGTGCCCGTTTCCTGTTGATTTAATGAAAGGGAAAATGCTTGCGAGTGAGCTAATTTCGGGTTCGTACCACCAATCTGCCCAAAGTTTGCTAACGTTATAACTTCACCGCTGTCGCGCTGCCAATAAGCGGTACCTAAATCGAGATAATTAGTATGAAGCTTAACAAACCAAGTATCTTCATGCCCTTTTGTATTAATTAACTTAATCTTAGTAATATAAGCGCCGCGACCTCCTAATGTCGAAGTGACTTGTTTAGCATCTTGATATAATTGACTTAACTCCGCAAAACTAGGATTTATCCCTATCGATTGAGTTTGGTACCAGAGATTATGTTCATTTAGTTTGATTTTATTGAGATTATCTAATTTTACATAAGGTTGTGCACTTATTGAAATGGCGGTGAGTGAAAAAATTAGAAGAGCAAAACATGCGGTATATTTTGTAATAACGTATTTAAGGATGCGAATATAATTTTGATAGCGATATATAAAATTTAGAATATTCTTATAACCTGTTAAAACTCCATGCTTCATATTATGTTAAAAATATTATGGTATAACAAGAATAATTGGTTAAATAACAGCTAATATTAAATACAAAAGGTTCTATTTACACGATGAACCCAAAAAAGTTAACGTGCCTTTTGTGTACGATGACAACGCACAAGTACATGAGTCATTCTGAATTGCTCCAGCTTTTCTTTATCAATAAACAACACCACCAGATAATGTTTACTCGTTAGCGCATAAATACAAACTAAGTGCCGTTTCGAATGAACTTTGCTATTTTACAATCTTCTGGAACTCGTTCTACACGACTATCTAGATTTTCCGCCTCAGCGACAAGCTCTGAACGAAACGGAAGCTCCTTAGGCAGTTTAATGTTTTTTACAATACCTAAGTTGTGTAATATATTTAAAACCCACCATCCAAGGTCAGGTTCATCACTGTACAAACCTAGCATTGCAGACCCAGGGTAAGCATGATGATTGTTGTGCCACGCTTCGCCCATAGAAAGAAGACCTGCAATTCTAACATTGTGACCTTGAACTGCTGCGCCTTCTACTTTCCATGTGCGTTCACCTTTATTGTGAGCAAAATAACCTATTAACCAATGACCACCTACAGATATTACAATCCTTACAGATATTCCCCAAACTAACCAAGAAATACCACCAATGAGAAACAGAGGGATAGCTAAAATTAATTGTTGGAATATCCATTTTTTCTCAACAAATAGATAAAACCTATTGAGAGAAACTTCTTTTTCTATGATGAACTCAGGTGGATTATTAAGTTCAAGATCGCAATTTAATTGCCACCAACCATCTTTTAATATTTTGGAACCATGCAATAAATAATCGTGGCACTGTGGTTGTCTTTGAGCCCAATCGCGGAGGTCGTGTTGAATAATCATTCCTATAGGACCTGACATACCAACTAACACCCCTAAGTATACGAACAAATATTCCATCCATTTAGGACACTCGTAAGAACGATGGATTAATAAACGGTGCATTCCAAGTGAGTGTCCAAAACATAATGTTATTACTGTGAGTACGACGAATACTGAGAAGGCTGATATTGACAGGACAAATGGAGCAACAAAAACTGTTGCGGCAACATGAGTTAAGAACCAAATTGATTTAATTGGTTTCCACTTTACCATTCCCTTGAACGCACATGTGTCATTGTCCGATTTAACTCTATTCGTATTGAGCATGAATATCCTGAGGCAGCTAACGCCTTGTTAAGCGGCAAACAATAGTTGGCTGAATGTGTGAGGCAAGAACAACAGCCAGCTATTATTTGTTGATTTTAACGCCTTGCTAGCCGTTTTTACAGCAAACTAATTTATTAATAAAATCCTGATATACTTTTATTGCCTTATCTTTTTTCATTGTTTCTGCATGCTCTGTATCCGGAATGATCGCTAATACTTTAACCGAGCTTGGAGATATGTCATAAAGCTCTTTCGAGTTATGCACTGGCGTAGTTGAATCGTCTTCACCAATTAAGAAAAGCAATGGTTTCTCATATTCTTTAATAAAATCAACATTATTTATTTTTGTCAATTCAGGTGACAAATATATTGAATAAAATGGTTTTGACCAAGCAGGTGTTAAATTGTCGACCAACTCTGGCACTGTATTGATAGCACCATCTAGAATTAATGCGTCTATATCTTTATTATTTGCAACATAACTTGCGATTAAAGACCCCATCGATAATCCATGGATGGCTGTAGGTAAGTTAGTTGGAAATTCACCCTTAGAAAAGTCAAAGATTCTTAATGCATCTGTTCGTAAATTATTAAGAGACAATATATCTTTTTTATCACTTACTCCCATGCCTCGATAGTCAAACCAAATAACGTTCGCAGGTAACATAGAAAATTTATTCAATATTCTCGATGAAAGGCTAATTTTCATGCCATTCGCACTGAAAAAGACAATATTAACTAAAGCATCTTTGTTTATTAACTTAACGCCTCTAAGTGTAATACCATCCTCAGCGGTTAAGCTCACCGCTGAGACAACAGCCGATATATTAGATTCAGTCAGTTCAGCTTGAATTTTTGTAATGTTGAGTTGCTTTTCAGGATGCTCATCTTGGTATACAAATGATTCAGTTGTATAGTTTGCAGAACATCCAGAAAGTAATAATAAAAATAATATTGTGATTTTTTTCATATCTAGTAACACTCCTTGTTGATTTAACGACTAATAGCTTATTAAACAGGCAAAGACCTATTTTTATCAAGGCAATTATCCGTCTGTCTTTTTTTTAAAATAAAAGTTACCTTTATATTAAAATTATATCAAACATTGATTAACATTAATTAACGAACTTTTGATAAACGTGTGCTGTTATCACGCTTGCTCTGTTGAAAACATACCAAAAATTAATCACCAAACTAGATTCTGTTGCTATACCCAAATGTGCATTAGAAAGCATGGGTAAACGTTAGAGATCAATACTTACAAGTAACTCTGACTCATTTTTAAGTACATTCCTACATTTGGGAAATGAACTACATCCCCAAAACTCATTATCTACATTATTACCTTTATTGGCTTTACGTAAGACCATATCAGCACCACATTTTGAACAATACTTAATATCAGATTTCTCTTCTACAATACCTCGAACGTGCTTAATGTGTTGACGGTTTGTTTTAAAGCTACGTTCCAACCGTCCACTTTCAACCTGTTCAATAACACTAACAACTTCCTGATCATTCAAAATAAGATCAGTTTTACTTTTGATATACTCAATCCCCCCCCGTGCAAACCTTACGTTATCTGGCATTTTAGTTTTAAAGGTACTGTCACCAATGAAGATAATGACTGAGAATATATAATCATTTTTTGCGTTACTCCCTACTAAGAGAAGATCTTCTAACGTCTTTATGTGTTTATAGTTTTGATGAAGTGGGTTCTGAAATTTTGATTTGTGTTTAAAGATTTGTTGCGTCCATTGCTTTTGATTAGCACCACCAAAAATCCAACCTTTCATATTCTTAGTTTCAACCACGAATATGCCATATTTTGAAACTATGATGTGGTCAATCTGGGTAGTGCCATCCTCAGTAGGAAGTGTCACGTTTTTAATAAGGTGATAATCATTTTTGTCTAAGAAAAACTTAATGAGCAAGTTAACTTGCCACTCACCCAAGACACCTTTAAACCATGCAGACTTTATGACGATAGCAAATATGAAGATCGGTATTAGATACCAAGCGGCACTGATCATCATGTTGAGGTAAATTGTTAAATCCATTTAATACTTACTTCCATATTGGTAGCTACTAGCTAATTTTGTCCTTTATTAGCCAGTTAATTATATAATAAAAATCAGCAGTAACTATCTAAACACACTTATTATTAAATACATATTAATATCATAATCTTATAATGAATTAATGTCTGAAATCCCTAGATATACGCTAACGGACTGACCCAAGATATCTACCAACTCTTCATCCATATACTGATATTCATCAGGGATATCTAACACTTGAATATCTTTATATTTAACTAATTTGATGAACTCAGCTTTAAGTCTACTTTTATGCTTTTCTTCCATCACAAAGATAATGTCAGCCCATAGAATGTCTTTTGCATTTACCGTTTTTCTTGCGCTTGAACTAGTACCTGCTGATCTCACATTTAGTTCAGCGTGATTTTTAAATATTTGTTCTCCTGTGGGACTACGCCACTGATTTTTACTACAGATGAAGAGAATATTTTTCATTCGTTTAGTTCCTTACACGGAATATCAAAGTCCACATGGTAATGTTCATCATGTCTAACCCATGAACGTTTTTTGGAAAACTGGATATGCTTTTTAAGATAAGGGCCATAAGGTGTTTTGAAAAGCTCAGATTGTAATTTAGGATCAAATATTACTCGCCATAAATCTACACCTTGAGCTACAGCCTCTTTGTGCAAGGCAACAATATGAGCAGCCAAAGCAACATAGTCGATAGAATATTCTTCATATTGCCCTTTACTATCAAATTCAATGTCGTAGCCAAACTTGTTTAAAGGGTGAGTTGGCAGATGCACTGATTGACCCGATTCATCTAATACGGGTGTCATAAAGTCTACCGATAAACCATTACGATGAGTTTTATGGGGTTTGAACTGTCCACCTTCTTCGAATCCAGTTTCAGCATACTTAAAAACTTTGTCTGGTTGTTCTATTTCTAAAGATTTATAGCCGTTTACTATGATGCTTTCTACTTGGGAGTGGACGTAAGCTCTCCCTGCTAACCTTGCAACAATGCTGTAAGCGACAAAATTATTACCAGAGCTTGGTAGCTCTACCCCTTTTTCCAAACGTCCTTTTGAGGTTGTACCGTAGCATGTACTTTCTTCTGCTAAAACAGCGTTGGAATACAAACAAGTAATTAAGATACTAAACGTTAATATTTTCATTTTTCTTTATGACTTCCCTGCTTTTACTTTTAAGCTTTTATTTTTTAAATAAATTCCATAATAAACTACTGCGCCCAATAACCCACTATATAAAGATAACTTGTGCAACATCGTCACTGAAATCAGACCTAACAACGGATTATCTAATAAAAATGGAAAGAAGGGTTCAACATCTGAATGCATAATACTATCAAGTAATACATGACTAAAACTGCCAACAAATGCACTTAGAAATACTACCCACCAAGCAATTGATATGGGATTTTCCCTTTTAGAAATACTTATCAGCTTTAAACCAAGTTCGGATAAGTATTTGCCTGTTAGCGCGGAAAAAATAGCAATTAGCACTGCACCAACATAGGTATGGGTAAAACCATGAAGATGCCCCTCTCCCGTTATCAACACAATTAGTGGTTGGATATCCATTACGATTTGGGTCCAGCCAAAAACCATCAAGCTAAAGCTACTTTGTAATATGGCTTTAATAAAAATCCCTGGCCCCATATGTATTGGAGTAAATGGCATTATGAATACCTACAGTCTTTAAGGATCAAGGATATCGCCTCAGTAACCAACCGCGCAGACTCTTTTGGCTGTGCTTGAAGTATGAAATGAGGTCCTTCAATTTCTATATACTTAATATTGCTGAAGACTTTGGTGAACTCACGACCCTTCTGTGATGTTATAAGCCTATCAGAAAGTGCTTTAATATAAATTGAAGGTATATCCGATGTTGTTATTGGTAGTCGCTGCTGGCTCATAACTTCTAATCTATTTTTTAATACGAGATCAGGTATAGATTTAGTAACCGTAATAAATTTTGATAAAAGCTCTTTTGATGCCCCTTGACCGAGGAGTAAAAACTTATGAAAAATCGTTGATAAATGTGCTGAAGCTAAAGATTTAATAGGTAAAAGTTTAGCTATCGACAATAAGAATTGGTTAGGAGAACTAAGGAAACTGGCAATGAAAATCACGCCTTTCAAATGTGGATTATTTTGCCTAAGTAGCTCAGGAATAATACCGCCAGCAAACGATTCAGCTAACAAAATATAATCTTCAGTTGGTAATTGCTCTTTTATTATATTAGCTAAAAACACATGGTCTTGAGAACCCGATTGAGGTAATGGGATTACAATATAGTCTCCGTCAAAGTTAGACAAAAACTCTTCAAATAATTCTCCAGTACCATCCATACCGGGCAACAACACTAATTTAGAAATAACCACTATCCTTGTACGTTAATATTTATCATTTTACTTGGAATTAAATGGAATGAACATATTATTGACTCTATTCTAAAAAAGGCAACTAACGACCTAAAACGGTCGTAAGAGCATTCGAACTGAGCGAAAAATAATCATACGATTAATTAAACTTGACTGACGGCAATGAGCTTGCAGGAGACATCAAGTCACCATACCTGCCGTTAAAATTCTAACCTAAAACTATTTACCAGCTACTAAACCAAAACCAAAATCGTTATTTGAAATATTCTGAAACCATTGATTATAAATGGAAAAATCATAGGTAACCCTAAACGACGTTACACTCAAACAAAACACACGGTGTAAAATAATACATATAGAAAACCCCAGGATTTTCCAATTTGTGTGTTCGCTAGAGTACAGACTTCCAGATTAATTATGCGTATTGTTTTACCATTCAAAACATTAGAAGACTAAAGTCAACTGAGTCGAGTCGAATAAATTACACGTAGTAAGACCCATTTTGGAGAACACTGATGAAAACGTTTCAGTTAATTCGAACTACCTCTTTTTATCTGACCTTTCTAATCCTAAATGGTTGCAGCGCAATCAGTTCTCAACTAATCAGCAACAGTAATGGCACAAGTCCAGTTCTCCCAAAACTTCATCACAGTCTTATCTCGACTGTGGGTGTCACGAATGACTCAATCAGCAATGCGCTGAAGTCGCCACCTCCAGATTCAAATCAATAGCATGGTCATTGTGGCCATAATAAAAGGAGATGATGAATAAAATCTAATATCTTTGCATTGTGCAATTAGATTATAGAAAAATTAAGTTAATAAGGAATCAGATCATGAACAAAATTTTTTTAATAGCTTTCATTGGATGGGTGACATTTTTAGCTGGTAGTGTATTCGCAAAAGAGGTAATTCTCGATACAGGAGAAACATATCGCCAGGGAAACCTCACTGTCACCTGCGGCATAGCGTTAACAGAGCATGTCCCGCAGGCTCTAAAAGAATGCCAACACTGGGACGATTTTAATAAAAAGTGCCTGTTTGAAAAAAAGACTTATATATACAAAAATCTACAATGCGTTGAAGAATGTCAGTACTGGGAAAAGTTTGACAGCACCTGTCATTACCAAACAAAGTGTTCTTTCGACCCACGGCAGAACTGGTTTGTTCGAACCACATGCGATAATTTTGACGACTTCAACAATACCTGTGTGAGAACAAATGATATAAAAATAGTGCAATGATACAAAAAAGGCCTTGTTATCGGTAACGACCTCAATATTTTCTATCAACCTAAAAAATTAATCCAAGGGGAATGTTATTGAGCCTGGGGCATGAACACGCTGGGTAACTAATATTTAATGCTATGCTGGTTAACGTACCATGTAGTAATTGATGCTCCTAGGCCGCATTGTTGATTTTGAGGCAAAATGGATAATATTGGACTCAAACGGCAAAAATTGCTGAACAATTTAATAAACGCTGACCACGACCAATGAGAAAAATTGAAGTTCATTGGTTTTACCAAGGTTGCGGCAGTAATCAGCCTTATTGCTTGCAACCCGTCGCAGGTTATCAAGACGTTAGGCGTATAATCGCGGATCCTACCAAGCCAGAGAGAGCGGAGCTATGAGGGAACTAATGAGTGAATCAACTAATCGGAGGTCTACGTTGGCCAAGACTTTCAGGCATCCTGTGACGCGTTTATCTAAAAGAGGCCGGTGTTTAGCATGTTGGGCCGTGCTGGTGTTTGCGCATCTTCCCGCCATCGTTTTTGCCCAATCATCGTGCTCCGGAATTCAAGTAAAAATTCCGAACATTAAAAATAACACTGGAGTTGTAGCTTGTGCGCTTTTCGAATCTTCAGTAGGTTTCCCTACTGAATTTTTGCACTCTGCAACCAATATAATGATGATGAAAATTCGAGATACGCAGGCGCGTTGCAACTTTTTAGATATCCCTCCGGGAACGTATGCCTTGGTTGTCATTCATGATAAAAATATGGATGGTAAGCTTGGCACAAATTTGCTAGGGGTGCCGACAGAAGCCTACGGTTTTTCAAGTGGTGCAAAGGCCTCGATGAGCGCACCTTCGTTTGAAACCGCTAGCTTTACGTACGATGGGGAAAACCTTGATCTAACAATTAAATTGACTTATTGAGCGACCTTTCCGTGAATACCTAGGCATTGTTTCAATCAGGCAGGACCATTGATAATTTACTGTGCTTAACAAATTGTTGCACCAGACATTTGACCTGCAATCCATGTTTTCTGTCGAAAAAACAGGTTTCCTCTCAAATGCCCTTGAACTCACGCGTTAGTAGCAATGCAAGTTTTGAGGCAGCTCGCAGTATGATAATAATGCTTGAAAATTCTAATCAAATTGTTGCTCATCAAATTCATATTATTTTTCAAAACTTTTATAAGGTTGAAACTCAGCTTATTTCTATTCTTGATTTTCCACAGGGATGTCTTCTAATATCTTCAAAATCGCGTGATTATTTCCTAATTTGGCTAGGTCAATGAGGTAGCTTTTTTCAAGTTCTTGCATTACTTGGCCTGCCAGTAATTCTTTGAGCCGTTGTTCTTCGTTATTGGCAATGGTAGTTTTTATGGCGGCAAAGTTAGTTATGCTTTGGTCGTTGTTGTTTTCCATTCGTCGCACTCCCTTTTTGTTGGTTAATTAAAACATTAGCTTACTTTTAATACCCACCATAGGGGGATGACTTTTGGAATGCAAGTTTCTACAGGGTTTATTCAGCACATTGCGCTAAAAGAGTTGAATCGCGTTGCAGGCAATTTTGACCGAACTCATGGATTAGGTCGGCATCAGGGATAGACAGTTGATACTCATCGTTTGCTTCACCTCAGAGTAAAAAACGATTTACTGAGAAATGAGAACATATACACTAAGGCAGCGGATCCTTCCGCTCTTCCATTACTTCCTTAGCATCCGTAAATCCGTTCGAGCCCACGCTAAAAAATCATTCTCCAGTGTTGGCTTCCAATATAAGTGTTTTAACAGTAGACCCTAAGACGCTGTAATTCAGAACTTTTACCATGCCACTCTATTGCTCCTGTCCAATAGAGTGGCTGCCTGGTTAGAGCGGCTGTCTGGTGGGACGGATGATAATCTCGTTGACATCAACATCTGCCGGCTGCTCGATTGCATAAGCAATTGCACGTGCAATCGCATCAGAGTCAATTGCCATCTCGTACATTTCATCAACACCCTTAGCAGTATCGGGGTCGCTGATTTTACTGGTCAGTTCGGTCGCCACAGCCCCAGGCGAAATATTGGTGGAGCGGATTTCCCCTTCGCCTTCCTGACGAATGCCTTCTGATAACGCCTTAACGGCAAACTTGGTTGCGGAATAAACGGCGGACGCGGGAAAGACCTTATGCCCAGCTACCGACGACAGATTGATGATGTGGCCGACATGCTGCTCGCGCATGGTCGGCAGCACAGCGGCAATGCCATAGAGCACGCCTTTGATATTGACATCAACCATCTTCTCCCACTCGTCGACCTTGAGCTCATCGAGGGGCGACAGCGGCATCAGGCCAGCGTTGTTGACCAGCACGTCGATGCGGCCATACGCTTCCTTCGCTGCCTTGGCCAGCGACTCAACCTGAGCGCGTTCAGTGACGTCGGTAACCTGATAAATAGCGTCACCACCCTGCTCCTTGATCGTATCACGCAACTCCACAAGGCGTTCCTCGCGACGGGCAGCAAGCACCAGCTTGGCGCCACCTTTTGCCAAGCGTTGCGCTGTGGCTTTACCGAGACCACTGCTGGCACCGGTAATGATGACGACTTTGCCATTGATTTCTGACATTGGTTTTCTCCTGTTGAAATGAATTATTAAATATTACAAGTTATAGGTTCCAAGCCTGTATTACGCCGTGACAGTCAGGCGGACCGCATATTCTGCGCCATACCGTCGTAACAGCCTGTAGTGGCGGCCTCCACCAGAACATGGGCTACATCCGATCGGGACGCCTTTGCTGATTTATCGACGTCCTCGCCCAGGATCACATCAGTGCCGCGACCCTTGTTGGTTAGTGCTACGGGGCGCAGGATCGAGTAGGTCACTCCGGAAGCCTTAAGGTATTCGTCCGCTTCGTGCTTGGCATTCAGGTAAGGGGCCAGGTCGCCGGTTGGGTTGGGCAGATCGGCGCCGATCGAACTGAGCATCACGAAACGTTTCACGCCTGATTCCAGCGCCAGATCAATCAGTCGTTTGGCGCCGTCCCGATCCACTTTTTTGGTCATTTCAGGACCGGTGGTTCCGCCGGAGCCTGCAGCAAAGATCACCGCGTCCATGCCGTCGCACAGGCCGGTTTTCAGTTCTGTAAGATCACTATGGCGAACATCTACCCCCAAGGGCAACGAACTGGTATCCGAACTTTCGCGAACCAGCGCTGTTGGTTTATGGCCCTGTTCTATCAGGTACTGGGCCAGAAGCTGGCCCGTTTTTCCGGTGGCACCGGCGACAAGAATGTTCATACTCATAGAAAAATCCTTAATGTTAAATTAAATGTTCGAAATTAGGCAGTTAAAGCCAGGTCATGGCAGGAAAATCGACTTTACGTTGACCAATTTTTTTTATTCCAAAGCCACCGTATGGACTTTTCTCGTCCTTTGAAAAGATCCCACCGACCAGTCAATAGCTTTTTCATTAGCAAGCCGATCCGTCGCTTGTATTTCGGTAATTATGTCGTAGGTATTGGTTTCTTTTTCGGTCGCAGAATTAATGGTGGTGATTGTCGACATGGTTGCTCCTTCCGGGTCTGATAGGCAAACGCCGTTGGCGTTAGCTCAAGTGTATTATCAGTCCGTTGGAGTGAGTTGTCTGTTCGCTTACCAACACTACCGCGAGCAAACATCAACGAGCCCATGTTAGTGGTGAATAAATGACCCAAAGAAAAAAGTACAAAAGAATAAACCACATACCTGATCTATTTAACATGATCTGATTTTGTTGGGTTCAGGGTCATTGGATCAACTGTTGAAGCAGGTTAGGATTTGATAGTGTTAGGTATCAATTTTATCCAGTAAATTGACAAAAAGCGCTAGACGGGCACGTTGACTTCCACTCTTTGTGATAAAAATTCGGGATCAGTGAACAAAGAAAGGCAACCAGTTTCTAATGATAGCAATCACCGCATATCACACGCTTAAAATCATACTAGAGACGACCACAGCACAAAAATCATCAAAATCTCGCTCAACGTACTTTGGTATGCGCTTATATTTAAATCTCAGAGAAAAACCTAAACGTCGGCTATCTCGGTGTTACCGACCTACAAGCCTTCTGCAGCAAACATTTACTACAAGCAGAAAGCCAATGGCCAACTGTTTTTACAGAGTTCAATGAGCGTTCAGCCAGCCTTATAAATGATTTGGGCAGTGTAAATAAATTAGTCAGATGCGATAAAGCGGACGTTTAGTTAATGAAAGTTTGCTCTGATCCCAGAGGTTACTTTTCATTTTCAGACGATGATGACTTTTTTGAGTCTGCTGATTTATCTTCTGAATTTTTTTTCGACAACATGGTATTGAGCTTTTCACCACCTTTGGCGCCAAAATCCAATGTTCTGATAGGAAATGGAATTAAGATATCAGCTTTTGCCAGCGCTTTATTGATTTCTACAACCGCCGTATGGCGAGCTTTCATAAAGCCAGTGTCGCCTGGATAGTCAATCCAGAACCAGACAACTAAATTTATACTGCTGTCTGCAAACTCCTTGGCAAACACGGCAGTTTCTTCTTTTTTTATAACAAAATCACAGACATTTATCGCTTCTTCAATAACTCCAGCTGCCTTTTCTGGGTCGTCTGCGTAAGAAATACCAACCGGTACTTCGATTCGCCTGCTGCCTGTGGTCGTATAATTTGTTAGTACGTTTCGAAACAAGATTTTATTTGGAATAACTTCTATCTGGCCAAAAAACGTTTCTACTAATGTGTTACGTAAATTAATTGTTTTTACTATGCCAAGCACATTTTCTGCTTCAACCACATCGCCAATTTGAAATGGCTTACGAATACCCATCGCAATACCGGCAATAAGATTCTCTGCCATATCTTGAAAAGCAAAACCAAGTGCTAAGCCAATGATACCAGCGCCAGCTAAGAGTGATGTTACTGTGCCGGTTAACCCCAAAAATTCTAGGGCGATAAATAGCCCTGTGAACAGCACAAGCATCTTCATAATAGACGTAAGTAGATCAGCAATTTGTTCAGATTCTAGGGTTTTATGAAGCACTTTTCGAACGGCTCTGCCAACATATTTAGCCAGTAAGCCAAAAAATATGACTAAGAGAATGGCGACTATAAAATTGGGTAAGTGTTTAATGCCAGCTTCCAGCCAGCCTTGTAATTTTTCGTCAATTAACTGCCAGAATTTATCTAATACAGAGAGATCCATTAATATTATTCCCGTTATTTTTTATCATTATCCTTTAATGTAGATTCAGCCAGTGTATTAGCTTATCTAGTGTCGAATATAGGTAAAATAAAACGTCATTTTTCATAAAATGAAAATACATGTTGCCTCATGTTTTCCATACTGACATCTCTTTTATATCCAAGTCGGCGAACTGTCGTCTATTACTCAAAACTTCTCAGAATATGCTAAGGCAACAGATTTTTCTTGCTCTCAGTGTTTGGGGGCTTATAACCCCTTATCAACTTTTAGATTATGAACAAAATTTTTGGATGGATTTATTGCTCGAAATAAGTACATATGTCTCAGTTATCCATTTTTGGCCTAAGAATATGATTTTTCAAATGCTAGAAAGTAAGAAAGCAGAAATCCATCATAGAGAGGTAATAATGTTATTTATCATTGCGACTATAATGAGTTTGCAAATTTTTCTCATCTTCAAAACTAAAAGGCACTGAGGGATCGAACGTTGGTGCATCTTTCACTTGCTGCTGCGTCATATCAACATAAATTTTAGAGGTAGGCCAACTCACCTCTTTAATCCATTTAGGCGCAATTAAAACCAGATGACCCAACCACCAATTACTGGTGTTAATAATCAAATAACGAATAGCCCAAGTGTCGATATCTATCAACATACCTTGCAAGTGACCCAATTCACCGTCTATTGCATCAAGGTGATAACCCACTACGGCATGACTGCTGCGTAGATGATGATCATTATCCCGTGATAGTGCAGCCTTGATGTCTGCGGATATCTCTGGGTTATCTAAGTTATCTGGCTTTGGCGCGACACTATAATAACCAAGTGCCATCATGTTAGGACTAGATTCACTTCCCCAAATACCTGTGTTACCCCAGTAATGTTCGTAACCATAATATTCCATATGATCGACCTCATGCTGCCTAGAGACCGGTTTTTCGCTTTCTATATCAGGGCTGTTTTTTACCTGTTCTCTTGAGATTGTGACAGTAAGCGTTTTATCTTTCTGATTAAACTCTTTGATTGATATGGGTGAAAGCAATATTTTTTTGCTTGATAACCAAGACCCCGTTTCCACCACCAAATATCGGATCACCCAATGCTTATCATCAAAATAAAGATCTTTGGTCAATCCAATATCGCCATCAGAGGCCTGAATGGCGATATTTTTTAAATCATTAATTGTATGTAACATGATGTATTTGCTCCAGATTAAAGGTTGAAAACAATAAATAATTGCTTTATTAATAGAGTCAACATTTCTCAGTTTGCATCAAATATCCTATTCAATCTGTTCGGTGTCGCACCGAACGAGGGTGAATATTAGCTTAATCTGGATCCATCTATAAATTTTATGATGAACGACCATTTTCACCTTCAAACAAAGCCTTTTATTTATTATTTTTAAGGAGTTAATGATGACCTCTTCAACTAAAAACACACACTCGATAATTAATCGACGTCAATTTGTCCGCGGTTTAGCATTAACTTCAGTAGCGGCTGCCGTTGCATCAAACATTCCATCAACCTTTGCCAGCAATGAGTTTATCTCGCAAGGCTCGACTAAGTTCAATCCAAAACAACCCATGTTAACGGGAACTGAGTTTGATTTAACTATTTCCGAAACGACCGTTAATATTACCGGCACTCCCGCTTTAGCAACATTGGTTAACGGCTCTTTACCTGCACCAACACTTGTTTGGCATGAAGGTGATGAAATCACACTCCGCGTGACTAACAAATTAATGGTAGATTCCTCTATTCATTGGCATGGGATTATTTTGCCAACGAATATGGATGGTGTACCTGGCTTAAGTTATGACGGCATTAAGCCCGGTGAAACTTATGTCTATCAATTCACCGTAAAACAAAATGGTACCTATTGGTATCACAGTCACTCCGCATATCAAGAGCAAACAGGTGTCATCGGTGCAATTGTTATTTTACCAAAAAAACAAGAACCTATTCACTCCGACCATGACTATGTGATTCAACTCTCTGACTGGTCAGATACCCCTCCTGAAACCATTTATGCAAACCTTAAAAAGATGGGTGATTACTATAATTTCCACCAAAGAACGGTCGGCGATTTTTGGAGTGAATTAAAACAAAAAGGATTTTCTCAAGCCTGGAAAGATCGTTCAATGTGGAACAACATGAAAATGTCCGATCGAGACTTGTCAGATGTAACTGGCGCAACCTACACCTATTTAATGAATGGGCTCTCCCCTAATGCACATTGGCGTACCGTGGTGGAATCTGGCAAGAAAGTAAGATTGCGTTTTATTAATAGCTCTTCTATGACGTTCTTTGATGTACAGATCCCTGGTTTAAAAATGACCGTTGTGGCTGCTGATGGAAACTTAATCCAACCGGTAGAGGTTGATGAATTCCGCATTGGTGTAGCAGAAACCTATGATGTCATTGTGGAACCTGATACAGATAAACAAGCTTATGCGATTTTTGCTCAAGCCATTGACCGTTCCGGTTATGCGATAGGCTCCATCACCTCTAATGCTTCAAAATTGGCGTCTGTCCCAGCAATGGATCCATTACCTATTTTAAGCATGACAGACATGGGTATGGAAATGGACGGCATGGATCAGAGTGGTCAGGATATGCTTACTGGCATGCAAATGAATGGTAAGGATCAGAGCGATAATGACATGTCTGGTGGCATGCAAATGGGCCAGGATGTCAGCAATGCTTACTATTCAAAAAATGCACAGACTATGTCTAACATGAATGTTAATTTAGATAACGAGCAAATTCCAATGGATATGAATCCAAAACTACCTCTCATTGATGTGCCTGAAAAAGAAGGCCCACAAATCGCGATGCGTGCCACTGGCGCAAAATATCGGCTAGATGATCCAGGCGTTGGCTTACGAAATAATGGCCGCAAGGTCTTAACCTATGCCGATTTAAAAAACCTTTATCCGACACGCCATGAACCTAAACCCACTAAACAACTGCTATTGCACTTAACGGGCAATATGGAGCGTTATATGTGGTCAATTAACGGCATCCCCTATGGTGAAGCACAACCATTAAAGTTTAACTTCGGTGAGCGCATTCGCGTTACGTTTATTAATGACACCATGATGAATCACCCTATGCACTTACACGGTGTATGGAGTGATTTAGAAACGGGAGATGAAAATCATATTCCTAGAAAACATACAATCGTTGTACAACCAGGTTCCAAAATCAGTTATCGAGTGACTATGAACGCTCGTGGTGATTGGGCATACCACTGCCACATGCTCTATCACATGATGGGTATGTTTAGACGTGTACAAATCCGATAGTCAAATTCAGTATTCTAGGAGAAATATAATGAAAAAATTATTCAGAGTAATATTACGCACCATATTTATCTCGTCCATACTAATGACATCACAAGTGCATGCAGGTGGAGAAAGAGACCCTTTATTAACGTACTTTCTAATGGATACGCTTGAAATTAGCGACCAAACTGGCAACCCTACTTCTTGGGGTGTCACGTCTTGGATAGGTAAGGATTGGCACAAACTCTACCTTAAATCCGAAGGGGAAACACTTCATGGACAAACCGAATCTGAGAACCAGCTACTCTACAGCCATCCCATTGAAAAATATTGGGATCTTCAAATGGGGGTTGGTTATGACACGACTCCTGAAAAAAACCAAAACTGGGCCGTAATCGGTTTACAAGGCCTTGCCCCTTATTTCTTTGAAACTAATGCAGCAGTGGTGTTCAACGACAAAAATATTGGTTTTAGATTCGAAACGGAATACGAGGCTTTATTTACTCAAAAACTGATATTAACGCCCAGCCTAAAACTCAGTGCCTATTCTTCCGATGATGCATCTATGGGAATTGGATCTGGATTATCATCTGCTGAACTAGGGTTGCGTTTACGCTATGAATTTTCTAGAAAATTTGCGCCCTACATCGGGCTTAAGTTTAATCAAGCCTTTGGTAAAACAGCCGACTACCTAATCGCCGAAGGCGGTAAGAAATCCGACACCAGCCTTATCGCAGGTTTAAGATTCTGGTTTTAATTCAAGGTATTATTTCAATAATACCGTCAGGCTTATTTACAAATAAGCCTGAGACTTTGCAAATAGGCAGAACACTATAAGAGTATTACTCGCGGCTCAATAACTGCGGCTCACGCTCATTTGACACTCACGCAAACAGTAGGCCAAATGGTTTTTTCAAAACCGACTTTTCACCTTAATGACTTTAGAGTATAGGTAAAAGAAAAACGTCATTTTTTATAAAGTGACGATACATATTAAATCCGCCAGGATAAAAGTATCGAATTATCATCTCATCTTAAAAAATCAAACGAATAAGGATAAGAAATGAATAGTAATACAGATATTAACAACCGTCCCGATTACGATCATGTCATCCAAGATATCGCAGATTATGTCATGAATTTTGAAGTCACTAGCGAAGAAGCGCTCGATACCGCGCGCAACTGTTTAATGGACACCCTCGGTTGCGGATTGCTAGCGCTGCGCTTTCCTGAATGTACAAAACACCTTGGTCCTATCGTACAAGGCACCCTTGTGCCTAACGGCGCGCGAGTGCCAGGAACATCGTTGTCGCTCGACCCGATTAAAGCCGCTTGGGACATAGGTTGTATTATCCGCTGGCTCGATTATAACGACACTTGGCTGGCCGCTGAATGGGGACATCCATCGGATAATTTAGGCGGTATTTTGGCAGTGGCTGATCATTTATCTCAGGTCAGACTATCGAAGGGCGAACAGCCTTTTACCATGCGAGAAGTGCTTGAAGCCATGATCATGGCGCATGAAATTCAAGGTGTAATAGCGCTAGAAAATTCTTTTAATCGCGTTGGTTTGTGCCATGTATTGTTAGTTCGAGTCGCCTCAACGGCAGTTATCACAAAAATGATGGGCGGCAATAGAGAACAAATCATGGCGGCGGTCTCGCAAGCTTGGGTCGATGGCTCTGCGCTGCGCACCTATCGTCACGCACCCAATGCGGGTTCTCGTAAATCTTGGGCCGCGGGCGACGCGACCTCAAGAGCTGTGCGTTTGGCCGACATGTCGATGCGCGGTGAAATGGGTATTCCAAGCGTATTAACCGCTCCGCAGTGGGGCTTTTACGACGTCTCTTTTTCGAAGACGAATAAAGACCAAGCACTTAAACCAGAGGCTGAACGTCAGTTTT
Organism: Colwellia sp. BRX10-9; assembly: GCF_014077405.1. Lineage (NCBI taxonomy): Bacteria > Pseudomonadati > Pseudomonadota > Gammaproteobacteria > Alteromonadales > Colwelliaceae > Colwellia > Colwellia sp. BRX10-9. The sequence goes on along the minus strand of NZ_JACGVV010000036.1, from coordinate 5,101 downwards.
CGTTTTCTCAAGAGTATGGTTCTTACGTGATGGAAAACATTTTGTTTAAGATTTCTTTCCCCGCAGAGTTCCATGCGCAAACTGCCGCGGAAGCTTCGGTTATCCTGCATCCTGAGGTGAGAAATCGCTTAGCGGATATTAAGAAAATCGTCATTCGAACCCACGAATCGGCCATTCGCATTATTTCTAAAACAGGTGCACTTGCTAATGCTGCAGATCGTGACCACTGTTTGCAGTATATGGTTGCGGTGCCGCTGGCGTTTGGAGGGCTAACCGCCGAACATTACGAAGACGACTTTCACAAGGCACATCCCATCATTGATGAACTGCGCGATAAAATGGAGGTTGTCGAAGATAAACGCTTTACCGCAGAGTATTTAGAAGCAGATAAACGCGCTATCGCTAACGCCATTCAAATTTTTTTCAACGATGGCAGCAGCACAGAAGAAGTGCTAGTGGAATACCCTGTGGGACATCGTCGCCGGCGCCAAGAAGGGATCCCGCTATTGGAGCAAAAGTTCAAAGCGAACTTAGCGACGCGGTTTCCGAGCCATCAATGCAAAACTATTTTCACGCTGTGTAAAGATCAAGCCGCGCTTGAGTCCAAAGCAGTAAACCGCTTTATGGACTTGTTTGTTATTGCTTCAGTTTAAGCCCTAGCTGATCCAAACCGCAGCATTACAGAAGATAAATTTATATTGCTAATCGTAAGCGATAACTTTAAAACGAAAAATTAACAAGGCGTAACTAACGGGTTCTAACATGACTGTTCAAAATGAACACAGTATAGCGAATTTTGTAATCTTGAAAACTGCCATAGTAAATGGTTAATAGGAGTTGATAAAAGAATTATTATCAAAAATACCGGTGCAAGAACTTGAAAAAAGCTATTTGCTCGACTTAGCCAAACTTAATGATAATCGCGTTATCATTAAGTTAATCAAGAATATTCCCAAACAGAAATAGTTATGCAAAGTGACTACTAAACGGAATAGCTTTGTTAAATATTTGCAGTCATAGGAGTGCAACGTTATTGGTCTTGAAGTAATCAAGCGGGACCAGACGTAGCTGATGTGGTTTATAGGTAAAATAAAATGTCGTTTTATAAAGTAACGATACATATTCCCTCATATTTACATCTCTTTTATATCCTTGAGGGGGTGGAAATCGGCGATTTTTCATCTATTACTCAACTGTTTTCACATAATTTAGAATTTAAAACAAGCGCCTCAAAACCGCTCTTTAATATTACCCCATCGATCACTAAGTGCGCCGCTGATTCTGTTTTTATTATTCATTTTTAACCTCGTATAAGTGCGTGTGTATAGGTAGAATAAAACGGTGTATAGTAGAAGTGCTAGGAGGAATTCGATTAAATATTATTGACTAGGATTGACAATAATATGTGCTTTCTATCCGTTTTGTTCAATTTTCAGTATTCACGTTTTACCTGCCTATTCGTTAAGCTATTAAAGGAACATTCATATGAAACTGTTGACGCCACTCCTATCATTTCTTCTCATACTGGCTGGTTGCAGTTCACCAGCAAATCAGTCTCAGAACCGTTCCGTTGAAGAAATTGCGACTATTGAAAATATCTATCCCGAGGCAGATGCCGCCTTAGGGGAAAAACTATATCCACATGAGGCACTTTTAGCCGACGAAACAGCTGACCTCATTGAAGGTATTATCCGCCATCGATATACCAATGGAGAAGCCAGGCGTGATGTTCACCCCAAAGCTCATGGCTGTTTAAACGCAGAGTTTGACGTGCTAGACGATTTACCTAAATCATTAAGCCAAGGTGTATTCCAAGCAGGTAAATCCTATTCCGCGTGGGTGCGTTTTTCTAATGGAAATCCTGATCCTGATCGCCCGGACATTAAAGGGGACGCAAGGGGGATGGCAATAAAGCTGCTTTCTTCGCCAGCCGAGGCTGGCTGGCACATAGCAGATAAAAGCACAGTGCAGGATTTTATCTTAATTAATCACCCTGTCTTTCCGGTTAAAGAACCTGAAACCTATGTGGCCGTACATCGAAATTTATCGTCTGACGGATTTTGGGATAAATTGGCAATACCCTTTAATTTGGGACTTCAAGGTTCACTTATTGGCCTCGAGTTGACTAGCAAAAAAATTGCCAACCCTTTACATACACGGTATTGGTCTGAAGTTCCCTACCAGCTTGGGATGGGACAGCGGCGGAAAGCCGTGAAATACTCAGTTCGCCCATGTACAGCCACGACAAATGAAGCTCCCGAGGAAGCCGGTGCAGATTATCTTCGCGAGGCGATGAAGACGAGCCTTGACCAAAATCCAAGCTGCATGGAGTTTCTGGTTCAACTTCGAGAAAACGACGAAATGAGTGTCGAAAATTCCATGATCGAATGGCAAGAAGTGCAGGCACCTTTTACTGTTGTAGCGCGTATCCACTTTCCTAAACAGACCTTCGATACAGATGCACAAAATACATTTTGTGAGAACCTAGCTTTCAATCCTTGGAACAGTTTATCCGAGCATAAGCCTTTGGGCGCTATGAACAGAATGCGAAAAGTTATCTATGAGCGAACAAGAAAAGTTCGACGGGAAATGAATTCAGTGGTTACCGTTGAATAGATTTTGGGGGCGAAGATCAGGTCAAGAAATGGGAGAAGGTTCACAGTTGATCCCTGGTTTCATTCAATGATGCTGACTTAACGTCGTATCACGGGATCTGGCGGTTCGGCTTTACCAATAACTGCCAGATATCCAAAAGGTTAACTAGTTGCCTTGGAGAAATCAATTTAATCTAAGTCTTTTTAAACTCGACTGAATTTTTCCGAAAAAAGTGAACTGAATACTCTTACTCACCGCATTAGCCAGCGTGCGACTGGTTTTATTGAACACGAGGGCTTATTCCTAAGGGATGATGACAATGGTTACCTGGCTTTGGATCGTCTTCCAGCCGATCAATAGCTAAACCAATCCCATACCCATATCGTTCATCATATTTCTGTTCTCTCAAGTTGACATTCCGTGAGACCACGCAAGCGGGACCCGTCTGCGTGCTCCGAGTTGCTATCGAACAGGCACATGCCTATGTTTGTGTGGAAATTTAGTCCGGCTTATTGCAAGGTAGTCCGGTAGCCTGCAAATCGTCAAAGCCTGCTTCCGATGCAATAGCTGCAATGTAGCCCATTTGTCGTAACGTTGCTGCGGCTAGCGCGGCACGTCCACCGCTGGCACAATAGGTGACTATAGGCCGTTGGTGATCGCTTTCTTCGTCGGAAATTTTCATTTCCAATACACCACGAGGTATAGCGACGGCACCTTCCAGATGCCCTTCCTGCCACTCATTGGGTTCACGAACATCGAGCACTAGCGCACCGCTGCCACGCAGAGCCATCACCTTTTCAAGGTCGACGGTGTCAACCACTTTTTTGGCTTCATCGATCATTTGTTGTGCAGTTAAAAACGTAAGCATAAAAATTTCTCCTGATTGTAGTGTGAATTAATGTTCAAACTGTTAGTTCGCTATGCATCTGCAGCTAAACCGCAGCCAAGGTTCGCCGGAACTGCCACATCCATCATATTAGGATCAGGCAGATCCAGGTTGTTCATAATGTCGATATATTCCGCACGGCTCTTGCCGGCTAATCGCGGGTTATGAGCCTTTTCCTCAGCAACGCTGCTGCGGGTCCAGCCCTTATAATCGTGCGCCGGGTATACTAGCGTTGAATCCGGTAACGTAAATATTTTTTTAGTAATAGAATCATAGCTTTGACCAGCGTCACCACCTTGAAAGTCGGTTCGGCCACTGCTACGAATCAGCAGCACGTCGCCGGTGAATATTGCTGGACGCTCGCTGTGAAGCAAAAAGCTATAAGACTCATCGGTATGGCCAGGTGTGTACAACGCTTCTAGATCAATACCATCCAACCGGATGTGCTCGCCCTCCCGAATGGTTTCAGACATACAGGCGGCTTCTGTCTGTTCGCCCATTACCGTGATGCAACCGGTCTTTTCTCGCAACTTTCCAAGACCGGTGATGTGATCCGCATGGGTATGAGTATCGATGGCTCGCACTAATCGAACATCGAGTTGTTCGACTAGTTTCAGGTACATATCCACCTTATCTATTACCGGGTCGATTAGTAACGCTTCGTGGCCACTATCGCTAGCCAACAGATAGCTATAAGTGCTGGATTCAGAATCAAAAAATTGGCGAAATAACATGTTTATCTCCCATTCATATTTAGTGTGTAAATAACAGTACTAAACGCGATATCGAAAGGTATTTGTAATTGCACACTGAATCCATACATGGGTAACTCCTATATATTGGCTGAACCAATATCAATAATAAAAAGCAGCCTTATTGGTAAAGGCAAAGGAAAGGTTACCTTATCGTTGTATTTATAATTACTCTGTACGTTAACGTACTTAATAAAAGATTTTTGGCCCCTATGTAGTCGTTACAATAAAGTAGTAGTAAGACAAAAGAAGCGTTTCTATACCCAATATCACTATAAAGCATTTAAATAAAACCCAAAAAGGCGACTTAATCGTTTATGACAGAGGTTATCCTGTCGTTTGGTTTTATAAATATCATAGGTTAAAAAGTGTTAATTTTTGCATGCGCATTGTTAAAAGCTCTAATGTTGTTAAAGCGTTTTTAGAAAGTGGGAAATATAGTAATATCTTTGATTTTCCTTGTGCTGAAAAGTCTCTTCGTCGATGTAGGAAAGATAAAATATCGACCGGTTCACTACATTTAAGATTAGTACGAGTTGATCTACCATCTTGTGAACCAGAAGTTTTAGTTTCATCATTAACAGATTTACAAGCTTATCCTACTGCTCTTTTTGCTGATTTGTATTTCTAACGCTAGGGTGTTGAAGAAGATTACAAGATATTGAAAAAAAAGCAAAAAGCCCGTTACTTTCGTAATGGGTTTTTCTTTATTTGGCGGTGAGAGTGGATTTTAACTCTACTCGAAGGTTTAGTGCTATAAACCCTTATTTAAAATTTCTAACTATCAAAAAGCAAAAAACCGCTAATCTTTCGATTAGCGGTTTTTCTTTGTTTGGCGGTGAAATAGAGATTTGAACTCTACTCAAGG
>NZ_JACGVV010000046.1:0-24851 GCF_014077405.1 Colwellia sp. BRX10-9 | reverse complement strand
AAGGTTCAAATCCTTCACGGCCGACCACTTCTTAAATAATTAATTTCCAAATTTATAAGTCAGATAGTAAACAACAAAAAGCCGAGGCTTTTAACCGTTAAGCCGATTAGCTCGAAGGTTCAAATCCTTCACGGCCGACCACTTCTAAATTTATAAGTCAGATAGTACAAATACCAAAGCCGAGGCTTTTAACCGTTAAGCCGATTAACTCGAAGGTTCAAATCCTTCACGGCCGACCACTTCTAAATTTATAAGTCAGATAGTACAAATACCAAAGCCGAGGCTTTTAACCGTTAAGCCGATTAACTCGAAGGTTTAACCCCTTCACGGCCGACCACTTCTTAAATAGTTAATTTCTAAATTTATAAGTCAGATAGCAAACAACAAAAAGCCGATGCTTTTAAACGTTAAGCCGGTTGATTCCAAGGGTCAAATCTTTTATGGCCAAACACTGCTTAAAGTAAGTCCTTAAGGTAAACGCTTAACTTCAAGGCGATCCTTAATTAATATCTAATTCAAAAGTTACATGTTCAATAAAATACCATCCTGTATTATCTTGTTTTAATCTTTAATAGTTAAAAGTCTTATACACATCGCGATATCTATATCGTATAATTGCGTGGTATTTAAAGAGATAATCAGAGATAAATAATGTCGCAAAGTAATTTAGCCGTAGAATTTGATTTTCAATTTCCAGCGAAACCAGCTCCACTTTCAGATAATGAACGTAGCCAATATAAAGATCGTATTAAAACTTTATTGAAAGAGAAAAATGCGGTACTTATTGCTCATTATTATACCGATCCCGAAATTCAGGCTTTAGCTGAAGAAACGGGTGGCTGTGTCGCCGACTCTTTAGAAATGGCGCGCTTTGGCAACAATCATCCAGCAACAACGCTAATTATTGCTGGTGTTCGTTTTATGGGCGAAACCGCGAAAGTACTGACGCCTGAAAAGACCGTGGTTATGCCAACACTCGAAGCAACTTGTTCATTAGACTTAGGCTGCCCTATCGAAGAGTTCTCTGCTTTTTGTGACCAGCACCCTGACAGAACTGTTGTTGTGTATGCGAATACTTCAACGGCGGTAAAAGCTAGAGCGGATTGGATCGTTACCTCTTCTTGTGCGTTAGAAATTATTGAACACCTTGATGAGCAAGGTGAAAAAATTCTTTGGGGACCTGACCGTCATTTAGGCGCATACATTCAAAAGCAAACGGGTGCCGAAATGTTAATGTGGCAGGGTGCTTGTATCGTTCATGATGAATTTAAAAGCAAAGCGTTAAAGGATATGAAGGCTTTGCATCCAGATGCTGCCATTTTGGTGCACCCAGAGTCTCCTGCAGATGTTATTGAGCTTGCTGATGCTGTTGGTTCAACCAGCCAGCTAATTAAAGCTGCTCAAGTGATGCCCAATAAAAAGTTTATCGTCGCAACAGACCGTGGTATTTTTTATAAAATGCAGCAGCTATGCCCAGATAAAGAATTCTTTGAGGCACCAACAGCGGGTGAAGGCGCAACCTGTAAAAGTTGTGCTCATTGCCCATGGATGGCAATGAACGGTTTAAAAGAGATAGAAGACGCATTGCTTAATCCATTAGGCAGAGAAGTGTTTGTAGACATGAAACTTCGCGACGGTGCATTGAAGTCATTGGATCGCATGCTAACGTTTAACAACGCTTTAGCCAGTAAATAACCATTAAGGTGATTTTTTGCTGGTAAAGTAATCAGTTGGCCTCTTTTTATTAAAATTAAGTTGTGTTGGCTATTAAATTTACCTACCATAGCGCAACTTTATTTTATGGCATGTCTATAAGTTTAAAGTGTTTATAAAGTTATTTTTTTACGCAGTAGATTTTCTGAGTAGCGAGTCAAGACTTGTTTTAAAATGTCTTTAATAGATAAAATTATCATGCTAATTCATCTCAATAAAATTAGCCTGTTAGTGAAAAAATTGGTGAGCTGGCCGAGTGGCTGAAGGCGCACGCCTGGAAAGCGTGTAAAGGTTTATCCCTTTCGAGAGTTCGAATCTCTCGCTCACCGCCACATTAAAAAACGGACACTTCACTTGAAGTGTCCGTTTTTTTATACCTAAAAAAATAGCCCATCTTATATTCACCTATCTTCCTATAAATTAATCTCCTCAATATTCATGCTGATATAGGTGATAAATTATTTATGTTTATTAGACTTTTGTTCAAAATTATTAGTAAGAGGATTGTAGATAAATCACCATTGTTTAGGTTACTATCTTTGAGTATATGTAATTTTCCTTAAAAAAAGAGCAATAAATAATGGAACATGAACAGCACTTAGCGTTACTTGGCGCGTCAGCCCAAGGTGATAAACAAGCGTTTTCGAAACTTTATCAAGCGACCAGTAAACAGCTCTATGCAGTCTGTCTGAAAATGTTATCTAGGAAAGAATTAGCCGAAGAAGCTCTGCAAGAGGCTTATGTCCGCATTTGGCATAACGCGTCTGAATATAGAACGGGTAAAGGCACAGTGTTGACTTGGATGGTCAGCATAGTGCGTTATCGCGCACTAGACATTTTACGTTATCATAAAATTAGAAAAGAGGATGAACTCATTGAGAATGAAAGTTTTGATCTCGATACTAGTGAGAAAATAAGTGATTCAGAACAACTCTTACTCGACAAATGTTTACAGCAGTTAGATCTTCAACAACGACAAGCTATTTATTTAGCCTACTTCAATGGCTGTTCTCATCAAGAGGTGGTTAAACACCTAAATAACCCTTTGGGTACAATTAAAAGCTGGATAAGACGTGGTCTTATGAGCTTACAGAGTTGCTTAACACCATGAATTATCAATCTGAAAACCTCAAAAACGCCCTTGCAGCAGAATATGTGCTGGGTACTCTACGTGGCCCTGCTCGTCAGCGCTTTCAAAAATTGATGATGCAATTTCCACTGATCAGTGATGCAACTCAAACATGGGAGCAACACCTCAACGGCTTAGGGCAAAAAATTCCACCGGTTACCCCAGACATAGCTGTTTGGCAGCGTATCGAAGATCAATTAGGATTTGTAGCTGAGCCTATAAAAAGTAATGTTGTGGCAATAACTAAGTCTAAGCCTCGAGTTTGGCAAGGTATTGCGGGTTTAGCTTCAGCGGCTGCAATAGTGCTTGCTGTGTTGTTATTTAGCTTTCAACCGCCACTTCAGCCTGAGGTTCAACAACTTGCTTTAATGAGTAATGAACAAGCCGACTTATTATGGGCGCTAGAAATTGGTGCAGACACTATTAGCGTGCAAGCGACCAAGAAGTTAATAGCTAAGTCAGATGCTGATTATCAGTTATGGATAGTGGCAGCAGACGGTCGGCCTCCGATTTCTTTAGGCTTGCTACCTAAAAGTGGTAAGTTAGTTTTAAGTAAACCTCAGTTATTTGATCAGATTGAGATTGCGGCTTTAGCGGTTAGCTTAGAGCCATTAGGTGGTTCACCAAATGGTTCACCAACCACTGTCTTATATACTTCAGAACTGGTTATTCTTTAGTTACTCTTTATCTTTTACTGCGAATATTAAAAAGCGAAACGACAGTTTCGTTTTTTTTATCTGTTGTTTTATGCTGACAAAAGTCAATAATTTGTAAATATATTGTTTATATTAAATGGCAAATATTCGACATTCTATAATTTTATGACCTAGGCTTACCTTAGCTGTTGTTGATTAAGTTGACTAAGGCGACATGACCTAAAAAAAGTGCAACAACGCTATCCAATATAAAAAGTAAAAATAACACGATTTGAAACTATGGTTCGGCTGAATAATTATTAATTTGTAAATAAGTTATTTTTCTTGCATCCAATTCATAATCTCGATCGTTTAACTTAATGAGCTTTCAAGAAAGTAACCATTAAGAACTATAAATTATAAAGGAAACGTCATGAAAAAATTTAAATTAACACTAATTGTATCGGCAATAATGAGTGCAACTTTGTCTCAAGCTGTATCTGCATCAAGCCATCGTGAAGCGCCTAACGTCACACGTATGCCAACAGTCGACTCAACAGACTTTTATGCATTCAATAGTTATGAAGAAGGCCGTGGCAATTACGTCACACTCATCGCAAATTACATTCCTTTACAGGATGCTTATGGTGGACCTAACTATTTCGCTATGGACCCTGCTGCAACTTATGCGATTCATATTGATAACGATGGTGATGCTGTTGAAGATATAACCTTTACTTTTAATTTTAACCAGATGTTAGGCAACAATAATGCAGGTGTTGCTTTGATGGTTGGCGCTGAAGGAGAACAGAAATCTGTTGGTGTACCACTTAAAAATGTTGGCGGCATCAGTATGGCAGATAAAAGTGCGGCTAATTTCTCTGAAAGCTACATGGTTAATATGATTTCTGGTCCAATGCGAACGGGTACCAGTGCTGCTGTTACTAATAGTACTTCGGGTGGAGCAAGTTTTGCTAAGCCACTCGATTACATCGGTAACAAAACATTTACCAACGCTGAGCAGTATTCAGCTTATGCTAACAGCCATATATACTCAGCTGCTATACCTGGCTGTGATGCACCAGCAAAAGTATTTGTTGGTCAGCGTAAAGACGCATTTGCGGTTAATTTAGGTAAAGTTTTTGATTTAGTGAACTTTGTTCCTGTTGAGGGTGACAGTGCTCCTGGAGCAGGCGATGGCGATGGCTTCCCCGGTGGTATTACACAATCAGCAAGTAATGATGATTTAGCTGACAAAAATGTTACTAGTATCGCTATTGAAGTACCGACAGCTTGTTTAACAGGAACAGGTAATGGCGTTATCGGTAGTTGGACTACGGCAAGTTTGCCTCAGGCTAGAATTTTGAATCCTAATGCTAGCTTTGATAACACTGAAGTAAATGGTGGTGCATTGACGCAAGTTTCTCGTCTTGGCTCTCCTTTAGTGAATGAATTGGTTATTGGTTTGGCCGATAAAGATAAGTTCTCAAGTTCTCATCCAAGTGCAGATGGTCAGTTTGCTGATTATGTGACTCATCCAACGCTACCTGAACTGCTGAATATATTGTTTAAAGATGCAGTTAATACCACTTTAGGTGCAAATATCGAAACGTTGGCACCGACTAATTTCCCTAGGGTTGATTTAGTTACCGCATTTTTAACAGGTTTCCCAGGTGTTAATCAGTTATCAACAGTGACCGCAGCTGAAATGTTACGCTTAAATACTGGTATTGCAGCAGTGGCAGCCGATATGCAGTCATCGTTTGGTGTTGCTGGTGACGATTTAGCTGGCTTTCCAAATGGTCGCCGACCAGGAGATGATGTGGTAGATATTGCCCTTCGTGTTGTTATGGGTCGTTTATGTTACCCAATTCCTGTTAATGGCACAGATACAGATTTGGGCTTATGTGCACCAGAAGATGCAAGTGTAGGTAATGTACCCTTTACTGATGGTGCGCCAAGTAATGCCTCTATGATGGATACTAGCTTTCCATACTTAGCAACGCCTTTACCAGGCTCTAAATAAGGAACACTATTATGTTATATAGTAAACAAAATAAAGCATCTCATCTTAGTCAAGTCTTTAAGCTTAAAGGGGTCGTGTTAAGTTTAGCGGCCGCCATGCTAGTTTCAGGCTGTAATAATGATGTCGATGAGCTACCTATTACGAAAAACGCATCACCGACTACGATATCGGTCGACTTGATCACTCAAACAGAAACGCCTATCACTGACATGTTAAGCGCAAATGATGAAAATGGTGACACGTTGACTTTTAGCTTAGACCAAGAGCCGATGCTAGGAATGGTCACCATTGATAGTAATGGTAGTTTCACTTACCAGCCTAATGCTGAAGTGACAGGAAGTGACAGCTTTACTTTTACTGCCTCTGATGGAATTAATTATCCTGTTAGCGGTACAATCAATATTACGATTGAAGCGCTGGAAGTGTCATTTGCCAGTTATAGTCGTGCAGCTTTTAGTCAGCAACCAAGCGATAAACCCTTGGCCGTAAATGGTCGTGCGTTTATTCAAGATGTTGAGGAACCAGCAGCATACGACGACTTGATTCAACAGTAGAACCATCTTGACTGCGCCAAGGAAGGCGCCCTTTTATGGATAATGATATGCCAACACTTCGTTTTATTAGCCCCTTGTTATTTTTGGTTTTTATTGCCACTTCATCGCCTGTGCATTCAGAAAGTTATGTGCCCAAATCAAATCAAAGTATCGTTGCTAGCTGGACGGTACCTAAACCTGCACAACAGCCAAAGATTTTTATCGCCCAACTGCTCAATGACGCAAGTAAGCCTGGCTTAGCAAGTCGTTATTATGGCCGTGCTGGCGCTTTACTGAAACCCTTGTTGGTCGCTAACCCTAATGATCTAGAGCTACAATTTTATTCAGCAACCGTCTTACAGCATTACCATCAATTTAATCAGGCCCAACAATTACTGACTCAGATACTTCAATATCAGCCAGACAACGTCGCTGCTTGGTTAATGAAAGCCAATATACACATGGTACAAGGTGATCTTGACGCTGCGAAAAGTGCCTGTTTACAAGTATTGGGGCAGGGCAGTTTATTTGTCAGTAGCGCCTGCGTGCTAGAGGTTAGTGCTGAACAAGGCAAAGTTGCTCAAAGTTACCAACAGTTAAGAAATATCGTTAAGCTTGCGGGTGATATACCTATCGCCCAACAGGTATGGCTTAATCAAATTTTAGCTGATCTTGCTCACCGTCAGCAGCTAACACAACAAGCCATAGACCATTTGTCAGGCTACCCATTGAATCAGGCACCTGTTAGTTATTTAGCGCTGTGGGCGGATATTTATTTAGCACAACAACAAGGCCAAATTGTTTTAGAGACATTAGGACCTATCGTTGAAGCAAGTGATAGTTTTGATGATGCTTTGTTATTACGTTTGACCCTTGCCGAACAAATAACTAAGGCAACTAATGGCGTATGGCAGCAGCGACTAACCCAACGTATCGAAATACGTTTGCAACGAAATGATACCGCTCATGCTGCAGATATAGCTCAATATTATCTCGATATTGTTCCTAACCCTATTAAGGCGCTTTATTGGGCGAGAATTAATTGGCAACAAGCTAAGCTGGGCTCGGATGAACGCTTGCTCAAACGTGCTTTAGCATTTAAAGAATCACCTGATAAAAAGCCTCAGATTTAAGCTACACCTCAACACAATAAACCTTAATAAACCGTAAAAGTAGTGAGATAAAAATATGCAGCAGTGGTTAAAAATAGGGCTAATAAGCCTGTCGTTATTACTGGCCAATACTGTCGTCGCTCATCAATTGAGTACCAGTTACATTATTGCCGAAATCGACGACACCGGTCGTATCAGTGGCGAATGGCAATTGAGTTTGACTGATTTAGAATTAGCTGTTGGCTTGGATATAAATGCCAACGGTGAGTTAACCTGGGGAGAGGTCAAGAGTCGACAAGCTGAGATTGCTAGCTATTTGGCTGAGCATTTATTATTGAGTCGTGAAAATTTAAGGTGTAACTTACGTTTTGAGATTATGGAGCGTTTGCAAGATCATGCCAATGAAGCTTTCGCTGTTACTGATTTCTCAGGTCAGTGCCCAATCAGTGGCCCATTAGAAATTGCCTACAGCGCAATATTTTCTTTAGATAGTAGCCATGAGGTGGTTCTAAATATTGGTGATGGTAACCACTTACACAGTTTAGTGTTAGATGACAGCACTCGAAAAATCACCATAGATTTGAGCAAAGGTAGTGCCTGGACGACATTTACACAATTTGTTTATCAAGGTGTTGTACATATTTGGATCGGTATAGACCATATCCTGTTTTTGTTTGCCTTGTTATTGCCGGCGGTGCTACAGCGTAAAGATAAAAAGTGGCAAGCTATATCAAGTGTTAAAACTATTTTGACTAACACCGTATGGATCGTGAGTGCATTTACCTTGGCTCATTCGCTAACGTTAACAGCGACCGCCTTAGGCTGGTTAAGCCCAAGCAGTCGTTGGGTAGAGCTGGGCATTGCTTTATCGGTTTTATTTGCGGCGCTCAATAATATTTGGCCAGTGGTTTTACGTTTAGCTTGGTTAACCTTTGCCTTTGGTTTGCTGCACGGTATGGGGTTTGCTGGTGTCTTAGGAGAATTAGGCTTACCTGCGGATCAACAGTTACTGAGTATACTAGCCTTTAATCTTGGTGTTGAAATAGGTCAGTTAGCGATACTTGCTATTTTACTGCCGATATTAATTTTATTACGTAACACCACGTTTTATACAAGAGGTGTACTACCTGTTGGCTCTATATTAATTGCGATTATGGCCGTGCAATGGAGTGTAGAGCGCTGGTAAACTTAAAAATTATCGCTAATACAATCGCTTATAGCTCAAGTGATAGTTTTAAAGGATATGGGGTCATTCCAGCTATTAGGTTAAAGAGTTTATAGCTAAAAAAAAAGTATTGCGGGTGCAATACTTTTAACTCGCTACTTATTAAGGCTAGATTTATCATTCACGCCGCGGTAAATAGCGGCGTGAAATTTTAGCTAATCATCAGACTAGATCGAATCGATCAGCGTTCATCACACTCGCCCATGCTGTAACAAAATCAGCAACAAACTTCTCTTGGTTATCATCCTGCGCGTAAACTTCAGCATATGAACGAAGAATTGAGTTAGAACCAAAGATAAGGTCAACTCGTGTTGCTGTCCATTTTACTTCATTTGATTGACGATCGCGCATCTCATAAAGGTTATCACTAACAGGTTCCCACGTATAATTCATGTCTGTTAAATTAACAAAATAATCGTTAGAAAGTACACCTTCACGTTCGGTGAACACACCATGTTTTGTACCATCGTAGTTAGTGCCAAGCATACGCATACCACCAATTAACACGGTCATCTGATGCGCGGTAAGTCCCATTAACTGACTTCGGTCAAGCATTAGTTCTTCTGCGCTGACAACATAGTCAGCTTTTAGCCAGTTTCGATAAGCATCATGAGTGGGCTCTAGCACTTCGAAGGAGTCAATATCCGTCATTTCATCTGTTGCGTCGCCACGCCCTGGTGAAAAGGGTACAGTGACTTCAAAACCAGCCGCTTTTGCGGACTGTTCTATACCAACATTACCTGCCAAAACAATGACATCAGCGATACTTGCACCACTACTTGTGGCAATACTTTCTAGCACAGAAAGTACTTTGCTAAGGCGTGCTGGTTCGTTACCTTGCCAATCTTTTTGTGGAGCAAGGCGAATGCGTGCGCCGTTGGCACCACCGCGTTTGTCAGAGTTACGATAGGTTCGCGCACTATCCCAAGCGGTTGCAACCATTTCGCTGATACTTAAACCACTCGCTGCTATTTTATTTTTCAGTAAGTCAATATCATAACTCGTGGCTCCAGTGGGAACAGGGTCTTGCCAAATAAGGTCTTCTTGAGGGACTTCTTTACCGATATAACGTGCCTTTGGCCCCATATCGCGATGAGTGAGTTTGAACCATGCTCGTGCAAAAACGTCAGAAAAATATTCAGGATCCTTAGAGAAACGTTCTGAAATTTCACGGTACGCTGGATCCATTTTCATCGCCATATCGGCATCAGTCATAATAGGCGTTTGACGTGTAGTTGCATCTTCAACATCAACAGGCTTATGCTCTTCTTTAATATTTATTGGTTGCCACTGCCAAGCACCCGCTGGGCTCTTCTTTAATTCCCACTCGTGGTTAAGCAACATCGAAAAATAACCATTATCCCATTGAGTAGGATGTGTAGTCCATGCGCCTTCAATACCACTGGTGATGGTATCGCGACCAATGCCACGTTTGGTTTTATTGTTCCAACCTAAACCTTGTTCAGTAATATCTCCAGCTTCTGGCTCTGGTCCTATTTGCGAAGCGTCACCATTGCCGTGACATTTACCGACGGTATGACCACCGGCCGTTAAGGCAACCGTTTCTTCATCGTTCATCGCCATACGTTCAAACGTTACTCTAATATCATGCGCTGTTTTAAGGGGATCGGGCTTGCCGTCTACACCTTCAGGGTTAACATATATTAGCCCCATCATTACCGCAGCTAATGGGTTTTCTAAATCACGCTCACCAGAATAACGGCTGCCTTCTCCACCACTTGGTGCAAGCCATTCTTTTTCGGCGCCCCAATATGTGTCAATTTCTGGCTGCCAAATATCTTCACGACCAAAAGCGAAACCGAAGGTTTTTAACCCCATAGATTGATAAGCAACAGTGCCAGCGTAAGCAATTAAATCAGCCCAGCTAAGTTTGTTACCGTATTTCTTTTTGATAGGCCACAGCAAACGGCGGGCCTTATCTAAATTGGCGTTATCTGGCCAAGAATTTATTGGCGTAAAACGCTGATTGCCAGTCGCTGCACCACCGCGACCATCCGCGATACGATAGGTGCCGGCAGCATGCCAAGTCATACGGATCATTAGGCCACCATAGTGGCCCCAATCAGCAGGCCACCAGTCTTGACTATCTGTCATGAGGGCATGCATATCTGTTTTAAGAGCAGCCATATCAAGATCTTTCAGGGTTTCACGGTAATTATAATTCGCACCCATAGGATTAGTCTTACTGTCATGCTGATGAAGAATGTCAAGATTTAGTGCCTTTGGCCACCATCCCATATTGGACATACTGCTCTTTGTTGCACCGCCGTGCATTACTGGGCATTTGCCAGCTGTCGTTGTTGTTTTGTCATTCATATGCAATTTCCTTTCATTAATTGGGGCTGAGCTGTTAAAAGTTAGGATGAAAAAATACTAGATGATAATGCTAAGTGCTCACTTTGAATTACCAAGGATTATTAAAATACATCATAGTACATTCTTGATAAATTATGAGTTTTACTCACGTTAACGCATTCAACAACGTATCTCAATCTGTTCAGCTTTAATAGCTTAGTTTTGAAAAGTTAACAGATCAGTGAGTAAGTTAAGCGATATCAGTAATAGAAATTTATTATGTAACATTTATGTAATTTTTCTTAAATAAAAACTACATATTACTTCAACAATTCTGTCATTTAACCTTAGTAGCATAGCCGCAACTTTATTCTAATAATTTCTGCGGAGCAGACTAACATGCAAATAAATTCACTCTTTAAAATCAGTACGCTAGCTTGTGCCATTACTTTAGCCAGTTGTGGTGGTGGCGATATTAAACTTTCATCTCAAGTAGATAACTCAGTAGGCGATACAACCATCACTAACCCTGCTCCAACTGACCCAATTGTGACCGAATTACCGGGTAAGTCTAGTTCGGTGTTGGGCCAAGATGTTTCAACAGCTTTAGGTTTTGATGTTGCTGTACAAGTGCTTGATGGAAAAATTACTAGTGATATGACTTTAGTCGCCAGTGCTGATAGCAAGCCGGTATTTTATGCTATTAGTGGAGCTTTAGAAGTGATGGCAGGAGCAACGCTAACCGTAGAGCCCGGCGTTGTTCTTTTTGGACAATCAGGTGGTGATTATGTCGTTGTGCACCGCGACGCAAAAATAATGGCAGAAGGCATAAAAACTAAACCTATTATTTTAACCTCACTGCAAGATGTTAAGGGTGAAGAAACAACAGCTGGTCAATGGGGTGGCGTAGTTATTTTAGGTAATGCTCCTTCAAATAAATGTCCTACTGATGGTAGTGAATGTGCCCTTCAAATTGAAGGAGCTGAAGAAGGTGCAGTCTTTGGTGGCTCAAACTGGGAAGACAATTCAGGTATTTTAAAATACCTTGTTGTTAAATATGCAGGGTTTGAAATTGCGCCTGACAACGAACTTAATGGTATAACGTTTGGTGGTGTTGGCTCAGGAACAACGGTTGATTATATTCAAGTACATTCAAATGCCGATGACGGCGTAGAATTTTTTGGCGGTGCGGTCAATGTTAAGCATTTAGTTTTAACAGCAAACAAAGATGACAGTATCGATTGGGACAATGGTTATAAAGGTATGCTGCAACATATTTATGTCGAACATGCTAAAAATGCCGGCGAAGCAAACCGTGGTATTGAAGGGGATAACGATGGCTCTACTCCTGATAAAGAGCCACAGTCAGCGCCAATTATCGCTAACTTGACGATTGTGGGTAATAACTTTGACAGTGCAGATAAAGACTCAGAAGGTATTTACTTACGCGAAGGAACCGCAGCAAAAATATTTAATACGGTGGTAACCGGCACCAGTGAAATGGGGGAATGTTTAGAAATTGAAGGTGGTGCAACGAGCTCTGTAACCGTTAATAATGCTAATAGTGGTAAAATTGTTATGCAAAACAGTGTTATGGCCTGTAGTAATAGTGAAAATTTCAAAAATGCTAAAGCGGAAGACGGTAGTGTCTTGCTTGACCTCGAAGCATGGTTCAGTGCAGAAGCATCCAACAGTATCAGCAGTTCTATTTTAATTAATGAAAACGGTATTCCTGATGCTAACTCGCCACTCGTTGCTGAGAATGCCGGACAAGATGTCGCTAATACACAAAATGCCTTTTTTGACTCCGTTGATTACATTGGCGCGTTTGACAGTGCTGACAACGCGGGTAACGATTGGCGTGAAGGTTGGGCCTTTGGTTACGGTGGTGGTGTAGTAACCGCTCAGGCAGAAACACAAGGTTGTCCGACAGGTACATCGGCAATTTCTTCAGTCAATGGCTCAAACATTACTTGTCAATTAAGCGGTGTTATTGCTAATAACTTAACGTTAACCGCTAATAATATTTATGCTCTAAACGGCGCTGTTTTTGTTGGTGGTGATAAAATTAACTCAGCAACACTGACGATTGAAGCCGGTACAACCATCTATGGTCGTTCAGGTAGCGATTACCTAGTGGTCAGTCGTGATTCAGAAATTCAAGCAAATGGCACAGCCTCAAAACCTATCACTTTTACATCGAGTCAAGATTTGACCGGCGCTGAAACAGGTGCGGGTCAATGGGGTGGAATAGTGTTATTGGGTAATGCGACATCAAATAAATGTCCAACGGATGGCAGTGACTGTGCACTTCAAATTGAAGGTGCTCAAGATGGCGCAGTCTTTGGCGGCACAGACGATGCTGACAGCTCAGGTACATTACGTTATGTCGTTGTTAAGCATGCAGGTTATGAAATAGCACCAGACAACGAACTGAACGGGATAACATTTGGTGGTGTTGGTTCTGGTACCAAAGTCGAATATATTCAAGTACATGAAAATGCTGATGATGGTATCGAATTTTTTGGTGGCACGGTTAACCTTAAATACGTGGTCTTAACCTCTAATAAAGATGACAGCGTTGATTGGGATAATGGCTTTCGTGGCAACTTACAATACGTACTCGTTAAGCATGACCCACAAAATGGTGAAGCAAACCGTGGTATTGAAGGTGACAACGACGGCTCAACACCAAACAAACTACCACAATCAAACCCGAGTATTGCCAACATGACCATTATTGGTAATACATTTGACACTGCAGATAAAGACTCTGAAGGTGTTTATCTAAGAGAAGGCTCGAAAGCACAACTTCATAACTTTGTTGTTACAGGTCCTGCAGGCATGGGCGAATGTGTTGAGTTGGAAGCTGGCTTAACGGTAGATCAAGCAAAATCTGGTGATACGCTAATGAGTAACTCAGTTGTGGCTTGTGATGAAGCGTTTAAAGATTCTAAAGACTCTAGTGATGCAACCTTTGATTTAATGAGCTGGTTTATTAACGATAATACCGAAAACAGTACGGCTGCAAATACAAGTGCGGTATTAGAAGGCATTTTCACCATCGATACCACAACACCTAAAGACTTCACCGGTAACAGCTTTTTTGAAAATGCTGACCATGTCGGTGCCGTAACGAAAGCGAAAAACTGGACAGCAGGATGGACAGTAGGTCTTGAAGAATAATTAGACGTTGAAGGCGAACACTGTTTTTTCCAATAATCAGTGTTCGCTTTTTTATTTCAGCATAACTAATAAATACTCAATCAACCTAACTGATGCAAGCGATTAGCAAAGCAGTAAAAGCGTATCTAAAGCAAGCACAGAGACTCTATCGAGGTTAACGATGAACAAAAAATTAATGCATAGTGCCAAGAAAATCAAGGTAAACAAACCAAATAATTGTTTACGATTAAGTGGCTTAGCACTAGCGATAATAACAAGCCTAGCAGCGACATCAGCAGTAGCGGAGCAAACATCAGCAGAAGATGAAGCTATTGAAGAAGTTGTTGTTAAGGTAAGTCGATTAAAAGGTACGGCGAGCGCTATTATTGAAGAGCGTCGCAACCAAGCCTTTATCGCCGACATTTTAGGTGCAGAGCAAATTTCACGCACCGGCGACAGCGATGCCGCTGCCGCATTACGACGTGTTACCGGTGTGACATTAGTTGATGGTAAATTTATTTATGTACGTGGTTTAGGCGAACGTTACTCAAGCACACAGTTAAATGGTGCCGCTGTACCCAGCCCAGATCCGACACGTAGTGTTATACCTCTGGATTTATTTCCAGCGTCAATTATCGAGTCTTTATCGGTACAAAAATCCTACTCACCTTCAATGCCTGCCCATTTTGGTGGCGGTAATGTTGATATCCGTTTAAAAAGTATTCCAACAGATTTCCTTTTTAATATCTCTGGAAATTTAGGTGGCAATAGCGAAAATTTTGACGATGGTTACAGCTACAATGGTGGCAGTGATGATTGGCGTGGCCAAGATGATGGCACTCGCGCAGCACCCAAAACATTACAAAAATTATGGAAAAATTACAGTCCATTAAAAAATATTAGTCAAGATGAAAACCGTGCAATAGCCGCGCAGCTTAATCGTGACTACGATCCAGTTAAAGAAAATATCGCCCCAGATTTTGGCCTTGATATTGCGCTCGGTGATAAATTTGAACAGGGTAAATATCGCTGGGGTTATTTAACCTCTTTATCCTATGACAATGAATGGCAAGTAAGTGAATTATACGAAGGTCAAGATTTTCGTAATAACACCGATGATTCATGGAGTTTAGTACGAGGTTTTGACCAAGTTACCTCAACTGAACATTCAGTAAAATGGTCTGGTCTGCTGAACTTAGGTGTAGAGTATGACCGAGATCATCGCCTTGATTACAGTTTCATTGTGCTACGTGATACCGCCGACGAAATAAAAGACAAACTGGGTAATACTAACAATGTATTACTCAGTGACGGTTTGCGCATTCGAGACAGTGACGTTAGCTACGAAGAGCGCGAAATGATCGCTAATCAGGTTCGTGGTACTCACAATCTGCCATGGTTGTGGAACATAGGTTTTGATTGGAAATATTCAGACGCTCGTTCAAGTCGTTACGCACCGGGTAATGTTTCTACGCGCTACATACTCAGTGACGAAAACGAGGATGGTACTTTTGATCTTACTAATGAAAGTAGTTTACGTAAGGCTTCAACCGCTACCCGTTATTCTTTTCAGGACTTGGAAGATAAAGTAGAAAACAGCGGTTTTAACCTATCTTTACCCATAACTTTTTCGCAATCAGAAGTAGAGCTTAAGTTCGGTGGTGATTTTATTGAAAAAACCCGTGACGCTTTTTCCAGACGTATCGATGTTAATACCTTAGCCTTTGAAGAACTGAGTCTTAGTGGTAATAAAATGAATGATATTTTAACAGACGATATTATTCTCAATCGGCCATTACAAGGCAGTGAAACGGTTATACGAGACACCTCTGTAATGGGTGATGACTATTATTCAGCACAAATGACCGATGCTTACTACTTTGAGGCAGATTGGTTTATTGACAATACTTGGCGTATCAGTGGCGGTTTTCGCTGGGAAGATTACCGCCAAGTCGTCGCGCCTTTAGATCCCGCAACCGGTCGTTTTGATTTACCACCACAACCAACAGAAGAAGATTTATCGAAATTAGCCTTTCAAGAAGATGATATATACTCGGCGTTAGCACTTACTTACATGATGAGTGAAGCTGTACAGTTTCGTTTATCTTATGGTGAAACCACAATACGCCCAGATATTCGCGAGGTTGCGCCATCAACTTACCTTGACCCGCTAACTGGATATCCTATTCGAGGCACTGCTGGTATAGAAACCACGGATATTAAAAACTACGATCTACGTTGGGAATGGTACTTAGATACGGGAGAAAACTTGTCAGTAGGGTTATTCTACAAAGATATGATAAATCCGATTGAATCAGTACAATCACCAGGCCAAGATGGCCCTCCGCTTATCGTTATTGCTAATGCAGACGACGGCGAAGTTTATGGTATTGAGCTAGAGTTTATGAAAGATTTTGCCTTTTTGGGTGATTTTGCTGGCATGAACGGTAACGATTTTTTCTTGTCAGGTAACGTGACCTTAAGTGACTCTGAAATAAACATCAACACGCAACGCGTTGTTGAGCAAACTGGAGTTTCTGCCGCGATTACTAATCCGACGCGTAGAATGACTGGGCACTCGCAATATGTGGTTAATCTCAATTTAGGTTATGATGCGCCAAACGGTAATCATTCAGTGACAATGGCTTATAATGTCTTTGGTGAACGTATTATTATTCCAGGTATTGAAGGGCAAGACGACAAGTATGAGCAACCTTTTCATTCACTTGATATGGTATATACCTACTATCCTACCTATTCAACAACGTTAAAATTCAAAGTACAAAACCTACTTGATGAAAGTAAAGAAATAGAGTTTTCTGATACTTTATTTCGTAGTGAAACGAAAGGCATTGCTTTTGATGTTTCATTTAAATGGGATTTTGATTAGTTAATTAAATTATTGCTGGCGTTTTACAACCCTGCAAATAGATGAATTAAGACCACCCCAAATTATTATTAGTTAAAGGAGTGGTCTTGTTATTTTTATCATAATAACTGCCCGTAAATTTGAGCTAGATTAAAAACATTATTGTCTTGCTGTTACTACTACTTGATAGATCACTTAACCGGCTCTTTCTTTAGCTATAGCGCCTAAGGTTGGCGAGGCAATTATTAATTCATCAACTAATTCACCTAATACTTTTCTCGGCAATTTTTTAATAATCATTTCACCGACATCATTAGCGTTGCTTGCTGCAGCAAAAAATAATATATTTTTACCGTTACAGGTTATTTCATCAAAAATAGAGCGTATTTTTATACGTTGTGCTTTTAATAAAGAGCGGAATCTCCTCTTATCGTCAGCCGCGACATACTCACAAATGTTTTGAGCCATATTATAGGCCATGACCTTGGGTGAGTACGATTGTGTTATTAATAGTAATATTATTGAGGCGATGCCCGCTGCTTTATATCTCATCATTAATTTATTCCTCAAAGCGTCACTTATTAATTTCATCAGTTTATCTAAGTGTAGCTATTAATTTTTTTATTACATTATGATTTTTTTATTTTGTTAAGTTATTAAAGATAATTGGATTTTGTCTTTTGGTTGAGACTCTAAAGGCGAAGCTTTCTGTTAAAAGCTATGTGGAGAAAAAAATGATTTGCTACTACGAATAAAAATAGTGGTTAGCGCCTTTTTAAAGATCTAAAAGGAAAAAATGATTAAGGGCTTGAGCGCAATTATTTTCTCTTCAAGTATTGTTAAGTGAATAAAATTTTTTAAATTCGAATAATATTCTTTAGTATTCCGTCTAAAATTCTTGATTTTTTGGTCTGAATGGCCAATTGTTTTGGTAAAATATAGTAATAAATAAGTGAAATGTGTTAATTTTATAACATAGTGATATTTAATAATAAGCGTGGAAAGTTACATTATGGTAAGAGTTTTTAATTACAAAATAATTTCTGTTTTAATGATTCTTAGTTCCTTTGCCAGTCAAGCAAGCAATACAAACTTTCTAGTGATTGATGTCGATAAAAAACCATTGTCTAATATAGTCGTTTTCGCTGAGCCAGAAATAAAACCTACCGTGGCAGAGAGTACTTTGTCGGTTCCTTATACTGCTATTATGGATCAAGTTAATCGACAATTTTCCCCCCACATCCTAGTCGTTAATAAAAATACTAACATTGATTTTCCCAATTCAGACAGAATAAAACATCATGTTTATTCCTTTTCACCAGCGAAAACTTTTGAAATACAACTATACCGTGAGAAAAAATTAGACCCTCGTTTGTTTGATAAAGTTGGAGAAGTGATCCTAGGCTGCAACATACATGACTGGATGGTTGGTTATGTTTATGTTGTTGATACCCCTTGGTTTGGCAAAACTGATGGTGAGGGTAATATTAATTTAGCACTCCCAGATGGAAAATACACACTGAAAATATGGCATCCATTACTCCAAGAGGCTGATCAATCTTTTACTCAAAAAATAACGGTTTCTAGTCATACGAATATCACCATTAATGTAAAAGAGGCGATGAAGCCTAGATATGCAGCTTATGAAGATGATGATGAATTAGATGACTATTAATTTGAAATCATTACAAAATCGTATTTTAGTACGATTTATATTTTTATTGATGATTTAGTCGCACCAGTAGTCAAGATTTTCGAGCCGTTTTTTGAAATAAATAATATACAATTAGATGTCTCGGCCAGTATGGGAATAGCAGTATATCCAGAAGACTCTATTAAAGCTGATGGCCTAATGCAATTTTCTGATATCGCTTTTTACGTTTGTAAAGATAAGTACAATATCTATAAATTATTGTGCTTGAACTTATTACAAGTAATGAAGATAGTATTATTATTAAATCGATCACTGATTTAGCGCACAACTTAGGATTAAGTGTTGTGGCTGAAGGCGTTGAAAATAAATAAAGTCTTGAGATGTTGAATAAGATTGGTGTTGAAACAGCACAAGGTTACTTTATTAGTAAGGCGATTCATGGCGATGAGCTTTTACCTTGGTTACTCAATTATGAGGAAAATAATGCTTAGCACAACAAATAAAACACTATTAGCCACCTTTATTCTATTGAGTTCTGCAGTTAATGCTGCACAAATAACGGTTAAAGGGGTGATTGAAGCAGGATATATTAAAGCCGATTATCATCAGCCTTGGTTAAATAGCTGGCAGGAAGAAGGCGTGGGTATATTACGGTATAACGACGACGATAAACTGATGCTAACACAAGCGGCGATAGAAATAAGTGGCGACTTAATTTCTAATGTTAATTTTGATCTTGTCGCCAATTACAATCCTGATGGTGAAAAAAACATCGGCTTAACAGAAGCTTACTTTACTTATTCGCCATTAAATCCAGGCTTAAAACATCAAGTTAAATTCGGCATGTTTTATCCTCAAATGTCACTGGAAAATACAGCAACCGGATGGACAAGTCCTTATACTTATAGTTTTTCAGCGATCAATTCTTGGATTGCTGAAGAGCAAAGAACCTTAGGTGCTCAGTGGTCAATCACTCGAAGTGGAAGAAAGCATAATAGCCCTCATAGTTTTACCGCATTAGCCTCTATATTTAAAGCGAATGATGGCTTAGGCAGCTTGCTTGTTTGGCGTGGTTGGGCACAGCATAATAGGCAAACTTTTTATAATGAAGCCGTTGTCTTTTCTGATTACTTTTCCCAGCAAGACATCCCTATTAATACGCCTAATTTTGTTGAGCCTTTTATTGAAACAGATAGTAAATGGGGATATTACGTTGGAGGGCATTGGCGTTATCTAAAACAAACTGACGTGAGAGTTTATTACTACGATAATAGAGGTGATCCAAATGCCATTGAAAAAAATCGTCAATATGCTTGGAAAACCCAATATTATTCCGTTGCCATGCAACATAAATTTACAAGTAACTTTAGGCTGTTAGCTCAGTATTTATCTGGTGATACCGGTATGGGCAGTCAAGAAACAGGAGTGTTTACTGATATTTCTTCATGGTATGTGATGTTTAATTATAAATTAGGATCACATAGATTTTCACTACGTCATGACCAATTCAAAGTAAAAGAAACTGATCAGAACAGACAAGACCCTAATGACAGCGATGGTGATAGCCTTACGTTGGCATGGCGATATCAACTGGATAAAAATTGGAATGTAGGCGCTGAATTTATCAACTCAACTTCGAACAATGAAAATAGAACTTTATGGGAAAGTCGAGCAGCGGAACATAGGCAAAAGCAATATATGGCAATTGTACAATATAAATTTTAATTGAAAATAAACAGTTGGCTAGTTTCGCTTTATACTTTAGCCACTATAATTTCCCCCTTAATAGGGTGTTATGTGAACTTCAACCTGTAGAGTATAAAAGGAATAATATATGTCTTATGTCGATGGTTTTGTTGCCGCAGTACCAACAGTAAATAAAGAAAAGTACATTGAACATGCGAAATTGTCTGCGGTCGTATTCAAAGATCACGGAGCACTTAAAATTACTGAAAGTTGGGGAGATAACGTTCCTGATGGTGATATTACATCCTTCCCAATGGCTGTAAAATGTGGCAAAGATGAAACTGTAGTTTTTTCATCTGTTGTATGGCCGACAAAGGAAGTTCGTGATGCTGGTTGGGACGCTATTATGGCAGATCCTAGAATGCACCCAGATCAAAATCCAATGCCCTTTGATGGTAAACGTTTAATCTACGGTGGTTTCGAAGTTATTTTAGAGGAATAGCACCGAGATATATTTCACATAACAATGCGTTCAAACAGATAAATAACAGCTGGCTGTTTTTTGTGCCTGACTATTTTAGCCAACAATTAAAAGCCTCTTAGTGGGGCGTTAGGTAACTAAGGAAGTATGGCATATATCGATCTATTAATTTTTAATGCACCGATATTAATTTTATATTGGATATTTAGTGTGAGTAAAACCAATATTAAATCAGCCAAGTTTGTTTTGTATTCTTGGTTCGCTTTGTTATGCATTTTATTAGTTATTGGTGCAAGTGTATGGAGTGAAACCGACGAAGTAAGTCAAATAGGTTCTGCATTGTTTTTATCTTCTTCTATTTGGCTAGTTGGTCCATTCCTTTTCTTAGCTTCAACTAAGTCTTGGAACCATTTTGTCATTATATTTACGTCACTTATACTCGGCTCTATTTCATTATTCTGTTGTTTTTTTATTTTAGCATCGTTAAATCAGATCTGGGGTTTGTAATCGTTACATAACAGGCCACTTAAGCAAGACAAATAACAGCTGGCTGTTGTTCGTGCTTCACACATTTTAGCCAACTATAATTTTTGGCTTAATGCGGCGTTGGTAAGCGTAAATTTATGTCTGTCGGCTATTTGTCGTCTGTTTGTCATTACCGACAGTATGCCCTTGGTGTATAGTGCATCAGCATTCAACAATAAATGGAGTTACCTGTGAAATCATTAAGACTCGAAAAACGCTGGTCTCAAGAACAATTGGCGCAACTAAGCGATTTAAATGTTCGCACAATTCAAAGAGTAGAAAAAGGAGAAAGCATTGGAACTGAAACCTTGAAGTCTTTGGCTGCGGTTTTTGAAATCTCAACTGATGAGCTTATATGTGCTATAAATAATGAAAAAAATCTCCAAACAGAAGGGGATGCGGATATGATTAAAGATCATTCTCAGCACAACAAAGCAAAAGAGAAGGTTAAATCTATAAAATATTTTTATACATTCTCGGCACTTTTAATTGCAGTCTTTCTCCTATTTATGTTGCCTAACTACAATGACGGAGAAAATTTAGGTCCATTGATTGTTGTATTCTTATCTTTTGGTGCGCTTATTGCTGGCCTCGCTTTCCAGGTATTTCAACCCTTTGGTGAAGAATGGGAAAAAGAAAAAACATCCCAGATTTTAAATCAACAGAACAAGGGAAGTAGCTCTAGTTCTGAGCACTAAATAGACAAAAGGCATATAAGTCATTCAAACAGGGCAAATAACAGCTAGCTATTTGCTCCATCGTCGCTTACTTTAGCCAAGCATTATTTGCCTCTTAATGGGGCGTTAGAGGTAAAAGGAAATATCTTGTCAATCAACTATTCAAATTACACATTGGATGAATTATTTGATGTTAACCAAAATATCGATAAGGATAAATTTCCTGAGCGATATAAGCAGTTATGTGAAGAAATTCAACGAAGAAAAGAAAATGGAGAGTTTGAAAAAAAAGCCCAAGAAATTGAAGATCAGGAAGACGAGGACGATGATGAAAATGAATTTATCATTGATTTCTCTGCTGAGGGAAATGGAAAAAAGCGTAAGCTGTTTATTTTGGGTTTTATCTTAATCAATTTAGCTGTACTCGCCTTTGTATTACCTAAATATATAGTTACTGATTTAACGAACATACATGAATATTCAACAAAAATTGACTTTGTTGAATGTCATAAAGAAGAAGTGATAGATGATGAAACGGATAAAGTATATTCATACTTCGATCTTAATATTGGCTCATACCAAGATACTTTTTCAGCAGTTGGTATTGGTGAGGGTAAGTGTAAAAACTTAGCACGAAGTTTAAAGGTTGGATCTAATGTTTCTATTTGGCATGAAGATGGATTAATCCATCAAATAAAATCAAAAAATAACATTCTACTTCCATATGTATATATGGAACCCAAAGTACGAGAGTTAAAAACAGAGGGGGCAAAATTATATTGGTTTGTCTTGTTGGCGTTGTGGGTAGTGTTATTTAAATCAGTCGCTAATGCTGTTTTTCCGGGGACGTTTACCTCTAGCAAGCTATTAAAGCAGGACAAATAACAGTTGGCTTTTGCTCCATTGTCGCTTATTTTAATCAACGGTGTTTTGCCTCTTAATGAGGTGTTATTTTTGATTATGCATAATCGAATAAAGGAGTTTGAAATCGATGTCCCGCATAGCGATAGTCTATTTTTCTAAGAGTGATGTCACAGGACAACTTGCTAAAGCAATAGCTTTAGGTGCTAAACAAGAACATGGAATAACTGTGCTTGAACATAAAATTGAAGGGCGCGAAATCCTTGAAGGAAGATTTGAAAACGAAGAATTATTTGAAGATCTAAAATTATGCGATGCGATTATCTTTGGAAGCCCAACATATATGGGAAGTGTATCAGCTCAATTCAAGGCTTTTGCGGATGCTTCAAGTGAACATTGGCAGAGCCAAGAGTGGGCTGATAAAGTCTCTGCTGGATTCACCTCTGGAACAGGCCTAAATGGTGACCAATCAAGTACTTTGCAATACATGGCCACTTTAGCAAGTCAGCATGGTATTTTGTGGGTGAATATTGATGCTTCATATGGAACAGATAGTTCCACTTTAAATCGATTAGGTTGCCAATTAGGAGTCGTTTCCCAAACGACTAATAGTGTCGCACATGAAGTTGATCTTGCAACGGCAAAGCACTTAGGTCGTAGGGTTGCAAAACTTACTCTTCGTTTAAATTAGAAACATAATAAGAAATTAAATAAGGACAAAAAACAGTTGGCTTTTTGTTCACTTCGTTCATTTATTTTAGCCAACTAGTTTTGCCTGTAAATTGGGCGTTATTTGCCTTAGAGCATAGGAGTGTTAATGAAATTATTGATCAAGTTTTGTGTTGTTTTAATCCTTTTACTAAATACAACATCTTGCGTTACAACATCAACCTATGGAGCAACCTTCGAGGCTATAGCTAAGACTAACGATATTTATACTTTAAAAATTTACTACGGAGGCCCACCTCCCCAATGGGCTACAGATGTAAACTTTCAAGAAGGAACTGATTCTGCTTTATATGAAAAAGCTATGGCGTTTATTGCAGAAAATCCAGAATATAATAGCTATAAAGTTGTTGATATTGAACATAGTCATATCCCAAGTTACTACAGATATAGTGTTCATTTTCTTCGTAATTAGCAAATAACAAGGTATTCCAAAGGACTAAAAAAGCTGGCCATTGCTCGTGCCTCGCTTATTTTAGCTTCTGAATGGGCGTTAGGTATACAGGTAAACAAAGGTGCAATATGGATATTAAGCTTGGCGAATTAAGACATGAAGCTGTAATTTCTTTGTTACAAGAGCATCATGAAGATATGCTAGCTCACTCACCTCCAGAAAGTGTTCACGCGCTAGATTTGCGTGCACTTGAACACCCCGATGTAACGTTCTGGAGTTTATGGGTTAATCAAGATTTAGCTGGTATTGGCGCTATAAAAGAACTTGATAAAGATCATTGCGAGATAAAGTCTATGCGCACATCGACCAAGTTTTTACGTAAAGGTATTGCTCGTAAGATATTAGAGCATATCGTTGAACAAGCGACTCTTCGTTCGTATAAAAGATTAAGTTTGGAAACGGGTACTATGGATGCGTTTATTCCAGCACAAAAACTTTATCAACAATTTGGTTTTCAACCATGTGCCCCTTTTGGTAACTATCAAGAAGATCCATATAGTATGTTTATGTCAAAGGCTATTGAGTAAATGTGTGACACATAATATCAACTGTGAAGTGCGACAAAATAGCGATGCAAAAAATTACTATGCCACCCATAATAATGCTACACAATAATAATGCTCTGAAACACTGCTATCCATTGGTCAACAACAAGGCATGTACTTCATCTTGTAAGCCTTTGCCTATCGATTTTTATAGATGTTGACTAAATGAGTGAATTTCAGGCAAGCTTAACTTCTCCCCCAAGGTAGCCGTATTTTTTCTTGTGGCTTTCTTGCTGTTTTTGAATGTAGTTATGTTTACGCGCTATTCAAACAAGCTTGGGCATTTGCTTTACCGTGTGCTCGCTTTAACCCCACGTGCTCAGTAAATTCACACAAATGCTCTGCGGTGCCGACCGCGCCAGTGAATATACCTTCAAAGTTTGTGCTGAGTTTTAGCCAACTTTCATCGCTGATGTGAAGTCTTGACAGTATATTTGCGGTTTTGTTATCGATAGCGCCTCGTTTGTCTGCTCTTATTACGCGACCTGTTTCATCTACAAGGGTTAAATAGTCCTTCAA
>NZ_JACGVV010000024.1:0-71849 GCF_014077405.1 Colwellia sp. BRX10-9 | reverse complement strand
TGCCCGCATATACCAACTGATATCGATTAAGCGCTGTTTATAGACTTGTGCTGTTTCTTCAACCATTTCCATTTCGAATGGGGTTAATGTAGTTAATGATTGCTCTTGTTGAAATTGACGGGTCAGCAGGGTGCCTTTAAACAACTTATGCCAACGGGACAGTACTTCTAGCGTCGTCCAGTTGTTAGCTTTTTCACTATCAACATGAAGGACTAAATGTAAGTGATTATTCATGACAGCGTGAGCACAAATATTAATAGCAAAGACCTGAGATAATTTAAAAATACGCTGTTCAATCCAATGACGCCTGTGCTCGTAACTGACACCGGTTTCTTTATCAACACCACATAAAAAGGCTTTTCGAACGGTTTGACTGCAAATATGATAATACGGCGTATCAGATAAACTGATTTGTTGTGAACGAGGCTTGGGCATAATAATCACCACACTTATAAGAGGGTAAACTAAGTGTAGTTTATTGTTGAAAAAACAAACAAGTTATTATGGGTGGCTTAATTAGTATTTTGATGTAGTGAATAACAATAATTAGCACTGCTGGTTTTTAATCAATCAAACTACTTAAATGGTTGTTTTATATATTTTAAAATGAATATATTGATGATATATCTAAAGTTCCAGGTGAAATTCAACCATCTAATTGTGTTTTTCTAGTAACCCTTGTTAAATCAAAGCTTATTAATGTTATGTCATAAAACCAACTGATTGATAAGTTATTTGGTGTCAGGTTATTTTACAATGTAACTTTATTTGAATTTGTATAATTTATCATCATATTGAAATTATTGATTTTTTTAAGCTTGGCATATTTTTTGTATTAACGTATAAGGATAGATACATCACTATTTTAACTATTACCTGCCAACTTTCATTTGGAAGGGATAAAAGAGGAAGTAAAATGAAGTGTAATTTTTTAAAAACTGCTTTGGTAAGCTTATTTTTGACTATGAGCTGCATACCTAATATAGCAAATGCTGGTTTAATTATTGGAGCCATCGATGGATCTACAGGAGATCTATTGAATGCAGCTAACTCAATAGAGTCAGGTAGCAGTGTCAATATAATTAGTACTACTTTTTTAGATACGCAAACGTCAGAAGATTTGTTTTCAAATTATGATGCATTATTGTTTAATTGGGCTGGAAGTACTATTTCTAGTGGTTTTTGGTCAGATACCTTATTGGGTTATATTAGCTTAGGTGGTGGTGTCATTTTTGATGGAGCGCAAAGTGGTACTAGTGCTTTGAATGGCTCTGGCATTAATTTCTTTGGTTCATCTACTTATAGTTCAGGCAACCAAACTATTAGTGATAATACTTTTACAGCATTGACTAATGTCAACGGAGCTAATCACCATCTCGGGGGTTTAAGCGGTGATAGTAATTGGAACGTATTCTTAACTTCAGGAACAACAACACTAGGCATGTATGCGAATTTTGGCTTAGGTAATATTATAGTTACATCAACAGACTTTAACTATCATGGTGGTAATCTTCCGTTTATTACAGATGAGTTAGCTTACGTAACATCACCACGTACTGCCGAAGTGCCTGAACCATCAACACTTGCTATTTTTGCATTAGGAATGATTGGTTTAGCATCACGTCGATTTAAGAAATAATAAAATTTAATATTTTTTATTATAGAAAACATCAATCGTCATGATTGATGTTTTTTCTGGTATTAGTGTAAAAAATTACTACTCCTAATGATTCTTTAACAGTGATTTTTATCGTAAATCACTACTATAAGTATCCTTTGTTATATTATACGTGTAAAAGCCTTCAGGCACTTTAACTAATTATTCAGCACTACTTGTGTAATTTTTATAGTTTTTGACAAAAATCATCCATACATAACCTATCCTTTTTACGAATAATTGTCGAAATGGTCGCAACTAAATAAGCAAAGGCTTATGTCAGCTAACGTATATAAGTGAACATAAACTTGTCTAATTTTTATGGCTAATTTAGGTCAGTAAATTGGCACTAAGGTGAAATACCAAAGGCAGCAATGAACTTGAAGCAGACTTTGTAATTTGTGCGTTACTCGCTTTCACAAATCGCAACGTTATTTTTACAAACCCGTAAAATAATGAATAGGAAACCCACCAACAATAAATTATATCTGTTGAGCTATTTGAGTTTTAGATGACCTTATTGTATGTCTAACATTTCAACTTATATTCTGACCAATGCAAAGTATTACCTAACAAAACGACACTGCCAGAAACAATCAAGATTGCTGTACTCAAAATACCCGTCATAATGATACATTCCGCTATACCGCCATCGTCACAATCTCCTAGCTCCCCCATTTGAGTGGATTTTAAGGTTAGTTTTTTTGTCACCATATCGCAGTCATAATAGTAAGGCTGGTCAGGTGAAGAAGAGGGAACGAACGCACATGAACTGATGGAAATTCCCATAAAAAAACTCAACAGTACTTTCTTTAAACTCATCAACTGCAATATCCATATAATTAATTTTTCATTAAAAGTGAGACCAATAAGAGATTTATCGCCTTTTATTGAGCTAAAGGTCGAACTTTGTGTAAATTAATTATAATAAAATACAAAACATTAACTGTTCAGTTTTTGTATTTCATTTGTTTAACTTTGTAAGATTATTTTAATTTTCATGGCAAATTTTTAATAAAAAATAACGCCTCCCTGAAGCAGAGAGGCGTTATTTTATTATCATTAATGGCGGGCTTAATTGAAGTTTTTCTATTTTAGCTACCTTTAGCCAAAACATAAAAAGTACTTATTTGTTTTTATTCTTGAGCATATCACGCAAATTCGCCACACCCATTTTAGTGGTTTTGTCTTTGTGTTCTTGGCTTTTTTTAGTTTCTGTTAGCTCCCAACTTAAATCGTCTTGCGGTAATTCGTGTAAAAATCGACTCGCTTCAGTGCGAGAAACTTCACCATATTGTCGGCGCTCTTTGGCATAAGTAAAAATCAATTCACGTTGCGCACGGGTAATTCCCACATAAGCCAATCGACGCTCTTCTTCAACATTACCTTCGTCCATACTTGTTTGGTGTGGCAATAAACCTTCTTCCATGCCAATCAAGAAGACATAAGGAAATTCTAGCCCCTTAGAAGCGTGTAGTGTCATTAATTGTACTTGGTCAGCATCGTCTTCATCTTCGCCACGTTCCATCATATCGCGCAAGGTTAAGCGGGTTACAATGGCTGGCAATAACATAGGCTCTTCTTCATCATCCCCTTCAAGCATATTAGTTACCCAACTAAAAAGTTGCGTAACGTTTTTCATGCGCATTTCTGCTGCTTTTGGGCTAGGCGAAGTGTCGTACAGCCAGTCTTCATAATTTATTTCACGGATCATCGCTCTAAGCACGGCAGGCGTATCACCTCGCTCCGCGTGATCGCCAGTTTCAACTAACCAACGAGTAAACCTTTGCACATGTACTAAACCACGACCGGTTAAATGCTGTTCAAGCCCCAACTCAAAACTAGCGGCGAACATACTTATTTGCCGCATATTGGCGTAATTACCCAGTTTTTCTAGTGTCGTGGGTCCAATTTCTCTGCGTGGTACATTAACTATTCTTAGGAATGCATTGTCATCATCCGGGTTCACCAAAACACGTAAAAATGCCATCATGTCTTTAATTTCGCTGCGTGAGAAAAATGAAGTCCCACCGCTGATCTTATAAGGAATACGGTTAAGCATTAATGCTTTTTCTAATAAGCGCGATTGATGATTACCACGATATAAGATCGCATAATTTTTAAATTTACTTTTGTTTAAGAACTTATGACCAATTAATTCACCGACCACTCGCTCAATTTCATGCTCTTCATTTTTCGCTTGAATAACGCGCAGTTCAACGCCGTAAGCCAACTCACTAAATAACGCTTTGTCGTAAACATGAGGGTTGTTCGCGATTAAAGTATTGGCACACTTAAGAATACGGCCACTTGAGCGGTAATTTTGTTCCAACTTAATCAACTTAAGTTGCGGAAAATCTTCTCCGAGTAAAACAAGATTTTGCGGTTTTGCACCACGCCATGAATATATAGATTGATCGTCATCGCCAACAACCGTTAACAAGGCCCGTTCACCCGCAATTAATTTTACTAACTCATATTGGCTAGCATTGGTATCTTGATATTCATCAACCAGTAAGTATTGAATTTTTTTCTGCCAGCGTGCTTTAACGTCAGGAAAGTTTTTTAACAACAAGGTAGGGATTAAGATTAAGTCATCGAAATCAAGCGCGTTATAGGCTTTCATATGTTTTTGATAGAGCTGGTAGAATTCAGCAAACATCGTGGTGTCTGCATCACCAGCCATTTTTATCGCGGTGTCGGGTAACATTAAGTCATTTTTCCAATTGGAAATCATGCTCTGTAATTTACTCAGTAAATCTTTATCACCATCAAGCTCATCATGTGTTAATTCTTTTAATAAAGACAACGTGTCTTGGTCGTCAAATAAGGTAAAACCGGGTTTATAACCTAAGGTTTTAATTTCTTTACGAATAATATCAAGACCCAGCGAGTGAAAAGTCGAAACGGTGAGACCTCGCGTTAAACTTTTGTCCATCATCTTAATCACACGTTCTTTCATTTCTCGTGCGGCTTTATTGGTAAAGGTTACTGCCGCAATATTACGGGCTTTGTAATCACATTTTTCAATAAGATAAGCAATTTTCTTACAGATAACCCCTGTTTTACCACTACCCGCGCCGGCTAAGACTAAGCAGGGGCCAGTAACATATTTTACCGCTTCATTTTGTCCGGGGTTAAGTTTCATAGTGTTCAGTTTTTCAGATAATTAGATTTTCAGGGCGATGATTTTACCTTGTTTGCTCTATATCGTATATACCCACGCACAGGTCAAACTCTACATTGTTAAATATCTTGGAGTTAATAAATTAGCCATTGGCAAAACCATTAAATACATTACAATGAGCTCATTGATGAACTAAGGATAATGATTATGTTTAACGCTAAAAAGATTGAAGAAATCGCCAAACAAGTTTCCGATGCAATTCCACCTAAATTCAAAGATATAGCTGCAGATATTGAAGAAAAAACTAAAGTGGTGTTACAACGAAAATTAACACAGCTTGACGTAGTTTCTCGTGAAGAGTTTGATGTTCAAACACAAGTATTATTAAAAACGCGTCAAAAACTGGCTGAGTTAGAAAATAAGCTCGCTGAAATCGAAACTAAGTTAGCTGAATAAAGTCACAAATAGCGATAAGTTATTATCGGTACAACTAACTTATCGCTTCGAAGAGTATGACTAAGTGACTATTTTATAGACACGCCGCTCTAAAACAAAGCCCATAATTCCCATGAAAAACAAGAATACACCCGCTATTCGTAGCCATGCATTTATTGGCTGAGCAATCATTTTTTCACTATCAGCACGATAAAGCCGAAGACCTTTTGGTAATGTTACGACATAGTTTTTCCCTAAGAATTTCTCAGACAATATGAATTTTTCGTCCTTACGTTGTGTCATCTCCATCTTCTTTTTATAGTAAAGCTGGTTTTTTACATCTTCTCGCGGGATCATCTTCTCCCAATCATCAAATATATCTTTTGGCTCTCCCGCTAAAACAACGCCTTGAGAATAGTATCCAAACTGTACCTCTGGAAACAATATTTTACTTTGCCCAACATAGAATAAAGTAAGCGCAAGGACAATCAGTGCACTGCATATATAAAGATAACGCCTTTGATTTAACATTTGTGATTGCTGTTGCTGCTTTAACCAATTCTCTATATCAGGTATCTGCTTAAGCTGAGTCTCAGCGTAGCGTCTGTCGAATGCAGCTATAAAATCAGCTAAAGATAACTCATAAGCGGCTAATAACCTTCTAAAAATATCATTTGATGGCATTGACTTATCATTTTCTAACTTTGATAAATAAGATTGCTCTATTCCCGTTAAATCAGCTAAATCAGGCTGACTTAATGCTTTTTCATTTCTAAGTTTTTTTAACTGTTCACCAAGCGTCATTTGCTTTTCCTTTTTAGATTAAGTATTAAAATGCCGTCGACAGCAGACTTATTCTTGGTTATTCCTGCAATAATATAAAGGTGAATATTTAAGAATATTGTTGAATATAGAAATGTTGTTAGGGGTATTTGACATAAATGTTTATTGTCATTGCTTACCCATAAAAAAGCAGCCGGTGGCTGCTTTTTTATTTTAAGGATAAACTTAATTTAATTGATATCTTTTAGTTTCTCAATATATTGTAGCTTCTCAATATTTAGCATAACGCGGCAATAGAATTCTTCGGGACAAAAAGGTTTTCGTAGAAAATCATCGGCACCATTTTTAATGAATCGTGCTGATTGAAAACTCTTTTCTGAACTCGCTACCGCTATAATGATTAACTCATTAATTGGGTGTTTGGCTCTAATTTTATGCACTAATTCTAAGCCACTCACCCCGGTTAAATCTTGCTCAAGGATCACAATTTTTATATCTGGTTGCTCCTCAAGCTTTTTAATTGCTTTGGTACCATCTTCAACATCATAAACTGTAAAGTTTCTTCGTTTAAGTAACTGACAAACATGATTTCTTGAGGCTAAAGAATCATCAACGACTAAAACACCAATTTTTGGGTTATGAAGTTGACCATGAAGGATTCGAAGTAAGTAATGATAAGCCTGAGCATTCGTTTTTGTAATGTAATCAATAATGGGTTGGTTAAGTAATTTCTTATGCGTAGTGTCATCAATTCGGCCCGTCATGATAATACTGGGAATATTGTGCTGAACAATATAGGGAACAACTTCACCATTAGGCGCATCAGGTAAACCATAATCAAGCGTCGCTAAGAAAAAACTATGCTCTTGGGCGAGCAACACTTTAACATGAGCAAAGGTGTGA
This sequence comes from Colwellia sp. BRX10-9, assembly GCF_014077405.1. Classification (NCBI taxonomy): domain Bacteria; kingdom Pseudomonadati; phylum Pseudomonadota; class Gammaproteobacteria; order Alteromonadales; family Colwelliaceae; genus Colwellia; species Colwellia sp. BRX10-9. The sequence continues at coordinate 64,944 of NZ_JACGVV010000024.1, read as the reverse complement.
GCGATGGTCACGGAATATCCTAAGGAAACAGCAATTTTTTCAATAACTAGCGCAATTGATTTACTGTCCTCAACAACGAGCAATCTTTTTTGGGTCATATAAAACTCACTCGCATTAGTAAAACTTAATTATAAATTACTATACCTGAGAGTTTCACTAAGTAAACTTATATTACCCGGTGGCTCTTCTTTGCTTAACTGCTTCTGCTAAACAAAGAGAATTGTCGTCATTAAAGTAAACAATAAAACAAGTTAATCTATCTTCTTTATGTAACAAGCAGCCAATGGCTACTTGTTAACTTTTAAAGGTAAACTCGCTTAAATCTACCGCAGGTTACAACTTCATTGGCTGCATTTGTTTATAGGTTAGGCTACGCCATAACCATTCCATGGGACCAAAGCGGTAGCGGTTTAACCACCATTTAGATAATATTATTTGAGTCACTATAATGGCTATAACAATAAGCATTTGCGGTGCTCTTGATATCTCACCGTATTGCCCTCCCGCATAACCATAAAAGATACTCGTTAAAATAACTGAGTGCATTAAATAATTGGTTAATGCCATTTGCCCCATGGGTGAAAATGCGACAAAAAACTGCTGCCACTTTTGTTTGTTTAACGCACAAACAACGAGACCTAAATATCCTGCCGAAAGTAAATATTGGCCGATATAAAAAAGTGTTTGCCCAACACCTTGCAGCACCACTGAAATAGCTGCGGCAGGGTGTTGAATAATTAAGATGCTAGCAACATTTAATGGAATACCAACGCATAAACCGACTTTAGCCAAGAGACTAAAAAATTTATGATGCTCTTGGTGTTTGGTTATTTTTTCTGTCACCACCAGCCAAAAACCTAAGATAAATATTGGTATTAAAACGAACAACGACATAATAGGCGTGAACATCAACATAAACCCCAGAAAGCCAAGCCGGTATTCTGTAGCTTGCCAATAACTATTTTGCATAAAGGCATTATCTTCTTCAGCAATATCCGCCTGTAATACTTTACGTTGCTCAATGGTTTCAGCAATAGTGATTTCTCTAAGTTCTTCATCGGTAAGTATAGCTTCTTCGCTATCAATAGCATCGTTCTTTTCTAATATAACATCAGTATTTGTCAGTAATTGCTGTTCAACTGCTGTATATATATCAAGGTCGTTTTGCCATATTTCTTGATACTTAGACTCGTTAAAAACCATGCCCAATATAGAACCCAAAAAACTCACCAGAAAAAGAGGGATCATTAGCCACATTAAGGCTAGTTTTAAATAAGCTTTTGGGTCTTCTGTTTTTTTATAGGTAACCCAAGCTAATAGGATTAAACCCGCGATAGCGTACTGGTGTAAAATATCACCGCCCCATAAAAAAATCATATGGGCTATACCGATGAGCAGCAATACCAACATACGACGAACAAACCAAGCACCAAAGGGTCGACCTGCATCTTTGGCACGTAACAACATAACAGCAAAGCCCATTCCAAAGATAAGGGCAAATAATTTATAAAATTTACCTTCAACAAAACAACGAATTAACCAACCAATTGCATGGTCAATACCTGTTAATGTTGTATCGTGTCCGCCTAAAGAAATAATTGCACGGTTAAACCATTCAATATTCATCAATAAAATACCAACGAGAGCTAGGCCGCGTAAAATATCTAAGGCATCAACACGTTTATGTTTATCCAAGGGTTTTAACTTAGGGGGGGGTATTACCGATTCATCTTCTTGGCTTACTTGCATCATGAATTGTCCATATAGTTTTTATGGATATAGAATAAACTAATTTTTCTGTAATTGAAAAGTATAAAATATAAGAAGCCACTTCAATTAAAGTGGCTTTAGTATTTGATCAGTAAAGGTTATTTAAATAATCTCTCGATTTAATTTAAAAATGCTTGATAGGCTTTATTTTCGGTTTCTTCTTGCCACTCATAACCTAAATCTTTTAGATGATTAAAAAAGGCAAGCTGATCATCATTCTTCACTTCAAAGCCAGCTAATACTTGACCGAAAGCCGCACCATGATTACGGTAATGAAATAAAGTAATATTCCAATGCTCGCCTAAGGTATCTAAGAACTTTTCCAATGCACCTGGATATTCAGGAAACTGAAAACGAAAAATACGCTCTGGAGTTGGTGAAGAGTTTTGGCCACCAATCATATAGCGGACATGAAGTTTAGCTAATTCGTTATCAGTAAGATCTGTTGCTCGATAATCTCTTTTAGTTAACTGTGACAGTAAGTGATTTCGATCATCTTCACCACTGGTTCTAACACCTACAAAAATATTAGCACTTTTATGGCTGCCATCGGCTTTTGTTGCATAACGGTAATTAAACTCAGTGATCACTCGTCCATCTAAGGCATGACAGAAGGTTCTAAAACTACCTTTCTTTTCTGGAATTTTTACTGCGAGCACCGCTTCTTTTTGCTCTCCTAATTCACATCGCTCTGAAATATATCGTAACGTATGAAAATTCATATTAGCGCCAGACAGAATAGCAACTAATGCTTCATCTCCAGCGCTGGTTTTACAATATTTCTGTAAGCCCGCCAATGACAATGCACCAGCAGGTTCTGAAATCACGCGTGTCTGTTCAAAGATGTCTTTGATAGAAGTACAAATTTCATCGGTTGTTACCGTGATCACGTCATCGCAATAATGTTTAATGACATTGAAGGTGTTTTCACCAATCCTCTTTACGGCAACCCCATCAGCAAACAGTCCCACTTGTTCTAAGTCGACCGGTTTACCGGCTTCCATAGCGGCTTTCAAGCAAGCAGAGTCTTCTGCTTCAACACCGATAACTTTTATATTGGGTCGTAGTTGCTTTAAATAAACCGACATACCTGCTAGTAAACCGCCACCACCGACCGGAACAAAAACAACGTCAATTTTTGGGTGCTGCTGTAAAAGTTCTTTGGCAACCGTGCCTTGTCCAGCGATAATATCGATATCATCAAAAGGAGGAACTATTGTTTTATTTTCATCTCGGGCAAAATCTAATGAAGCAACTTGCGCTTCATTGAAACTTTTACCGACTAAACGCACTTCGGCGCCAAAACGACGTACATTATCAACTTTTATATCAGGTGTTGTTATTGGCATAACAATCGTGGCTTTAATACCGAGCTTATTTGCTGCAAGTGCCAAGCCCTGAGCATGATTACCGGCAGAAGCGGCAATCACCCCATGAATACACTGCTCTTCAGTTAAATTAACAAGCTTATTATAAGCACCACGGATCTTAAAAGAATGAACCGGTTGCTGGTCTTCACGTTTAAGGAAAATTTGATTGCCTAAACGTGATGACAACTTAGTTAATGGTGTTAATTCACTTTCTATAGCAACATCATAAACGGGTGCCAATAGAATTCTTCGTAAATAGTCGAGCCCTTGTTCTTGAGTTTCTTTCGCAAGCACTAAAGCTTGCTGTTCAGCTTCAGTCATTATATTTATTCCAAAAGGTCATCAAGAAATTCACCTTACGCCCCAACTAAACCGTCAAGTAAATCACGGTTACGTACTGCACCTTTGTCAGCACTTGTTGCTAACATCGCGTAATTTTTCAAGGCATAGCTAATTGGGCGTACACGGTTAAGGGGTTTCCAAGCATCCTTGCCTTTTGCTTCCATGTTAGTGCGACGTTCAGCTAAAACTGCTTCGCTGACGTTTAATGTAATATCGCGATTAGGAATATCGATATGAATAATGTCACCTTGTTCAACTAAGGCAATCATACCGCCACTGCCAGCTTCAGGAGAAACATGGCCAATAGATAAACCAGAAGTACCACCAGAGAAACGGCCATCGGTTAATAGGGCACATTCTTTACCTAACCCCATAGATTTTAAGTACGTGGTTGGGTAAAGCATTTCTTGCATACCTGGACCCCCTTTAGGGCCTTCGTAACGAATAACAACCACTTCGCCAGCAACAACCTTGCCCGCTAAAATACCTGAAACCGCATCATCTTGGCTTTCAAAAACATGAGCTGGACCGGTAAAAACTAAATTATCATCTGATACACCCGCCGTTTTAACAACACAACCATCAGGGGCAATATTACCTGCTAATACCGCTAAGCCACCCTCTAATGAATACGCGTGTTCAAGTGAACGTATACAGCCGTTTTCACGATCGTCATCAACAGTATCCCAACGACAATCTTGACTAAAAGCTTTAGTGGTACGAATACCTGCGGGGCCTGCACGGAAAAAGTCGATCACGCTTTGGTCTTTAGTTAACGTTATATCATATTTTTCTAGCATTTCATCAAGTGTTAAACCCAGTACGTTTTTGATGTCCATGGTTAATAAATTAGCACGAGCTAATTCACCTAAAATTGCAATGACACCACCAGCGCGATGTACATCTTCCATATGGTATTTAGGTGTAGAAGGAGCAACTTTACATAACTGCGGGACAACTCTTGATAAGCGATCCATATCTTTCATGGTGAAATCAATATCAGCTTCTTGCGCAGCGGCGATTAAATGCAACACGGTATTTGTTGAACCACCCATAGCAATATCTAAACAAGTGGCATTTTCGAACGCCGCTTTGTTAGCAATATTACGTGGCAACGCCGACTCGTCATTTTCTTGATAGTAGCGCTTAGTTAATTTAACAATTTCTTTACCCGCGTTTAAGAACAGTTGTTCACGGTCAGCATGGGTTGCAAGCATTGAACCGTTACCCGGTTGTGCTAAACCTAACGCTTCTGCTAAACAGTTCATTGAATTAGCAGTAAACATGCCCGAACAAGAACCACAAGTAGGACAAGCCGAACGTTCAACTTGGTCACTTTGCGCGTCAGAGACTTTTGGGTCAGCACCCTGGATCATCGCATCAACAAGGTCAAGTTTGATAATTTGGTTAGAAAGCTTAGTTTTACCAGCTTCCATTGGGCCACCGGAAACAAAAATCACTGGAATATTTAAGCGCATAGCCGCCATTAACATACCCGGCGTGATTTTGTCACAGTTTGAAATACAGACCATAGCATCGGCACAATGCGCATTAACCATATATTCAACCGAATCGGCAATTAAATCACGCGAAGGTAAACTGTAAAGCATACCGCTGTGACCCATGGCAATACCATCATCAACCGCAATGGTATTAAATTCTTTAGCGACACCACCCGCTTTTTCAATAGCACCGGCAACAAGCTGTCCCATATCTTTTAAATGAACATGACCGGGTACAAACTGAGTAAAGGAGTTAACAACCGCAATAATTGGTTTGCCAAAATCATTATCCGTCATTCCTGTTGCGCGCCATAAAGCACGAGCCCCAGCCATATTACGGCCTTGAGTAGAAGTTGCAGATCTTAATTTAGGCATGATATTTACATTCCAATTGATAATGTGAATTAATATTGTGAAAAATTTTATTTTGAAAGCTACTGTTCCAAGAAGCTCTTAAAATAAAACCTTATCGGTTTTATTTATAGTTTACGGTGATAGCAACTCTTCAACATTTGCCACTTTAGCAAAGAAGGCGTAACGGGCTTATCGTCAGAAGCGAGTATTGCCGATGCCGGTAAAGTGGTAATGACAACGAGTTGCTTTTATTACCGTTATTTAACGGGATCTAACCAATTATCTGGAACAGTAGTCGTTCCGTTGAAAATACCAAAAAATGCTTCTTGAATAGCTTTAGTGATCGGTCCACGGGTACCATTACCGACAAGCATTCCGTCCACTGATTTTACTGGTACAACTTCCGTTGCTGTGCCACACATAAAGAACTCATCAACTAAGTACAATGACTCACGAGAAATTGGCTCTTCACGTACTTCATAACCCAATTGTTCTGCAAGAAAAAATACAGTATCGCGGGTTAAACCTTGTAAAATCGAAGCCGTTCCAGGAGGGGTATAAAGAATACCTTTGCGGATCAAAAATAAGTTTTGACCGGCTCCTTCACTAACCATATTATTGATATCAAGTGCGACACCTTCAGCATAACCATGACGAGCAGCTTCAGCTGAAATCAGTTGTGATGAAAGGTAATTACCACCGGCTTTTGCTGCTGTTGGCATAGTGTTAGGTGCTAATCGATTCCAACTTGACACTCCAACTTCTACACCATTCTCAATAGCATCAGCGCCTAGGTAAGCTTCCCAACTAAATGCAGCAATCATTACATCAGCTTTTGCATCAATAGGTGGACGTAACCCCATACCGATATCACCCAAAAAAGCCAACGGACGTAAGTAAGCAGAAGCTAAACCATTTTCAGCAACGGCATTTTTACAGGCTTGAACAATTTCTTCTTGGGTAAAAGGGATATTCATTCGATAGATTTTTGCTGAATCAAATAAACGTTTAATATGTTCTTCTAAACGAAAAATACACGTACCTTTATGAGTATCATAAGCACGGATACCTTCAAATACCGAGGAACCATAATGCAAAGCGTGACTCATTACATGCACGGTAGCATTTTTCCAAGGCATGAGTTCACCATTAAACCAAATTAGTTCTGCATTTACTTTAGCCATTTTTCTTCCTAATTTATAATATTTTTAACGAGTTAGCTGTAGTTTAATTACCCAACCAACTCTGAATTTTTATGGGTGCTTGTTGCGCAATTATTATAACTGGTTATGAGCGACATTACTTCGTGGTATTTTTGTCTACCTTGACGTCTTTGATATCAATCAGTTTATTAATTTGATCAACTAAAAGTGAAATAGGTCGCTCACTTCGCACCATTAATTCTATAGTGCCGATATTTGTACCGGTATTAACTCGCGCCTTAATGCCTTCGATTAGGAAGCCTCGGTAGCGGGTGACTTGTAAAATACGCTCTAACACCACTTGCTTATCATCAGCCTTTATACGTAATTGATAATGATTCATCTTAAGTACTCTCCATCATTTTATCATTGGCTGTATTGGGTGGAACTAGTGGCCAAACATTATCTGCGGCATCTATTTTAACTTGTAAAAGATAAGGCCCGTTATGCGCTAACATCTCTTCAATCGCCTCAGAAACCTCTGCCTTAGAGCTTATCTGTTTAGCTTTAATGTCAAATGCATTTGCAAGCATGACAAAATCAGGGTTATCAGAAAGATCTGTTTCACTTAAACGTCCATCAAAAAATAAATCTTGCCATTGGCGGACCATACCTAATTTGGCATTATCAATGAGGACAATTTTTACCGGTAACTGAAAACGCTTTATTGTTGAGAGTTCTTGCACATTCATCATGATAGAGCCATCGCCTGAAACAGTAATAATACAATCTGTTGGTCGGCTAACTTGTGCACCGATCGCGGCCGGTAAGCCAAAGCCCATGGTGCCCATTCCAGCACTGGTTAAAAAGTTACTAGGGTGATCAAATGACATATGCTGTGCCGCCCACATTTGATGTTGACCAACATCAGTGGTAACACAACTGTTTAGCGGCATTTTATCGCTCAACTCTTTAAGTACCGCTGGTGCAAAAATAGTGCTGCCAGGATGATTATAATCCCAAGAAAAATCAGCTTTCATTTGCTGACATTTTTGTTGCCAACTTTTGATTTCTAAAGGAATCGATAAGGCAGGTAAATTAGTTTTTAAATCACCTAAGATCGCTGAATCAGCGGCTCGGCGTTTATTAATCTCGGCTGTATCTATATCAAAATGAATAACTTTCGCATGGGGCGCAAACTCAGTTAATTTCCCAGTAACTCGATCATCAAAACGTGCACCAACAACAACCAATAAATCACTTTCTTGTACCGCTAAGTTTGCCGCTTTAGTGCCGTGCATGCCTAACATGCCAAGATAGTTTTCATTATTAGGCGAAATAGCACCTAAACCTTTTAATGTTGAAACACTCGGTATATGGGTAATATCAATAAAATCGCGTAATTCATCGACCGCGTTTGCCATACCTACACCGCCACCCACATACAAAACAGGCTGTTTTGCATGACAAAGCATAGCGATTGCAGAACCAACATTAGCCGGTGGTAAATTAACTTTATTTTTCAAGGTTGAAACTACACTGCCTTGGCTAACCACATGCGCAATTTGAATGTCTTTTGGGATATCGACAAGAACAGGACCTTGTCTCCCTTCCAATGCTATAGCAAAGGCTTGATGTAAAACTTTTTCAAGATCATTAATATCTGTTACCTGAAAAGAATGCTTAGTACAGGCGAGTGATAAACCAAAAATATCGATTTCCTGAAAAGCATCAGAGCCCATCACCGAAGTAGCAACTTGTCCAGTTATGGCAACAATAGGAATTGAATCGGCAAGGGCGTCAGCAAGGCCAGTAATTAAATTAGTTGCCCCCGGTCCAGAAGTCGCAAAACAAACCCCTACTTTACCGGATGCTCTTGCATAACCTACTGCTGAAAATGCCGCACCTTGCTCATGACGACACAAGAAGTGTTGGATGTCACTGTCGGTAAGTGCATCATAAATTGGCATTATAGCGCCACCAGGATAACCAAAAACATGCTCAACACCGTGCTGCTGAAGTACGTCAAAAAGTAATGAACCGCCTGTTTGTTTCTTTTCACTTGTCATCTTTTTTTTAACCCACCCAACTGAATACATTTTGCATAACCGTTAGTTTGAGCTTTCTCCTTTGCGCTGAGTTGGTATGATTTATTGATATAAAATATTGATATTAAAACTGACCATCATTATTTTCATCTTTATCTATAAAAAAACCCCCGTTCCTTTCGGAGCGAGGGTTTGTTTTTTGCTTTAGTTTTTCTTAGCTCAACAAACAACCTCGCGATGATTTAATAATCACCACGACGAGAATGTTAATAATCACTGAACTAAATTTTTGCATGTTTATTCAATTACCTTGATTCTTTATAAAAACAAAATGAAAAACTTTTAAATTTGTTGGCTATTGCGCTGCCTATTTAAATTAGTACCATAGCTCTAATATTAAGTGCAAGTTTTTTTACTAGCGTTTTTTAATTGAAATAAATAATTTAGTTATATGATGCGTTAGCACTTTAGATAAATCCTGCCTAAACTTAACTTACAGGATGCTAACTAAATGGATTTGTTATGAGCTTAGCTTGTATTTATAGCAGAGCCCGGGTTGGGCTTGAATCTCCCCTTGTCACTGTCGAAGTGCATTTAGCCAATGGACTGCCGGTATTTAATATTGTCGGTTTACCAGAAACCTCGGTACGTGAATCAAAAGATCGGGTGCGCAGTGCTATCATCAATTGTGGTTATCAGTTCCCAGCAAAGCGAATTACCATAAATCTAGCACCCGCTGATTTACCTAAAGAAGGAGGTCGCTTCGACTTACCGATAGCGCTTGGTATTTTGGTTGCCAGTAAGCAACTGCCTAATACAGATTTAAGCCAATATGAGTTTGCTGGCGAACTTGCGCTTTCTGGTGAATTACGTGAAATTATTGGTGAAATTCCAATGGCAATTGCTTGCGCTAACGCTAAAAGAACCTTAGTTATTCCTAAACAAAATGCTGAGCAAGCGAGTTGGGTTAAGCAGGCCAATATTTTATCAATAGAACATTTAAGTCAATTATACCCACATTTTTTAAAGCAACGCTCGCTACCTTTGGTGTCTGCAAAAGCAGTAGAGCATTATCAAGTGCCTACCAGCAAAGACATTGCTGATGTTATTGGCCAACCACTGGCAAAAAGAGCTCTAGAAATCTCCGCTTGTGGCGCGCACAACCTACTTTTTATTGGGCCACCTGGTACGGGCAAAACCATGCTAGCGAGCCGTTTACCTGGAATATTACCACCAATGAGCGAAAGTGAAGCGTTAGAGGCAGCAGCTATCGCTTCGATTAGCCATCAAAAAATCAATCATAAATCTTGGTTAACTCGCCCCTTTCGCGCTCCCCATCATACGGCTTCTTCTGCGGCACTGGTTGGTGGTGGCAGCCAACCACAAGCGGGAGAGATTTCATTAGCGCATAATGGCGTATTATTTCTGGATGAATTACCAGAATTTGCTCGTAAAGTGCTCGATGTTTTACGTGAACCCATGGAATCAGCCGAAGTCACCATTTCTCGAGCAATGTACAAACAAACCTTTCCAGCAAAATTTCAATTAGTAGCTGCGATGAATCCTAGCCCAACCGGATTTTACAATGATAACCGCAGCACACCCGAACAAGTGCTACGTTATTTAAATCGCCTATCGGGGCCTTTTCTTGACCGAATTGACATTCAAATTGAGGTGACCCGTTTACCCAAAGGTATGTGGGCAAAGGATGATCATAACAATGAAAGTTCTGCGCAAATACAGAAAAGGGTTGCGCTGTGTAGAGAATTACAATTAGAGCGGCAAGGGAAAGCAAATGCTCACTTAGGGAGTGCTGAAACACGGATATTTTGCAAACTGAGTACTGATGAGCATGAGTTTTTAGAGCTTGCCGTTGAAAAACTTGGTTTGTCTACCCGCGCCCACCATAAAATATTAAAGATAGCGCGCACCTTGGCAGACATGAATAGTATTGAAGATATTCAACATGAACATATCATTGAAGCGCTGTCTTATCGCGCAATGGACCGATTACTGAGACACCTAACCGATGCTGTTTCTTTTTAACCGGACATCACAATTAATAAGATTAAAGTCGTCATATTGAATATATCTGGCATTAGCATCTTATCAAAAAGCCTTCTAGCCAATAACAATGGCTATTCTCTAGCGATAAAGCGGTTGCTGAGACTATTTAATTGCCTCAAAGAAGGCTTTGACTAAGGTTTGTTCTCGACTTTGGTTTAAACAACAAATGCCGAGGTCGAACGGCTCAATGTCGCCAACATTTTGTAAATATTGCACCCGGTCTTTTACCGGGCTATTTTCAACAACAACTTTTGGGGCCATGCCGACACCACAACCTAAAGCAACCATGCTAACAAGCGCTTCATGACCCGAAACTGTTGCATAAATATTGGGTTTACCTTGTTGCTTTTTACGATACCAAAGTTCAAAACGCTTACGCGCCGCACCATGCTCAGCTAAAATAATCGGTACTTCAGACCAAATAATTGTTTCGTCTTGTAATTGTTGCTGAACTCGACAAGCCATCGTTGGTGCAATAACGGCCAACGGCACAGTAGCAATATGCTGAAAATAAAACATTCTTGATAAGCTTTCAGGTTTTACACCAAAAGCAAAATCTACCAACTTTTGCTGTACTTGGTCAAAGGCATCAGCAGCATCACCGGTCGTTAATACAATTTCAACTAGCGGGTGTTGTTGGCGAAAGCGTTCCAATAGCGGTGGTAAATGACTATAAGCGGCAGTAACAGAACAATAAATGTGAAGTTTACCCTGTAGTTCAGCCTGCTTTTGGTCGAGCGACAATTGCAATAATTGCCATTGTTCAAGTTGCTGTTCGGCATATTTATAAAATAACATGCCTGCCTCAGTTAGCACGACTGAACGATTATCACGATGTAATAGCAAACAACCTAACTGATCTTCCAGCCTTTGAATAATTCGACTTAAGGTAGAAGTACTGACATGGTGCGCTTCAGCGGTTTTCCCAAAATGAAGACTGTGGGTTAAATGCACAAACATTTTTAACGATTTAAGATCCATTATTTACTCTTACCATTCATTGACAACATTTTTCCCACCAATCGTTGCACTTTATGCAACACCATCTTGCGAATATATCATTTTAAGCAACATTAATCTTGCGCTATGATAACTTCATCGTCGGAAAGACCGATAAAGCCATTTAATGATCACATCGCCAGCATTACGTTGAGTCGATTTGAGACAAAAGGATAACCCAATGAGCAATTATTTTAATACGTTAAGTTTACGCGAAAAATTAGGTCAGTTAGGCAAATGTCGTTTTATGCAGCGTGAAGAATTCAGCGATGGCTGTAATTTTATTAAAGACTGGAACATTGTCATTGTTGGTTGTGGTGCGCAGGGACTAAACCAAGGTTTGAACATGCGTGATTCGGGTTTAAATATCTCTTACGCATTACGCGAAGCTGCCATTTCATCAAAACGTCAATCTTGGCAATGGGCAACAGAGAACGGTTTTACCGTAGGTACATACGCTGAATTAATTCCACAAGCTGACTTAGTGCTTAATTTAACACCAGACAAGCAACATACCTCTGCTGTTACTGCTGTTATGCCTCATATGAAACAGGGTTCAACTTTAGCCTACTCACACGGTTTTAATATCGTTGAAGAAGGCATGAAAATTCGTGAAGATATTACTGTAGTCATGGTTGCCCCTAAATGTCCAGGTACTGAAGTACGTGAAGAATACAAACGTGGTTTTGGTGTACCTACTTTAATTGCTGTTCACCCTGAGAATGATCCACAAGGTAACGGCTTAGCAATAGCTAAGGCTTACGCATCAGCTACCGGTGGCGATCGTGCCGGCGTACTTGAATCATCATTTATTGCTGAAGTGAAGTCTGACTTAATGGGCGAGCAAACTATTTTATGTGGCATGTTGCAAACCGCAGCAGTACTTGGCCATAAGCAGTTAGTTGCGCAAGGTATGGATGCTGCGTATGCACGTAAGCTATTACAATACGGCATTGAAACAACAACGGAAGGCTTAAAGCATGGCGGTATCACCAATATGATGGACCGTTTATCAAACCCTGCTAAAGTTAAAGCGTTTGATATGTCTGAAGCATTAAAAGTCATCTTACGTCCGTTATTTGAAAAACATATGGACGACATTATCGAAGGTCGCTTCTCTGCCACTATGATGGAAGATTGGGCAAATGATGATGTGAACTTATTAAAATGGCGTGAAGAAACAGCTGAGTCTTCTTTTGAAAAAGCAGCTGATTGCGACATTGAAATTACCGAACAAGAATACTACGACAAAGGCATCTTTGTGGTTGCTATGGTAAAAGCCGGTGTTGAACTAGCCTTTGAAGCTATGGTTGCTGCGGGTATCATTGAGGAGTCAGCGTATTACGAGTCATTACACGAAACACCGTTAATTGCTAACTGTATTGCCCGTAACAAATTGTACGAAATGAACGTAGTCATTTCAGATACCGCTGAATACGGTAACTATTTATTTACCCATGCTGCACAACCTTTACTTAGCGATTTCGCCAGCAAATTGTCACTTGAAGAATTAGGTGAAGGCTTAAAAGAAAGCTCAAATGGTGTTGATAACGTACGCTTAATTGAAGTTAACGAAGCAATTCGCAGCCATGGTGTCGAAAGCGTAGGTAAAAAATTACGTGGTTACATGACAGATATGAAACGCATTGTAGAGTCAAATCAATAAAATAAAACGAGCGTTGTAGGTCACTAAAGGTAAACACTTAGGCCAGAGAGTCTAATGGTATTATTTTCTGGCCAGCAAGTGCTACACTGCAGCGCTTTATTTTATATCAAAGAGGAAAATTATCATGACAGAATTAAAGAATGTAACACTGACCAAGGCCGCTAATGTTTATTTTGACGGCAACGTAACTAGCAGAAAAGTAACGCTAGCAGATGGTTCAGTAGTAACCTTAGGCATTATGATGCCTGGCGAGTATACCTTTGCTACGGCAGAAAAAGAATTGATGGAAATTATCGCTGGTGAGGTTGAAATATTATTACCTAATGAGACGCAATGGCAAAGCATTTCTGCAGGTGGACACTTTTATGTCGACGCCGATGCTAAATTTGATATCAAAGTAAAAACGTTAGCTGATTATTGCTGTTCTTATATAGCAGCATAAAGCCACATCTATTGGCTTTAACAGTACCTCCGAAGATAATGGAGGTGCTTATCATTAGCTTAAGTCACCATTATCGACAAAAACTCACTGATACCTTAAAAGTGACACCTTCTTAAAACGGACTTCGACATTTAACGTTAAGTTATCATTATAATTTAACTCGCTCTTGCCGATAACCGCTAAACCTTATTTAACACCTCGCCACTAAAAACATTGCTGATTTACTATCAATAATACTCATTTAATGAAAAAATCATCTTTAATAGCCATTGCTGAATATAAATAATGAAACTCAATAAAACCACGCAAAAAATCGATAATAATGTTTGTAAAGCACTTAAATTAGCCTGCGAAGACTTCACTAACGAAGTTGATGGTTTCTGTTGGTTAACCCACCGTGCTAATTACACTAATTTTCCCGCAAGTTTAGTGGTGACCTGTATTTTCGATATCGATGCAGAAGTGATTGCAGCCAAAGAACAAAAAGTTGATGATCACTTGCGTGATGTCATTCAAAAGCAGTTACTCAAAGTGGGTATTGTCTTAAAAAACGTTCGCCACAATGTCCATTTAGATAGTGAAGAGTCTTGCTTACGTGACCATAGTGGTCAATGGCCTGAACGTCTAAAATTAAGAGTGACTAAGCAAAAGCCAACACAAAGTAAACAGTTTGGCCGCTAGAGCCTCAGTTAATTATCCCGTTACCTAGCCTTATAAAACAACCATATCATCACGATGAATAATCACTTTACTGGGACAACAGCCTAATAAAGTGATTATCTGTTCACTATTACACCCCATAATACGCAACAAATCTCGTTGACTGTATTGGCAAATACCTTTAGCAATCAGCTTTTTAGAATGTGCGTCAATAATATCAACAGACTCTCCAGCGACAAAGTCACCGTCAACTTGACTGACACCTGAGGGTAATAGCGAAGCACCTTCATTAACCACAGCATGCACTGCACCCGCATCAAGATGTACTTTTCCACTGCTTTTTAAGGTATGTTTTAACCAGTGTTTGCGTGCTTTTGTCGCCGCTTGTTTGGCACTAAAATGTGTACCTGGGTTTTCACCTTTTAATATCTGTTGAAAAACTTCACTACGACTACCATTTAAAATATAAGTCTCTATGCCATTTTCAACCGCTTTTTCGGCGGCCTGAATTTTTGTTTTCATACCACCGGTGGCAATAACGTTATTTGTTGTTCCAGCCATGGCATGAATTTCAGCGGTAATTTCGTGAATTTCAGGGAGTAACCTTGCCTTAGGGTTTTCACGCGGGTCTTGATCATAAACACCGT
Organism: Colwellia sp. BRX10-9; assembly: GCF_014077405.1. Lineage (NCBI taxonomy): Bacteria > Pseudomonadati > Pseudomonadota > Gammaproteobacteria > Alteromonadales > Colwelliaceae > Colwellia > Colwellia sp. BRX10-9. The sequence goes on along the minus strand of NZ_JACGVV010000024.1, from coordinate 49,935 downwards.
CGATATCGCTTAAGATGAATAAGCAGTCAGCTTCACTCACTAAAGCGACTAAGGCGGCTAAATTATCGTTATCACCGACTTTCAATTCATCGGTCGCGACCGTGTCATTTTCATTAACAATAGGAATAACACCATTTTCCAATAAAATGCGTAGGGTGTTTTTAATATTGATGTAGCGCTGGCGATCTTTTAAATCTCCATGGGTAATAAGTAACTGGCTACAAGGAACATCAAAAAATCGCTGCCAATTCGCCATCATTTTCATTTGCCCAACAGATGCCATCGCTTGTTTAGTGGGAATAGAGGGTACGGGAGAGCCGTGCTTAATTAATTGTCGTCCTGCAGCAACACTGCCCGATGAAACGATAATAATTTCTTTACCTGCCTGTTGGCATTCGGTAATAAAACGAGCAATAGCAAGAATATACTTACCACTACAGCCCTTATTGTCTGGTGCAACTAAAGCACTGCCTACTTTAATTACCGCACGATTAAAATTCATTGTTGTTCCCCTATGATCCAGCCCATAGCATGCCTCGATATGCAGGTAATTTGCAATCAACTTTTTGCCATAATATAGATGAGTTTATCCTTTTTAGGCTGTTGACTTGTTATATCGAATTAATTCGGTATTTATATCCTTTAAAACTTAAGAAATGGCGAGTTACTTAACTTGAAATAACAAGATGGTGTTTTTTACCTCATTCTAAAATATCAATAATAGACGCCTAAAACGCCTTTCTCTGCTAATTATTAACATTAAGTCTCGTTAACTTTCACTCATTTCAACAACTTGATGAATAATCGTTTTCAAACGGTTGTTAATCGTGATTAATTTATTTCACTGTTTTTGCTGAAAATTACTTCAAATCAGATTATGATCGGACATCTATTTATTTTTGTTATATTGAGCAAGTATTCCATGTTGAATTTTTTACCTCCGCTACTTATTCATATTATTTCGCTAACAATTTATACCGTTAATACGCTTTTCTGGTTAATACCTATTATTATATTTTCATTTTTTAAGGCTATTATTCCCTTAACCTTTGCTAAAAAAATATTCAGCTATTTATTAGATCAAATGGCAAGCAATTGGGTGGGTGTTAACACCTTCATTCAAAAGCTCTTTAATAAAACAGAAATTAAGGTAACCGGCTTAGATCAACTAACCATGAAAGAATGGTATTTGGTAGTCTGTAATCACCAAAGCTGGGTTGATATTGTTATCTTGCAGCGAGTCATGCATCGCAAAATTCCTTTTTTGAAATTCTTCTTAAAAAAAGAACTTATTTTTGTGCCTTTTTTAGGCTTGGCTTGGTGGGCCCTCGACTTTCCATTTATGAAGCGTTATAGCCAATCTTTCATTAAAAAGAACCCTCATTTAAAAGGCAAAGACGTTGAAACCACACGTAAAGCTTGTGCTAAATTCAAGCATAAACCCGTCAGTATAATGAACTTTATAGAAGGAACTCGCTTCACTAACGAAAAGCACGATAAGCAAAATTCCACGTTTAAACATCTACTTAAACCTAAAGCTGGTGGCATAGGTTTTGTGCTAGAAGCCATGGGCGGCAACTTGCATAAAATAGTCAATGTTACCATTCATTACCCAGAGGGGATCCCTACTTTTAGTGATTTTTTAGCGGGAAAAATTAAACAGGTAAATGTCGATGTAGAGGTTTCAAACATTGGGGATGATCTTGTTGGCGACTATGTGCGCGATCGACATTTTAAAATAAAATTTCAAAAGTGGGTTAATCAATTATGGCTTGATAAAGACCAAAAACTTATCGAGTTTAATAATGATAATACCGCTAAATAACATTGAAATTGAAAAAGGAAACTTAAATGAGTGAACTCATTAGCACATGGTTAACTAACCAAGGTATCGCCGAAGCGTATTTAGCGATGGCCACCATTTTTGTTGGTTGCATGCTCATTTTTGTCATTTCAGCATTGGGATACTACCTCGCAAAATATCAGGTATTAGCTTTTGTTAACAAAATGGTCAGCAGAACAAAAAATACTTGGGATGATGTTTTATTAGAGCATAATGTTTTTTCTCGCTTCGCTTTTTTAATTCCGTTATTCGTACTACTGTTTTTAACGCCTATTTTACTGCCCGAACAAGCATTACTTGGCGCCGTTTTAGTGGTTTTTGTAAAAATAGCTCTCAGCTTTCAAATTGCACGTTCTATTAGTGCTATTTTAAACGTCATTAGAAGTCTCTATCAAAATACTGCGCGTGACCGCTACTTACCCTTAAGCTCAACGATACAAGTGATAAAACTGGTTATTTATTTGGTTGCTACGATTCTATCTATTTCATTTATTTTAGATAAGTCACCTATTTATTTACTCAGTGGTTTAGGTGCATTAACTGCTGTTTTATTATTAGTATTTCAGGACACGATTAAAGGTTTAGTCGCTAGTATTCAAATATCAGCAAACAAAATGGTCGCGCCTGGTGACTGGATTGAAATTCCTAATTATGGTGCTGATGGCGATGTTATTGAGATTGGTTTAAATACGGTTAAAGTAAAAAACTTTGATAATACAGTGACAACTGTTCCTACGTACGCCTTAATAAACGGCTCATTTAAGAATTGGCGAGGCATGCTCAATTCAGGTGGTCGACGCATTAAGCGTAGCATTATTATTGATATCAACAGTATTTCATTTTATCAAAGTGCTGAGATTGAAAAACTTAAAGAAATCAGTTTATTAAAAGATTATTTACAGCAAAAATCTGATGAAATCACCACGAGTTTAAAAACGGCTAATTTATCTAACGATAATGTTAATAGCCGGCAGTTAACCAATGTCGGAACTTTTCGCGCTTATATTACCGCTTATTTAGCTAAACATGAAAAAATACATGATGAGATGACTTGTATGGTCAGGCAATTAGCGGCAACCGACTCAGGCTTACCGCTGGAGATATATTGTTTCAGTAATGACCAAAACTGGAAGAATTATGAGGGTATACAAGCCGATATTTTTGACCATTTATTCGCTATGGCGCCGGTATTCAGTTTACGTGTTTTTCAACATCCTACCGGCTATGACTGGCAAAAAAGTCGCTCGAGTCGACAACTTTAACGTTGACGAACTACGCCTTCTTGCATCGTTGAGGCAACAAGCTGTCCTTGACGATTAAAAATTTGCCCTTTAACTAAGCCTCGACCGCCACTTGCTGACGGACTATCCATAACGTAAAGCAGCCAATCATCAAAACGAAATGGGCGATGAAACCACATGGCATGGTCAATAGTGGCAATCTGTAAATTGGGTTGCCAATGACTCAAGCCGTGTGGAAATAAAGCCGTTGGTAAAAACAAGAAGTCAGAAGTATAAGCCAGCATATAGGTATGAATACGTAAATCATCAGATAAGGTGCCGTTTGCTTTTATCCACATCTGAGACTTAGGTGCTGTCTTTTCGGGTTGCAGCCAATTATAAGGTTTAACAGGACGCATTTCGATGGGCTTTTCAGCTAAAAATTTACCTCTAATTTCTTCAGGTATTTTATCTTGGTTGTCGAAAATGAAATCTGTGTAAGACGCTAAATCTTCAGGTGCGGGTACATCGGGCATAAGATCTTGATGCTCAATGCCTTTTTCATATTGTTGAAAAGAGGCCGTCATATAGAATATATCTTTACCGTTTTGAATTGCTTTAACACGCCGGGTGCTAAAACTTTTACCATCACGGATATTTTCGACTTCATAAACAACCGGCTTACTGGCATCACCTGGACGTAGAAAATAAGAATGAAGCGAGTGAACATTACGTGCTGAATCAACTGTTTCTTGAGCGGCAGAAACAGCTTGTCCCATTACTTGACCACCAAACAGCGCACGAAAGCCTAAATCTTGGCTTTGACCACGATAAATTCCTTGTTCGATTACCTCTAATTCTAATAATGAAGATAAATCATCCAACACTTGACTCATAATATTTAGCACTCACTGATATAAAATTTTGACTATAGCATATTTATAATTTATATCTTTAGCGACATTTTAAAATTGTTGAAAATTCATACGCTGCAAGGTAGTATCTAGGGAATAAGAAAATTATTGACTAAAAATACGAAGAGATCTCAATGGAAGCGCTATTAGAAAGAGAAGTATTGTTAGAAAGAAGGCAAGGTAGTAATGAGGAACAGTCGCTATGGGACAGGCTTTCTCTTGCACAAAAATTTGCCGCCAGTAGCATGACTCAGTTTGGTTACGACTTATCTTTTATTAGAAATAGCAATAACGGCAGCTTAGCCATATTACAATGCAATGGTAAAACAGCAACCATTAACGGTGAAGGTGAAGTAGACTCAACACCAAGTATAATTATTCGTCCTTAGTTATTCATCCTTGATTAAAGGCAAATACCTAGCCTACTTTCAGAGATACATGAAAAGATGCCCCTATTAGGCATCTTTTTTAGTTTTAGTCAGTAATAAAGCTTCAATTAAAGAAATATACCCCGTCAAATTATTACTTGACCACATACGTCTTACGCTGGCATCTTGCTTAGCAACATGCGCCGCGAACCTTTTAAAAGCGCCGTCGTCAAAATTTCCATAACACTTTTTAGTGATTGACTGCAGTTTACCTTTTCCTTTTAAACACTCAATAAAAATCGAGGCATAGTTATTAACCAGTGGTGAAATAATTTCAATCGTCTCAGGTTCTAATGCCTGACAATTTTTAATTATTTGTAATCGATTTTTAACAAAATCTTCGTGTCGCTTGGCAATTATTGCCATAGAGTCTATATAAAACTTATTTTCTTTCTGACTACTACTGAGCTCTTTTTTCACACTAAATAATTCGCGTTGCAGACCTTCTGCTCGAAAATAAAAATAAATACTCAAAGCTACAAAAATAGCAGCAATGGACAATACAAAAATCATATTAAGCCTATTAAAATAAAAAGTAATATTGACTACGCTTTAGTGGTTTCACTTAAACGCGATAAAAATATGTAAGGGTCAATATCTTGTGCTGTGGGTGAGCCATAGGCGTAGCCAATTTTAAGTGAATAATCACCTAAATTAGCGAAGAATCTCAGTTTAATTGCATTAGCTAAACTATTTAACTTAATCGCTATTTCAGCTTGAGTTTGGTGAGGACCTATCAGTAAATATTCACCATCGTTAATCGTACCCGCTTCATCAAATTCACCTTTTGACTCATTAAGTAAGGTCGCTAATGTTTTTGAAACTTCGAGCATAATTTTATCATTAAAGTGAAAGGTAAGCTCTTGCCAGTTAACAACTGATAAGTAGCCAATCGCTAAGGGATAGTCGTATTTCCTCGCCATTTTATAATTCAGTTGATAATTTCTTTTCGTTTGGGAGGGCGTTACCAAATAAGATAATGGCTGTTCCTCTTCATCGTATACTTGATTTAAGCGCAACGTTCTTTGTCTTAACCCAAAAAAAACCAACGTAATGACTAATAAAATAACGATCACAATCAATAAATATATAACTTCTTTTTGCGCGATAAATTTTGCACTGAATTGAGTTTGTAGCTTACTCTGTTCAGCGAGATTCAGGATTAAATTTCGACTTTTATCATTTGCACTTAACATTTGACTGGAGTCAATAATTAAAGAGGGTTCAGCCTTTTTCTGAAACTGTTGAAGTAATTCAAGATAATTTTTATGGGCCATTAACGCATTTTTATAATCACCGTTTTGCTGATACATATGACTTAATAAAAGTAATAATTTAGCCTGCTTTTTTGATAGCTTTATGTGTTTAGCAGTTAATTCAGCTAATTGAAGGTAATGTTGGTATACAGCTTTATTGTTTAATAGACTTGAGGTCTCTGCTAATAGAATTAACGAGGTTAAATAAGGCTTATTTAAGCTCTTTTCATTAAATGTAGCACTGGCTGATAATAGCCAATTATGTGAGTCACTAAATTCTCCCTGCTTTAATAACACCTCTGCCAATCCTAATTCAGCATAGGCAGCACTAATTGGAGCATTTTTATTTTTGCCGTGTTTTTGTGCTTCCCAAAAAGCATTGTAAGCATCATCAAATAAATTTAACTGAAAATAAGCACGGCCTAAGTGTAAATAAGTTTGGTCAATATTAGCCAGTTTGTCTAAATCAAATTTTAACGTTAATAGCTTATTTTGCATGGTTAGCGATGTTTGATAATCGCCTAAATAATAATATGCCGTTGCTAAAATTTCTAAAAGACAAAGGTGATCCTCATACTGAGGATTTACCGAAATCAGCACCTTAACTTGATTAAGATCATTCATCGATAAATCGTTTTTATTTTGCAACGCATAGGTAACAGCTCGATAACTCAAAGCAATTAAACGATATTTTAGCACTTGTGGAGAATCTGCCATTAAAATAACATTGGTTGCCATATTTTGAGTTTGTTCATACTTCTCTTGTAAATAATAGCCATCTGCAACTTTCAGCAATAAATTAAACTTTATGGCTGGTTCAAGTCCTTGCAGAGAAATTCCATCTTGCGCAAAATGAAATGCTTCGCTATTTTCACCCTTATTATTGGCAACATCAGCAAGAAGGATGAAGGTTTTTCCACGAATTTGGACGGTATAATTTTCTTGAGATCCCAAAATTTTTTTTGAAAGTGTAATGATCTCTTCGTAGGGAAGGTTTTCAGCGTCTTGTAAAAAATAGCGCTCAACATCTTTAATGTTTTGCTCAACGTTTAAAGCATCATTGGCAAAACAAAATAAAGGAGCTATAAAAAAACAAAGGATCAACAACAGTTTACAGGGCATTATTAACTAAAATCCTTTATCTAATGATCAGTAGAGTGATCAGCCATAACCTATAAATTTATCTATTACTTATAGGTTTTCGTTACGGTTCAACAAATTATTCATAATAAAGGTTTACAAGCATAGTTCAACGCTTATAATGAATTTAGAGTTTCTAAAACTCGAAAAGGGCAAATCTAGTGAAAGCTAGAGACGCAAAGTTACCGGTCTAAGGGGAAACCTAGGATAGCGGAACTGCCAAGTATAGATATAGTGGGGGCTTGTCTTTATTTTGAACAGTTTGCTTTCGGTATACTTTGCGGTCCTTCCCTTATTTTTAATTATTTTCTGTCATATATTACCTTCATTTAAAATACTATATAACTAAATATATGTTTTTTATAGACAAAAAATATATGTGGTACTTTACTTGTTTATACTAGAAAATGGTCTATTGATATTATTAATTGGGTGTGCAAATTGAGATGGAACAATGAAATATCATGATTCCATAAAACAAGCTGAACTAAAAATGAACATGGCCGTAAAACAATTACAGCGGTGGTTTTTACCTGTCAGCCCAATTAATTATTCAGTTAGCTACGAATATATTAATAAAAAAAACATTCTTCTTAATACTGCCATTGAAAATAAACTTGCCACGGGTAAAAAGCTTGATGATTTTTTCATTGAAGAAAACTATCGCCAATTCATTTTAGGCCAAAGTAAATTCAGAGATGAACTCATTGACGACCTAGATGACGTTGTCACCCATGTTGAAAAAAACAGCCAAAAATCATCGCAGAGTATTAATAAACTGATTACCACGCTAGACGGCAATATTTCTGATCTACAATCTGCCGATAAAGAAAAAATAGTCGTTGCGGTAAATAGCATTCGCCAGGCATCTAAAGCCTTTAAACTACACCAACAAAAATTTGCTGAACATATTTCTTTTACCCGTAAAAAGACCCAGGCGTTAAAAGTTGAATTAAAAGAAGTACGTGAAGAAATTTACATGGATCCACTTACCGGTCTTTATAATCGTAAAGCTATGTCTAAGCATTTAGATTTATGGCTAACAGAAGATCCAAGTCGGCAAGTTGCCGCAATTGTCGTCTGTGTTGATCAAATTTCAGAAGTTAATCTGCAATTCGGTCATTTAATTAGTGATGTTCTCTTATCAAAAATAGCCAGTAAAGTGAGTAGTTATGTTGATGGCAGCGGTCTACCAATACGTTCAGGTGGCGATGAATTTTTAATTCTGTTACCTGATATTGACAAAGAAAGTGCTCGAGAAATTGCCAGTAAAATAACACATGGCGTTGAAAAGCTGCGCTTTGTTAGTAGTAAGTCTGGTATTAGATTACCTCAAATGACATTGTCTACTGGTGTAGACACCTTTAATATTGCTGAAAATGCCAGCAGTATCTTAAAAAAATCACGCCTGTTACTACCCGATTTATACAAAAAAAATAATACATTAAGTTCTTAATCGCTCAACAAGATACTTTTTGCTTGATGACATTTTTCTCTCGCTGATATTTTCACTTCAATAAATAATATCAGTGATAGTATGCCCAACTTTACTCAATATAATCGGTAATAATCTTAATATACTCGGTGGTAAATCAAAGAAGATTACATTGCGAGTGCTTAGCTAAAAATAGTCGACGACAGCCTCCTTGTTTTCTCATATACTGAATGCAGTGTAAAATTCCTAACGACTAAGAGAGAAATAATTTATGAAAAAAATTACTTTAGCTGTTGCTGCTACTTTAATGATGGCGTCTCCTGTTTTTGCTGGTGATGCTGCTGCTGGTAAAGCAAAAACTGGTATGTGTGCTGCTTGTCATGGTGCTGCTGGTATCTCTGCGGTACCTATGTACCCAAACCTTGCTGGTCAAAAAGAAGCTTATCTTGCTAAACAGTTGAAAGACTTTAAAGCGGGTAAACGTAAAGATCCTGTTATGGGACCTATGGCTATGGGTTTAAGTGATGAAGATATCGCAAATATTTCGGCTTATTACGCTAGTTTAAAATAAACTCAGTAATTATTGTTGAACCTGGTTCATCAAAAATAAAATTAAAAAACGCTCAATTGAGCGTTTTTTGTTTTAAGCATTATGCTGTTGAATAACTTGCAAAAAGTCATGTCCATAACGGGCAAGTTTTGTATCACCAATACCATTAATATTTAGCATTTGCTGTGATGTTTTTGGCTTTATACGCGCAAGCTCTGACAACGTTGCATCATTGAAAACAATGAATGGCGCAATATCCTCTGCATCTGCAATCGTTTTACGCAAACTTCTTAATTTAACAAATAAGACACGGTCATAACGTTTATCGGTTTTATCTTGTTGCCAATAACTCGCTTTTTGCAACCTTGGTGAAGCTAACATTAAGGGTTCATCCCCTTTCAACACCGAGCGCGATGCTTGTGTTAAAAATAACGCAGATTGTTGAGAAATATCTTGCTGTAAAAATCCCAAATGAATCAATTGTCTAATAATAGCAAACCAATATCCCGGAGTTTTACTTTTACCGATAGCGAAAGTGGACACTTTTTCATGCTGCAGTTGCCTAACTTTTTCAGTTAACTCCCCTCTGAGCACTTGCACAACATGTTCAATATCACCTTGTTGCTGGATACGAAACACACAAGATAAGACTTTTTGTGCCGCTTCAGTAGCGTCAAATTGAGTGGGTGGATCTAAACAAATATCACAGTTACCACATTTTTTAGTGGTAAATTCTGCAAAATAATTAAGTACAACTTGTCGACGGCAGGTTTGAGCTTCAATAAAGCCTTTTAACGCTTGAAAACGCTGTTGTTCAACGTTCACCCTTTCTTCATTATCACCATCAGCTATATACTTGGTAATGCGTTCTACATCTTTTTCATCATACAAAAATAACGCTTCTGCCGCTAAACCGTCTCGGCCAGCACGGCCAATCTCTTGATAATATGACTCGAGTGTTCTTGGAGGTTCAAAATGAATCACAAAGCGGATATTTGATTTATTGATGCCCAATCCAAAAGCTACGGTGGCAATAACCACTTGAATATTATCTTTGGCAAAACCATCTTGGACAATATTGCGCATCTCTGTTTCCATGCCAGCATGATAGGCAGAACAATTTATACCCGCACTTGCTAACATTTTAGATAATTTCTCAACTTGCCAGCGGCTACTACAGTAAACAATGCCGCAATCATCACCACGCTTTTTAATGTAGCGTAACACCTGGTGATCGCCCTTATATTTATCCGCTAAGGTAAAACGAATATTAGGCCGGTCAAAGCTATCAAGATGAATATAAGGATCAGTCAATGCGAGTTGAAGAAGAATATCTCTTCGGGTTGTAACATCGGCAGTTGCTGTTAACGCCATAACCGGTACCGATGGAAATCGTTGTTTAATTGTATGAAGTTGTGTGTATGCCGGCCGAAAATCATGTCCCCATTGTGAAATACAATGTGCTTCGTCAATAGCAAATAAACTTATCTGTATGCTTGCCAAGCGTTGCATAAAATAATAATTTTTTAAACGCTCTGGAGCTATGTATAACAACTTAAGCTCACTACGAGATAAGCGCTCAAAAATATCATTGATTGTTTCTTGATCTAAACTCGAATTAACAAAAGCCGCTGAAATACCTTGTCGAGTCAAACCATCAACTTGATCTTTCATTAAAGCTATTAAGGGTGAAACAACGATGGTTATTCCTGGTAATAATACGGCAGGCAGTTGATAACACATCGATTTACCACCACCCGTTGGCATAAGTACTAAACTGTCTCGACCTTGAAATAATTGCTGAATAATTTCTAATTGTCCGCTTCGAAAAGTTTGATAACCAAAATGATGCTTTAACGCATCTTCAAGCTGAGCTTGTGAGACTGTGGGGGGAGCTTTTAGCAACGGAGTAAACTTTATTAAACGACAATTATTGTTATTTTACCCCAGCCACAAAAAAAGTCGAGAGCACTATTTTAGTATTTATTGAATGCTTAGAAAGATAAGTGCTAAGCTACAATGAAGACATTAGACCAGTTAGAAGAATCTGCTGGTTAAATTGGAAGGATTATGACAAATAATTTAGATGAAAAACAAATGATTGAGCAACTTACTCATTTTTGGTCACACAGCCTTCCCTTTAATAAATTACTGGGCCTAACCGTTAGTAAATTTGATTGTAATACCTCTGAAGTACGTTTTTTATGGCAAGATAAGTTAATGGGCAACCCATTACAGAAAACGCTACATGGTGGTGTCACTGCATCAGCCCTTGATTTTGCTGGTGGTGTTGTCGTGGCAGCGAATATGATTGAACAACTTGAGCACAAAACACCAACAACAATTCAACAAAGTTTGAGCTGCCTAGGAACGATAGATCTGCGTACCGATTATTTACGACCAGGTCGTGGTGAGGAGTTTATCGCTACAGCTCATATTATTCGTAGTGGCAATAAAGTCGCGGTTGCTCGCATGGAATTACATAACGAAAAAGGTGACCACATTGCTTTTGGCACCGGTACTTATCTAGTTGGTTAATATTCACCCGTTAATTTTTAAAGTGCTGGCTTTGTGTTCATACGATAGCTAGATTCAGGTCTATTTAAAAACGTACAACAGATATTCATTGTAAATGAGTAGTTATTAGCTAATTAAAGTGAATAACGTTAGCAAAAGTATTATCAATATACAGCCGACAGTTTGCGGTTATCGAACAAGTAAAGCGCTGAAATTAAAATCATTGTGTTATAATTCGGCTCTTTATTTTTGCTGCTAAAGTTTACTGAAAATCATGACTGTAACTGATAACAAAGACCGTAATGGCGTAATTAACGCGATTAGTGCTTATCTGCTTTGGGGTTTAGCGCCCATCTATTTCAAATTAATTTCTTCTATCAGCCCTGATGAAATTATGGTTCATCGTATTATTTGGTCGAGCCTACTGTTATTTCTAATCGTTATCATCAGTAAAAGATTTCGGGTATTAATCGATACACTCAAACAACCTAGGTTATTGGCTAAACTTGCCTTATCCGCTACTTTTCTATTAGTAAATTGGTTTTTATTCATCTGGGCGATAAATAATGATCATCTACTAGACGCGAGTTTAGGTTATTTTATCAATCCTTTATTTAGTGTCGCACTCGGTGTTATTTTTTTAGGTGAGCGTTTGCGAAAAATGCAGAAGTTTGCCGTTGCGCTGGCATTATGTGGCGTGTTAATTCAACTGGTTGCATTAGGTTCATTACCGGTAATTTCATTAGCACTTGCTGGAACGTTTGGTATTTATGGCTTGTTACGTAAAAAAATGCACCTTGATTCTTTTGTTGGTTTATTAATTGAATCAAGCATGATGCTACCGCTCGCGATTGTTTATTGGTTGTTATTTGTTAATACTAATACCGCTAACATGTTTGAAAACAGCTCAAATTTAAACCTGCTATTGATCGCTGCAGGCGTAGTTACTACAGCGCCACTGTTATGTTTTACTGCTGCGGCAAAGAGATTAACATTATCAACGCTAGGTTTTTTTCAATACATTGGACCCAGTATTATGTTTTTTTTAGCAACCTTCTATTATCAAGAAACATTGCAACCTGCTAAATTAGTCACCTTTGCTGCGATTTGGTTAGCTTTAGTTATTTATAGCCTTGACTCACTAAAAGCCAGAAATGAAAAACGTAAATTAGCATTGAATGAAGGATTAAGCCGTTAATTGTATTACCGGGATTATATCTAAGGTTGGTTAAGTACTGGCCTTAAGCTTTTTTGCCAGAGTAAGCTGAACACTAGAAACTTGTGCTAGTTTACTTTCAAGCTTTATTGGCAGGGTGATCTGAAAACTAGACCCTAGTGCTAGTTTACTTTCAATCTTGATCTTATCTTGTAGTTTTTAACTGTTAGCAATGCTGTAGAGACTATTTAAAAAGACGATGTCATTTAGTTAAGTTAAGTATTGGCTTTAAGCTTTATTGGCAGGGTGATCTGCAAACTAGACCCTAGGGCTAGTTTACTTTTAATTTTGATATTGCCTTGTAGTTTTTGACATATAATATTATAAACAATATTCATTCCTAAGCCAGTACCGCCAGAATTTCTTTTGGTGGTGAAGAAAGGTTCAAAAATATTATCTAGCACATGTTGAGTCATGCCATGGCCATCATCTTTAAAGACGATAACAACATGACCGTCTTGGGTTTTCGTTAAGTTGATAGCAATATTGCCCTGTGCTTTATTTTCAAAAGCGTGCTTTAACGCATTCGTGACTAAATTTGTTAGCACCTGCGCTAACGCTCCTGGAATGGTGGTTATTTTCAATTCACTTTCACCGCTATATTGATAACTCACCCTAAAGCGCTTCATTTCTGCCGATAACGTAGACATGACCTCTTCAATATAACTGACTAAATCAATTTCTCGCTCTTCTCCCACCATTTGATCGGCTGCGACTTGCTTGAAGTTATTCAACAACTCAATAACACGCTCTAAAGCGTTAGTATTCAAGTTAGAAGCCTTCTCCATACCACTAAAGTAATGTTGCATTGCCGTGCGGGTTAAGTTGCCTGTTTCAAAGTTTTTACGAATCTTGAGAGTACTTTCTAAAGCTGTACTTGTTGATGTTACTGCAATACCAAGCGGGGTATTAATTTCATGGGCAACCCCTGCAGTTAAGGTGCCTAACGACGCCATTTTTTCAGATTGAATTAATTGTTTTTGCATCTTTTGTAAATTTTCGAGCGTACGAGTTAATGTTCGTGTTGTCTGCCTATTTTTAACAAAAAGTACGACTACCAATCCTGAAATCACTACTAACAGGGTAAGAAAGGACGCCATTACAATCAAATAAAGTCGCTGTTTATCAATGCGTTCTTCGCGATTATCTAACTCTTCATTTTTTTTATTTAATTGCATGCCTTGAAAACTTATTTGTTGCTGTTGCCGTTGCAAAATATCTTTATTAGTCAATATTTTTTCAGCCATAGCCCTATTTTCTTGTTCTTTATTGACAACCGAGCTTTGCTGGTTCTCTAAGTTTGTTTTTGCTACTTTTAACTGGGTTGCTACTTGCTGTAATTGCAGCTCTTTGGTTTTTATCGAGCGTTGCTGTTGTTCAGTATCTATTTTTAGGATATTTAGCTCTTGCTGACGCTTACCCGCCATTTTTTCTTGCTGTGTTAAATTCTTATTTAAGGTATTAAGCTTTTCTTTTGCTGAGGATATTTGATTTTCTTGATCGGTTAACTTTTGGTTCAACCTTGCTTCACGCGCCCTAATGACTTGTAATGCCAACTCTGTTTCTCTATACAAGGTAGCCACCTGAAGTTCAGTCCCACCTGACAATAATAATTCAGCAGACATCACCAAACCCTCAAAGACAATATTTGATTTATTCACTTCAAAATCTATCGCAGAATTTTCAACATCGTTAACTAGGTTGATCATCACATTATGCTTATCAATACTGTTATCAGTAATCAAAAGTGTGCTGCTACTGCGAAGAATGGCAGCAATATCGGCTATTTCAGTATTGGTATTGGCCGCAGTAAAAAACAAGTCAGTTTGTTTACCCGCTTCGATATTTTTTATGACAATAACTTTGATTGGCTTGTTTCTAATGACACGCTTAGCCAAAGTTTTATTAAGCAAGGCAGCAAAGATATCATCACCATAAACACCAACAACAAATTGCTGTTTGTTATTTTCATTTTGCCAGCTAACATGTTTAATAAAATTGTAAATATAAGCGGCTTTAACTTGCTCACTATCAATTTGCTGTGCAAAAATTGAGTTTGAGGTGCTAATAAAAAAACAAAACAACATCAGCAAATGTTTGCTCATGAGCATTATTTTTTTCTTCATTTAGTGCACCCTGTTGTTAAAATAGTTTAACCACTTTACTTTTTTTTATAAAAAAAAGCACCTTTAAGTTAATTCAAGCTCGGCATAACTTTAACATCTACATTTTAACTAAAGCGTTAATCATCGACGCCAAAAAGACTCAATTGATTGCGGCCATTTTCTTTAGCATTATAAAGCGCACTTTCCGCTTGATTCAGTTGTTTAGCAAACGTCTCTGTACTATTACAAACCAAGCCTATACTGATGTTAAAGGCAATATGGTGCTCTTCAAAAGTTAGCTGAGAAACAGAAATGTCTCGACGAAGATCGTCTAATTTAGTGTAAAGTTGATCCTCATCAGTACCGTACATTAAGACGGCAAACTCTTCACCACCTAAGCGGGCCAACAAACCTGATCCTAGATGTTTACGCATATATAATGCCAGTACTTTTAAGACATGATCGCCAGCATCATTTCCGTAGTTATCATTGATTTTTTTGAAAAAATCAATGTCGAGCATAGCAACACAATAAGGCATGTCTCTTTTAATATATTGCGGTACCAGTTGTTCTGCTTTAGAGAAAAAAGCCCGTCTGTTAGGTAAGTCTGTTAAATAGTCTACGTTTGCTGCTTTTTGGATTTGTTCAATATTGTTTAAATTCTCAATATTTTGGGTAATTCGACAATAAAACTCTTCTGGGCAAAAAGGTTTACGTAAAAAGTCATCAGCACCATTTTTAATAAAGCGTGCCGAATGCATACCGTTGTCTGCTCCAGATATACCAATAATAGCGAGTTGATCACGACTATAGATTTTACGGATTTCATTGGTTAATTCGATACCGTCCATGATGGGCATTTCCAGATCGGTGATCACCAATTTAATGTCTTTGTGCTGCTTTAAGCGTTCTAGCGCTTGCACACCGTCATTGGCTAAATAAACATTAAAGTTGCGGCGCTTTAAGAGCTGAGAAACATAGTTTCGTGCCGCTAAAGAGTCATCAACAACAAGAATACCTGTGCTGCTGTTAGTTATTTGCCAATGTAAAATACGTTTTAAATAAAGGAAAGCTTGGCTATTCTCTTTAGGGATATAATCAACAACAGGCTGAGCAAGTATTTGCTGTCGAGTCGTTTCATCCATTTTACCTGTCATAACGACACTTGGTATACCATGGGAGAGCACACAAGCTATTGCTTCGCCATTGGGAGCATCTGGTAAGGCATAATCTATAGTGGCAGCAAAAAAGTCATTTTTGCCCTGTAAAATTTCTTCTACTTCAGCAAGTGTGGTAGCAATAGTTACCTGATAATTTAATGCCTCGCCAATTTGCTTAATAACACGAGCAATAGGCTTACTGTCTTCTACTACGAGTAACTGCATTGACATATAATTTCATACCTTATTTTTATAATGGCATCACATGAAAGAACCAATGATTTTTATGTGATATTAAACGTTGGCTTGTAAGTTAGCATAGGCGACCACCAGCCATTTACTACCTACACCAGCAAAATTAACTTGAATACGGCTTTGAGCTCCAGAACCTTCATAATTTAAGACAACGCCTTCGCCAAATTTAGCATGAACGACTGACTGTCCTAAACTAAAGCCGCTGTTCTCAAACGTTTCCAGTGTAAAAGTCGAAGAAAACTTACCTTTAGTTGATGGACGAGTCACTTGGTTTTGTAATCTTATTTCTTCGGTACACTCAGGAGGTAATTCACGTAAAAAGCGACTGGCTTTATGGAATTTTTCTTGTCCATAAAGTCGACGGCTTTCTGCATGACACAAGTATAGCTTATTCATAGCACGTGTCATGCCGACGTAACATAAACGCCTTTCCTCTTCTAAACGTCCTATTTCTTCTACTGATTTTTGTGAGGGAAACATTCCCTCCTCTAAGCCGGCAATAAACACTAATGGAAACTCTAAACCTTTCGCAGAATGCATAGTCATTAACTGCACAGCGGGTTCATAATCATCGGCTTGTGACTCGCCAGCCTCAAGGGCAGCATGGGTTAAAAATGAGGTGAGTTTTGTTTGTTCTTCTATTAACTCTGGGTCCGCTTCGAAGGTCTGACAAGCGGTAACAAGCTCATTTAAGTTTTCTATTCTTGCCTCGGCACGTTCACCTTTTTCAGCTTGATACATGGCTTTTAAACCACTGTGTTGAATAACATAGTTGGCCTGTTGGTCGAGGTCAAGGTGGCTAGAGTCATCTTCGAGGGTGTCGATAATATTAATAAAATTTTGAATAACTTTCGCACTTCGTCCTTTCAATTCATCATTTTTTAGCATGAATTGACACGCTTGCCATAATGTCATTTCTAAACTGCGCGCAGCGTCACGTATTAACGACAGGCTAGTATTACCAACGCCACGTGTTGGGGTATTAATAATACGTTCAAAAGCCGCATCATCATCGCGATTATTTAATAAGCGTAAGTAAGCAAGTGCATCCTTAATTTCTAAACGTTCAAAGAAGCGTTGACCACCATAAATACGATAAGGTAAGCGACTCTGCAAGAGCGCTTCTTCGAGTAAACGAGATTGCGCATTACTGCGATATAAAATAGCGACATCATCTAAGCTGCCTTCTTTACGCCAATCCGTAATTCGACCCGCAATAAAGCGAGCTTCATCTATTTCGTTGAATGCCGTATAAATAGATATTTTTTCGCCCGCTTCATCTTCGGTCCATAACTTTTTACCTAAGCGGTTATTATTATTGGCGATAAGTTTATTAGCCGCATTAAGAATATTGGCTGTGGAGCGATAATTCTGCTCTAAACGGATAGTTTTTGTGTCGTCAAATTCATTGAGAAAACGCTGAATATTTTCAATTTTTGCGCCACGCCAGCCATAAATTGATTGGTCGTCATCACCAACAATCATCACCTTACTCGATGCATTACCCAGAATATTTAACCAGGCGTATTGAATGGCATTGGTGTCTTGAAATTCATCGACTAAAATATGTTTAAAGCGTTGCTGATAATGGGCAAGCAAAACGGGGTTATTCAACCAAAGTTCATGAGCACGCAATAATAACTCGGCAAAATCGACTAAACCGGCTCGATCACAAGCTTCTTGATATCCTTGATAAACTTTAACAAATGTTTGCTCAGTGGGATCATCGTAAACCTCTATGTGCTGTGGACGAATGCCTTCATCTTTTTTTCCATTGATATACCACTGCATCTGCTTGGGTGGCCAACGTTTTTCGTCAATACCTAACGAACGTACGATACGCTTCACTAAGCGCAGTTGATCGTCTGAATCAAGTACTTGAAAATTTTGTGGTAATTTAGCTTCTTGAAAATGCATACGAAGTAAGCGATGAGCTAAACCATGGAAAGTACCGACCCACATACCATGAACATTACCTTCAACTGTTTTTTCAACACGCACTCGCATTTCTGCTGCTGCTTTATTGGTAAAAGTAACGGCTAAAATACTATGAGAAGAGGCGTTTTCAACTTGCATTAACCAGGCAATACGCTGCACTAACACCCGAGTTTTACCACTTCCTGCGCCAGCTAATACCAACATATTTTGTAGTGGAGCGGCGACAACATCTCGTTGTTTTTCATTGAGTGACTCAAGTAGTTCAGAAACGTCCATAACGGAAAAATAACCTTAGAAAAGTAGAAAGTAAGTATAGATAAAATTATAACAAGTGACACAATTCGCTAATATCTGCTAGCTCAATATTAGGTAAAACAGTTAGTGGTTTACCAACATCATAGCAGGAAATCCATGCGGTTTGGCAGCCAGCATCGATAGCACCTAAAATATCAGAGCGACCACAATCACCAACATGTAATAGTTGTGACGGTTTTATTATTAATTTTTCGCAAGCTTCAACAAACATATCTGCTGCGGGCTTTTGCCGTAGTCGTTGATTTTTATTTAAAGCTGTTGTTGATAAATCCCCGGCATGAAATCGATAGCTAAAGTAAGCTGAAATACCTATTTTATCAGTATCAACATTGCCGTTACTGATGGCCACCAAGGGATATTTTTTTTGTAAGCTTTGCAATAATTGATGCACAGCTTCTGGCACCACAAAATCACTGCGTTGTTGAACAAAATAATCTAACGCTTTTTGTGCTTGGTCACTCGCAATGTCATCAGCTAAACCCAATGCTTTCATGCCTAGGGTGTAAGTGGCTAAACGTATATCACCCACATGGTGTATTAATTGTGGATTCGCGGCTATGGCTTGCTCGCGAAAAGGTGACCAAAACCGGTAATCAAAAAGAGTATTTTTTGTCGCATGAGTGGCGATGATCTGTAATGAGAAAAGTGCCGAAAAATAAGCAACCATTTTGGCATCTGTTGCCATCATTACCGGATAATTACTATACAGGGTATCATCAAGGTCAAAACTAATGGCTTGAAAGGGGGCTAAGCGACGATAAAATTTCATTGTCTGTGTTATTTATACAGTTGTTGAAAAAGTAATTTTGCCACCAGCTTTCTAAATTGACTAAGCAATAAAGTATCCATGCGTGGATCAAAGTGGTCGGCGTCGGCACTGCTTATTGCCATAAAACCAATGTCATCATTAATATGATTTAGCTTAATTAAGACCACAGAGCCTTCTTGATGTTGCGAAAAAATAAGTTCTTGCTCGCTTTTTTGTAAGCGCCCAAAATAATAATCATCTTTGGATAAACGATTATTCATCACCCCTGCACAATCGTTTTTAACGATGCTAGCATGGTCAACCTCAGTATGCTCTTTTAACCAGACTTTCAAACCCGATAATGACAATAATTCTGTGGTTGCTTGATACAAACAGTCAAGCAACTCAGGTGCGGAGCTGCAATCTAACAAGCGTAAATACAAGTCGCTATACAAAGCAAAAAGCTGTTCATTATGGTTAGCTATCGCCATAAGTTGAGTGATTTCTTCTTCTAGACCATGAATTTTTTGACGTTGCTGGCTTTGTTGTCTTTGCACTAACGAGACGGTGCCACGATTAACATCGGATAAACGTAGACTAGTGATCAGCTCAGGATTACGATTAAAAAATTCTGGGTTATCATGTAAGTAATCAACAATGAGATCATCCGTTAAACTTACTTCATCTAATTGCATTGGGGTTGAGTCGTTCAAATTAATTCTCTATATCTTGAATAGTTAAATAAGCTAACTTTATGCTGATTATAAATTTAATTGCCCGTCAAATACATGTACGGCTGGGCCAGTCATTTTGACTGAATTACCCGGTCCTTTCCAATAAACCTTTAAGTTACCGCCCGGTAATTCCACCGTAACATCTCGACCTAATTTATTTTGTATTTGGCCAATAACTACTGCTGCACAAGCACCACTACCACAGGCTAACGTTTCAGCTGAACCACGTTCATAAACACGAAGTTTAATATAGTCAGGGGCAACAATTTCCATAAAGCCAACATTCACTTGCTGGGGAAAGCGTTCGTGATGTGACAAGGCTTTACCTAACGTCTCAACAGGAGCCTCATCAACCGAGTCAACTGTCAGCACACAATGCGGATTACCTAAAGAAACCACGCCACACAATACGGTATCTTCATCACTGCGAAGAATGTAAGTACCTTCTACTTTTTGGGCAGTAAATGGAATTTGGCTTGGTTCAAACTTAGGTGTTGGCATATTCACTGAAACGTTACCATCGCGCTCAACAAATAAGGTCATCTTGCCTGACTGTGTCGACACCTTAATTTTATTTTTATTCGTTAAGCCTTTTAAACGCACAAATTTAGCAAAACAACGAGCACCATTGCCACACTGCCCAACTTCACTACCGTCGGCATTAAAGATGCGATAATGAAAATCTAAATCGGGATCGTACGGTGGCTCAACCACTAACACTTGATCAAAACCGACACCGAAATTACGATCGGATAACTGCTTTATTTGCTCATTAGACAAATAAACATTCTGGGTAACATTGTCTAGTACTAGGAAGTCATTACCTAAACCGTGCATTTTTGAAAAATTAACTAACATTTACTTCCCATATTCAATTTGATACTTATTTTGGTAACAAAGACTCGCCTTGCCATAATTGCTCAAGTGTTTCCCGAGCACGGATCAAATGATTTTCTTCACCATCGACCATAATTTCAGCCGCTTTTGGGCGACTATTATAATTTGAACTCATCGAAAAACCATAGGCACCCGAAGAGCGGATCGCTAAGAGATCACCGGCCACGATACTTAGTTCTCGAGCTTTACCCAGAAAATCACCCGTTTCACAAATAGGACCAACAATGTCGTAAGTTTTTTTACTGGTGAGTTCATTTTTTTCAACTTCGATAATCGCTTGCCATGCTTGATAAAGCGACGGACGAATTAAATCATTCATCGCGGCATCAACAATCGCAAAATGTCTATCTTGATTCGTTTTTAGTAATTCAACTTCGGTCACTAAAATTCCGGCATTAGCCATAATGGCACGACCGGGCTCATAAATCAGCGTAATATCACGATCAGCTAACTTATCCGCAATCGCTTTCGCGTATTCATTAGGATGAGGTGGCGTTTCGTCGTTATAACATACGCCTAAACCACCGCCAACATCGATATGCGATAAGGCAATATTTACCTCTGCGAGGCGGTCAACGAGTGCGAGTACTCGGTCAAGTGCGTCTAAAAAGGGTTGTACTTCAGTTAACTGCGAACCAATATGGCAATCAATGCCCTTTACCGCAATATTCGATAAACTATTGGCGTGTTGGTAAAGCTCAAAGGCATCATCAATGCTAATACCAAATTTATTTTCTTTTAAGCCTGTCGATATATAAGGATGCGTACCAGCATCTACATCAGGGTTTACTCTTAAAGAGACCGGTGCAGTCATTTTCATGCGCTCGGCTACCTGCTGAATACGCGTTAGCTCTGCTGCTGATTCAACATTGAAGCAGTAAATACCCTTTTCTAAGGCAAAAGCAATTTCATCTGACTTTTTGCCAACGCCCGAAAACACCACTTTGCGGGCATCACCGCCAGCTTGTAATACACGAGCAAGTTCGCCTTT
Organism: Colwellia sp. BRX10-9; assembly: GCF_014077405.1. Classification (NCBI taxonomy): domain Bacteria; kingdom Pseudomonadati; phylum Pseudomonadota; class Gammaproteobacteria; order Alteromonadales; family Colwelliaceae; genus Colwellia; species Colwellia sp. BRX10-9. Next base: position 28,273 of record NZ_JACGVV010000024.1, on the reverse strand, counting down.
TGAAACGATATCAAAACCACTACCTAAACGTGCCATCACATTGAGTACGGCAATGTTACTGTTGGCTTTCACCGCATAACACACTAAATGTGGTTTATCACCGGCCGCTTGGTCAAACGCATGCCAGTGGCGCTCAATAGTCGCTCGTGAATATATATATAACGGCGTACCATGTTGCTTAACAAGTTGAGTAACGGCACAATCTTCAGCATACAGAGAAGTGTTTTTGTAATTGAAAAAATCCACGATTAATTTTCCTGCGATTTTGGTGCTGGTGAGTTTTGTTTTGGCTGTGTATTAGCGTGTTCAGTTTGCTGCTGTACTTTTACTTGCACAGATTTTTGCGTTAGTGGACCTTTAATTCCACATCCACTTAAAAGCACTGATATAATAAAAAACGCTAAAATAATTGAATTTTGTTTACGCATACTTGATTTATTCGATTTTTTTCTCATGATAGACGTTTTATAATCTCATGACCAACAAATAGCTAGCAAAGATGAATAAATTTCATTGCGCTAGAAAAGGAAGCATTAATGAACGACAGCCAATACAATTTACTTGCCGATGAAATTATTCTTCAAATAGAAGAAGCCATTGAAGATTGTGGTACCGACATTGATTATGAGGGTGTGGGTGGCATGTTAACACTGACCTTTAAAAGTGGCAGCAAAGTCATCATTAATAAACAAGCACCCTTGCAGGAAATATGGGTAGCAACTAAATTTAATGGTCATCATTTTCAGTGTGAAGATGGCCAATGGACAGACAAACGTGGTGGTGGCGAACTTTGGCAATTCTTATCAAAAGCGATCAGTATTCAGGCCGACACCGAAATAACTATTAGCGCAGGATAATTTAATGAGCACAACAACCGTACGCATTGCCACACGTAAAAGTGCACTCGCTTTATGGCAAGCCGAATATGTAAAAGCACAATTAGAGCATTTCCACGCTGGCATTATTGTTGAACTTGTTCCCATGACCACCAAAGGCGATATTATTTTAGATACACCTTTAGCTAAAGTCGGTGGTAAAGGTTTATTTGTTAAAGAACTCGAAGTTGCCATGTTAGAAGACCGTGCTGACATCGCGGTTCATTCAATGAAAGATGTCCCCGTAGAATTTCCTGAAGGGCTAGGCTTAGAAGTAATTTGTCCTCGTGAAGACCCTCGTGATGCCTTCGTCTCCAACACCATTAACAGTTTAGCCGAACTGCCACAGGGTGCTGTTGTTGGTACCTCAAGTTTACGTCGTCAATGCCAAATTAAAGCCATGCGCCCAGATTTAGACATTCGTGATTTGCGCGGTAACGTAAATACCCGTTTAAAAAAATTAGATAATGGCGAATATGATGCCATTATACTTGCCGCAGCCGGATTAATACGTTTAGCGATGCCTGAGCGAATTCAAGAGTTTATTGAACCTGAGGTCATGTTGCCAGCAAACGGACAAGGTGCTGTCGGAATTGAATGTAGAACGAACGATGAAACCCTTAAAGCTTTACTTGCGCCATTAGGTTGTGAAACTACCCGTATTCGAGTGTTAGCAGAACGAGCGATGAACCGGGCTTTAGAAGGTGGTTGCCAGGTCCCTATTGGGAGCTACGCTGTTATTCAAAACAATGGTCAAGTTTTTTTACGTGGTTTAGTGGGCGCAACTGACGGTAGTGAAATACTGACCAGTGAAATAACTGGTGATAGTAAAAATGCTGAACAACTAGGTAATACACTGGCTGAGCAACTCCTTGAAAAAGGCGCTGATAGAATATTGCGTCAGGTTTATGCACAACAGTAACACACACGTTTTAATCACACGTCCTGAAAAAGTAGGACGTGCTTTAGCGCAACAGTTAAAAAGTATCGGCATTGACAGTCACTGCCAACCGTTCTTTGACTATCAATCACTTGCTTGTAAAATCACCACTAAAAAGCTCATCAAACAATATCCGCAAGCCATTGTTATTTTTGTTAGTGTCGCTGCGGTTGAGTTTGCTCATTGCGCTGTTGATTTTTCTCAATGGCAACAAAAACGCATTATTGCTATCGGTAGCGCAACACTAAACGCTTTAAAAGCAAAAGGGCTTAGTGCTGTTTCCCCTGAACTTCATACCAGCGAAGGTTTATTAACACTTAATATACTTGATGAAAAAACAATCAGTGGCGAAACCATTATTATTGTTCGTGGTGACGGTGGTCGAGAGCATATTGCCCAGCAACTCACCTTGCGAGGCGCCAAAGTTCACTATTTAGAAAGCTATAAAAAAGTCTGGCTTCCCGTCACGCAAAAACAGGTTCAACAATGGCGAAATCAGCGAATAAATTGTATTGTCATAACCAGTAACGCTTTGCTAGAAAGCATAGTACACTTAATAAAGCATTCAGAGAGTTATTGGCAAACTACTTGTTTATGGATTGTCGCTAGTGAGCGCATTGCCGAACAAGCGAAACAACTAGGATTACTCAATATCATTAATGCTAACGGTGCTAATGATCAAGCCATGCTTAGTGCAATCACTTCATATGGAAAAAATAATGACTGATAAAAAGCTAAACGAGTCAAATACTTCAGAAACAAAAGCGACTGACGAAAAGTCAGAGCAAGGTTTTTCAACTTCTATTTCACTAGCGTCAGCGACAACAGCATCCTCGAGTGAAGAACAGAAGTCCCCTGAAAAAAATAAAGCCTCAGCTGTGGTTAACGAGAAAAAACCAGCCATTAAAACCTCGGAAAAAAAAGCTAAATCACCGGTGGCAAATGATACAAAGATGAATAAACAAAAATTATCTAAGACTGCTGTAGTTTCCTTAATCATAGCTTTAGCAGCAAGTGTTGGTGTCGGCGGTTTATATTACTGGGATATACAGCAACAAGCACAGAGCAAAGCAGAGTTTTTACAACAAACTCAGCAAATTTTAGCCACTAGTGAGCAAAAAACCCAACAAAGTTTGGCCAGTAGTGAGCAAAAAGTTAAGCAGTTATTTGCTCAGCAACAAACCATGTTTTCACAGCGCTTAAACCGTGAGATTGCAACAATAACAACAGACAGCCAAGTTAAAATCGCTCAACTTGAAAAGACTGTTGAACGATTATCACAAAATCAACCCAGTGATTGGTTATTACACGAAGCAGAGTACCTTATTCGTATTGCCACTCGCACGATGTGGCTAGAGCAAGATACAAGAGCTGCAATTGGCTTGTTACAAGATGCGGATATGCGTCTCAAAGAACTTAAAGATCCGCAGTTTTTACCTATTCGTCAATTAATTCGTCAAGACATCGCACAGTTAACATTAATACCTGTTGTAGACAACGAAGAAACCGTTATGACCTTAATGGCGATGAGTCATCAACTGGCAAACTTACCCTTGGCTATGGTTAAAATTCCAGATAATGACAACAAGAGCAGTGATTTCACATTATCTGAAAGCACCAATGATTGGCGAGAAAACCTCGCTAAAACATGGCAAAAAATTCTTGCAGATTTTATTACTGTCCGCAGAAGTAGTGGTAATGTAAAACCATTAATGTCGCCACAACATCAACAAAACCTTATTGAGAACCTTAGCTTAAAGCTACAATTAGCTCAGTGGGCAGTGACAGAGAAAAAACAGAAGATTTATAATCAAACCTTAAATGACATTCAACTATGGTTAACAGAATACTTTGATATGCAAAAAGTTGAAAATCAAAGCTTTTATCAAGCTATTCAAAAACTAAAAGGTAAGATAATCACTTATGATTACCCCAGTACGCTTTTATCGCTAAAAGCGATGAGTAAAGTGCTAGCAGAAACGCCTTTAAAACCAACACTTGAACAATTAACGCCTCAAGTAATGCCTGATAAATTACCCGAGGGCAAAGAAAAAGCCCTAAATGGCTCATCTCAAACACCACCTGAAGAAGTTGCACCACAAGAGTCAAAAGTGCAGCCTAACAGCACGAATGAGGCCTTATAATGAAAAAATTAATACTGTGGATATTAATATTTTTTGCTGCGGTTGCTATTAGCCCACTACTAATAAATGAAAAAGGTTATATCTTAATTGCGATGGGCGATTTAACCATAGAATCAACCGTAGTAATGGCATGTATTATGTTAACGCTATTATTTATCGCCTTAGGGTTATCGATGACACTTGTGCGTGGCAGTCTACGTTTGGGTTTTGGCGGCTGGAACAAAATTGCTTTTGCTAATCGCCGTCGAGGTTTAAGGGACTTTAATCGCGGCATTGCTGCTTTTATTCTTGAAGACAACCAACAAGCAGAGCATTTGTTTGCTAAAGCGGCTGAACCCTCAAGATTTACACATACGTCTTATCTATTGGCTGCTGCAGCATCGTCGAAACAATCGCTGCGATCAAACACTAATCACTACTTAGCTTTATTAGCACAAGAAGACAATAGCGTTAAAGGCTCTGGTTTAGAATCAGTACTCGTGACGATTAAGTTATTAATCTCTCAGGAAGACTTTGCACAGGCACGGAGTATTATTGATAAACATCACAAACAAATTGGTCATGATGCAAGGTTATTAAGCTTAGAGATCATCTTAAGCTTGCAAGAAAAACGTTTTGATTATGTAATAGAGCAACTTGTTTCAGCCCGTAAACAAAAAACCATTACGAATGAAAAAATAGCATTATGGGAAGCAAGCGCTTTCTATGGTGCTTTTAATGAAACAATACGCAAAGAAAATAACGATTCATTGGCACAGCGGTGGCACAAACTTACTCGAAAATTAAAACATAATGAAGTTATTCTCTGGGCTTATTGTCAAGTATTAGCCGAGCACAAGATCACTGAACCACTCAATAAAATATTATTACCCGTGATTAAAAAAGGCGCAGACGATACTTTTTTAAAGAATATTCGCCAGCTACCTATTTCGGCGACTGATGAATTAATCAGTGCCGTTCAAAAACAGTTACATAATGATCCTCACAGCGGAAAATGGTTAAGTTGTTTAGCTAATTTAGCCGCAAAATCTCAACAACTGCCGATGGCAGAAAAAGCCTTTAATAGCCTAATTAATTTAGCAGGTACACAATATGATGTTATTGATCTGCTGAATTTTTCTCAAGTATTAGAGCAGCAAGGCGAATATAAAAAAGCCAATCAAGTATTAAATAAAGCTTTAGGTCAAATTGGCAGCTTTAAGAATAATACCTTAGTTATAAATAACGGAAACGAACAAAAATGAATTTAACAGTCGACTTTAGAAAACCTGAAATTGCCGGTGCTTTTGATTGGCAATTATGCCAAGAAATCAATGTAAAAAACGAGCAAGGCGATATTATTGCTAAAGCTGAAATTGAGCTAATCACCCTCAATAAACACCGTGATGCTGTTGGCTCTTATACTTTATTAGCCAACGAAGATACTGACTGGGAAATTCCACTTAACCTTTATTTTAAAGGCCAAAACCTTGAACAAGGCTTATGTGAACAATTAAGCATTACTGCTGAGACCAAAAAAGCTAAAACACATATTTTACTTGAAGCGATCAGTGTTCTGCCACAATATCGTAAACAAGCGATTGGGCAATACCTGCTTAAAGAAATTGTTAAACATCATCAAAAGGCTCAATCTATTACGGTCTTAAGTATGCCAATGCATCTCTTTGTTGATGCCGATGAATGTGAGGATGAAGGTATTAAAGCTTATTATCAAGCGGCTGATTTGCAAACTGAAAAAGTGGCGATAGATGATCTCACTCACTTTTTTACTAAAAGTGGCTTCGTTGAGTTTACTGTTGACGAAAGTTTACTGGCTGAGCCTTTACCCTATCAAATATTTGTTGCTAGCCCACAAAGTATATTAAAAGACTCAATCTAAAAATATTTTCAGCTTAAGCACATTATATCAAAAGCAAATAAAAGAGGCCTATTATGTTTAGCATTCACGGAGAATGGAAAATTGAAGTTCGTGGCAATGTTGTTGTGCAATGGTTTTCTGGCACTTGGAACGAAGAAGCTATTATTGCTTATGTTAAAGAGTTTCGTGCTAAAGCGAGCCCGCTTAAAGGTAGTCCTTGGGCTATTGTTTCTTCTTTTGAGGATTGGGAGTTAGGTGTTCCTGCAATTGATAAACATATTGAAGAACATTGCCAGTGGTTCAAGGACAATGGTTGCAGCAAAGATTGTCATATTTACACAAAGAGCGCAGCCAAAGAAATGCAATTAGAAAGGCTAATACCCCATACTGATGCGTCTTATGAACGGCAAGTGTTTACCAATGCTAAAGATGCATCAACTTGGTTAGCGAGTCATGGCTTTTTAATTGATGGTTTAAGTATCAATAGAATCGCGAATAAATAGCCACTTAATCTAGTCAGTCATTATAAAAAATAAAATAGTCATCGGCACCTACGCCATGATGACTATCTTCACAAAGCCCTATTTAATAAATACTAACGTACTAAGCATTCATTAAATAAGGTTCTCTACCTTGATGTTTGTTGCTACGTTTGAATGAACCTTTACCTTTTTTAGCCTGCACCACCTGCAGTTTATAAACTTTCGATGTGACAAGAGCCGCGAAAAAATTATCTTTGATTTTCCCTCGTCCTAAGTCTGTTGCTAAAGTATTTTGCAATACTTGACCCTGTTTATTTTTACTCATTAATTTTACTCTTCAATAATAAAAGCCATCGGTATGATGGCTTTATCGGTTATTCATTTAAAAACTTTATCTAATATTAAATATAGGCAAAAGCATCAGCAAACATATGTTCAACTAAGGCTCCTTGCGCTAAAAAGTCGGTGCGAACTGCGCCTACCATATCAAAACGTCCGGCCAAATAAATATCATAATCGGCTAAATTTTTAATATCTTTCATCACAACGTGGTGAACCATGCCAACTTGACCTTGCCAATTGTCATCAGGGTTCTCTACCACCGGGTGAAAAGTACCATTTTCTAGACCTGCAATAATTTTAGCTGTTTTTTCTAGTTCATAACAAGCACTTTGATCACGCAAACCCCAATAAACAGTAATCTTTCGCGATGACCTTTGTGACGCTAACAATTCATACATAGATTTTATATAAGAAAACCCTGTACCACCCGCCAAAAGTAAAAGCGGACGTTCGCTTTCACTGCGCAGCTGCGCATTGCCTAGTGGCATTTCTACAGTAACGGTATTATTGGCTTTAATATGTTCAATAACTTGCATTGGGTAACTGTCAGCACCTGAAGCACCAATTTGTAGTTCAATTAATTCAGCATTGGGTGCACTGGCAATAGAGAAAGGACGTTTATCATCCTCACTCATCACAAAATTTAAGTATTGGCCGGCTTGAAAATCGATTTGCTCACTTGGCTTTAATAGCACTTTATAAACAAACTCTGTCAGAGATGTTAATGATTCTACCTGACACTTAATTTTATTCATTTATTTAAACCTTTCATTATTCAGATCCTAAAACATGTTCAGGATAACAGTTACTAATTCTTTTTATCAGTTGTTGGAAATATATTAAGTTCATCCCAAATATTATCAACATCTGTTTTAACTTCTTCGGTCATCACGATAGGTTCACCCCATTCGCGATTTGTTTCACCTGGCCATTTATTTGTTGCATCCATACCCATTTTTGAACCTAAACCAGACACAGGAGATGCAAAGTCTAAATAATCAATCGGTGTGTTTTCAATTAATACTGTATCTCGACTTGGATCCATCCGCGTGGTCATTGCCCAAATTACATCTTTCCAATCACGAGCATTAATATCATCATCACAAACAATAACGAACTTAGTATACATAAATTGACGTAGGAAAGACCAAACACCCATCATTACGCGTTTTGCATGTCCGGCATATTGCTTTTTAATAGTAACAATCGCCAAACGATATGAACATCCTTCGGGTGGTAAATAGAAATCCTGAATTTCAGGAAATTGTTTCTGTAAAATAGGCACAAACACTTCATTTAATGCCACACCTAAAATGGCGGGTTCATCCGGTGGACGGCCAGTATAAGTACTGTGATAAATGGGGTCTTTACGATGAGTAATATGGGTTACCGTCATCACAGGGAAGTTATCAACTTCATTATAGTAACCGGTATGATCGCCGTATGGTCCTTCTGGAGCAACTTCAGCGGGGTCTAGATAACCTTCTAAAATAATCTCAGCCGTCGCCGGTACTTCTAAATCGTTACTAATACATTTTGCCACTTCTGTTTTAGCACCACGTAGTAATCCAGCAAAAGCGTACTCTGATAAAGTATCAGGAACAGGCGTTACCGCGCCTAAAATAGTGGCAGGATCTGCACCTAAAGCAACAGAAATAGGGTATTTTTCACCTGGATTGGTTTGCTTAAATTCTTGAAAATCTAATGCACCACCACGATGTGATAACCAACGCATAATAATTTTATTTTTACTGATTAATTGCTGTCGATAAATACCTAAATTTTGACGTTCTTTATGGGGACCTCGTGTAACCGTTAACCCCCAAGTAATTAAAGGAGCAACATCACCTGGCCAACATTTTTGAATAGGTAGTTTATTTAAATCTACATCGGCACCCTCAATAATAACTTGCTGACACAACGGCTTTTTAATCATTTTTACCGGCATATTTAAGACTTGCTTATAAACCGGGATTTTACTTATCGCGTCTCGAAAACCTTTAGGAGGTTCAGGCTCTTTTAACATGGCAAGTAATTTACCAACATCACGTAAAGCACGCACATCAGGTTGTCCCATAGCCAAGGCAACACGATCAGGCGTACCAAATAAATTAGTTAGTACTGGCATGCCATGTGGTACACCATTTTTGTCGACGGGGTTTTCAAATAATAACGCTGGCCCCTCAGCACGTAGCGTACGGTCACTGATTTCGGTCATCGTTAAATCTGTAGAAATAGGCTGGGAAATACGCTTGAGCTGGCCTATTTTTTCCAACTGTTTTATAAAGTCTCTTAAGTCACTATATTTCATAAATTTAAATCACTCATCCGCTTAATAGTTTGACAGTGTTTTAAGCAAAAACGCCAGCTGTTATTGCTAACACTGGCGTTTATGTACAGGATGTACGGTATGTCGCAATCACACGGATGTGAATAAGCGACCAATAAACTATTTACGTTTCATAGAATCAAAAAATTCGTTATTCGTTTTAGTCATTGCTAGTTTGTCGATGAGGAATTCAATTGCACCAACTTCGTCCATTTCATGAACAATTTTACGTAAAATCCACATTTTCTGTAATTCTGCAGGTTTAGTGATCAATTCTTCACGACGAGTACCACTACGATTAATATTAATCGCTGGGAAAACACGCTTTTCAGACACTTTACGAGAAAGGTGTAATTCCATGTTACCGGTACCTTTAAACTCTTCGTAAATAACTTCGTCCATTTTAGAGCCGGTTTCTACTAGAGCTGTCGCGATAATCGTTAAACTACCACCGTGCTCAATATTACGCGCGGCACCAAAAAAGCGTTTTGGACGGTGTAAAGCATTGGCGTCAACACCACCGGTAAGAATTTTACCAGATGATGGAATAACCGTGTTATAAGCTCGAGCTAAACGTGTAATTGAGTCAAGTAGAATAACAACATCTTTTTTATGCTCAACTAAACGCTTAGCCTTTTCAATAACCATTTCAGCTACTTGTACATGGCGGTTTGCTGGTTCATCGAACGTTGATGCAATGACTTCGCCTTTTACCAAGCGCTGCATCTCTGTCACTTCTTCCGGACGTTCATCGATAAGCAATACCATTAACTCGGCATCAGGATGGTTATGAGCAATACTTTGCGCAATGTTTTGAAGTAATAATGTTTTACCCGCTTTTGGTGGAGCAACAATTAAACCACGTTGCCCTTTACCAATTGGAGAAGCCAAATCTAAAACACGTGCGGTAATATCTTCAGTTGAACCATTACCACGTTCCATGATTAAACGTTCATCAGGATGGATTGGGGTTAAATTTTCAAAGAGTATTTTGTTGCGAACATTTTCTGGCTTGTCGAAATTAACTTCTGCTACTTTTAATAACGCGAAATAACGTTCACCTTTTTTAGGTGGACGGATTTTTCCGTGAATAGTATCACCCGTTCGCATACTGAAACGGCGAATTTGACTCGGTGAAACATAAATATCATCAGGTCCTGCTAAATATGAGGAATCTGAAGAACGCAAAAAACCAAAGCCGTCTTGTAAAATTTCTAGAACACCGCCACCAAAAATATCATTATCGTTTTCGGCATGAGCATTTAATATAGCAAAAATTATGTCTTGTTTACGATTGCGGCCTAAATTATCAAGCTTCATAGATGCGGCAAGCTCGACAAGTTCGCTTATTGGTTTTTCTTTAAGTTCGATCAGGTTCATAGTGGGGTTCTTTAACTATTTATATTGAAGTGAGTTTGCCTGTTGGCATCATTGAAATTGGAGTTTGGTTTGAAATGTGGTTCATTAGAAAGCTAAATTTAGCACTAAAATTTAATCAGGTAAAGGATCAAAATTTGATCTATGGCTTTCTTCTTTAATTAATAAGCTAATATATACAAAAAAGGCTCGTAAATACGAACCTTTTTATGAAAACTTATAAATTATTATCAATAAACTCTTTTAATTGAGTTTTAGATAAAGCGCCAACCTTAGTATCAGCGACTGCGCCATCTTTAAATAACAATAACGTAGGAATACCACGAATACCGTATTTAGGTGGAGTAATTGAGTTTTGATCGATATTTAATTTACCAACAGTTACTTGACCTGCATATTCTTCTGCAATGTCATTTAATAAAGGTGCGATCATTTTACAAGGACCACACCATTCAGCCCAAAAATCGACTAATATAAGGCCTGAGGCGGTAATTACGTCAGTATCAAAACTGTCGTCTGTTAACTGAACAATTCTATCGCTCATTTCTATCTCCGTTAAATGGTGGCATTTTGCCAATTGGTGGGGATTATAACGCCATCATTATGAATTACCAACTTTGATCTTATAACTGTTGGCTATTTCTAACATTAATTGAGTATTTATGAATACATTTACTCGATACCGTTTTTTATTAACTATATAACCTGTTAAGCTGTGCGCATGAATAAAACACACTTAACTGAAACTAAGTTCTCAGAACTTAACCTCGACACTAAAGTTGTCGCAGGTCTTGACGCTATGGGCTTTGAGTATTGCACTTCAATTCAAGAGCAATCTTTACCCATTTTATTGAAAGGTACTGATATTGCAGGCCAAGCACAAACAGGCGAAGGTAAAACAATCGCCTTTTTAGCTGCAACCTTTCATCACTTATTACAAAAACCAGATCCAAAGCATAATCAACCTCGTGCCTTAATCATGGCACCAACACGTGAATTAGCCGTACAAATTCACCGTGATGCTAAAGAAATGGCAAAAAGCACTGGCTTACGCTTAGGCGTAGTTTATGGTGGTGAAGGCTATGAAAGCCAACGCTTAGAGCTTGAAGCTGGTGTAGATATTCTTATTGGTACCTGTGGTCGTTTGCTCGATTATATGAAACAAGGTATTTATAACCTAAACAATATCGAAGTTGTTGTGCTTGATGAAGCCGATCGTATGTTTGATCTAGGCTTCATTAAAGATATCAGATATATGTTTAATCGTATGCCTGCCGCTACAGCACGTTTAAGCATGTTATTTTCAGCAACCTTATCTTTTCGTGTAAAAGAACTTGCATTTGAACACATGAATGAGCCAGAAAGTGTTGAAATCGCGCCAGAACAAAAAACAAACACTCGAATTTCTGAAGAATTATTTTATCCTTCTAACGAAGATAAAATGGCTTTGTTACAAACATTAATTGAAGAAGAATGGCCTGAAAAAGCGATCATCTTTGCCAATACTAAGCATGTTTGTGAAAAAGTTTATTCACATTTAGAAATTGATAACATCCGCGTTGGTTTATTAACTGGCGATGTACCTCAGAAGAAACGTTTAAAGATTCTTGAGCAATTTAGTGCCGGTGAACTAGATATCTTAGTTGCCACTGATGTAGCCGCACGCGGTTTACATATTCCTAGCGTAAGTCATGTATTTAATTATGATTTACCAGATGATTGTGAAGATTATGTACATCGTATAGGCCGTACTGGCCGTGCTGGTGCAACAGGTCATGCAATTAGTTTCGCATGTGAAGGCTATGTTTTTAACTTACCTCCTATCGAAACCTATATTGAACATGCCTTACCGGTAAGTAAATATAATCAAGATGCATTATTAACTGATTTTCCTACTCCTAAGCCTCGTCCTCGTCGCCATAAGCCTCAAAATGGTGGACAAAATCGTGGCAGAACGGGTGGCAACAACCAGCGTCGCCACTAGACGACTATGACGATCACCCATACTGAGATTTCCACACCTCTTTATGCGGTGATCGATTTAGGTTCAAACAGCTTTCATATGTTGATCACCCGACAGCTAGCTAATAGCGTTCAGGTGGTTGATAAAGTTAAACGTAAAGTTCGTTTAGCCTCCGGTTTAAATTCAGACAACCAACTCAGCCAAGCCGCGATTGCTCGAGGCCTTGAATGCTTAAGCTTTTTCGCTGAACGGCTGCAAGATATTCCTCAAAAAAACGTCCGTATTGTCGCGACAGCAACCCTGCGTCTTGCTAAAAATCGTGAAGAGTTTTTAACACAAGCTAATAAAATTTTGGGACAAAAAATAAAGCTACTCAGTGGCAAACAAGAAGCCAAAAATATTTATTTAGGGGTGGCACATACCAGTTGTGGTGCTAAACAACGCTTTGTTATTGATATTGGCGGCGCAAGTACTGAGCTTATTTTAGGTGATGGTTTTGTAACTAAGCAAGTCGAAAGCTTAGATATTGGCTGTGTCACTTTTAATAGCCGTTATTTCTCGGATAATAAATTAACGGCTGAAAATTTTGCTCTTGCTATAGCTGCAGCAAAAAAAGTAATATTTCCTTTGGTTGAGCGTTTTAAAGAAACGGGTTGGAAGTTAGTGTTAAGTGGCTCTGGCACCATGCAAGCCCTGACCGAAATGCAACAATTTAACCATAAGAGTACTGGTGTTAATCTGCTTTTCTTACAGACTATTCAACAACAGTTAATACAATGTAAAACCATCAGTGAAATTAAGATTGCTGGACTCAGCCAGGAAAGATCGCCCGTTATAGCCAGTGGCGTCGCTATTTTAATTGCCGTCATTGAAAGCTTCAACATTGAGAACATTCAGTTATCAAGTGGTGCTTTACGTGAAGGTTTACTTTACAGCATGCTGCCTAAAAGGGTAGATATGAGTATCCGTCAGAGTACGATTAATTCTCTCACTGAAAAATTTCATATTGATAATCAACATTCCGTACGAATTCAAAGACAAGCGACAAGTTTATTTCACACCTATAAGGAAACTTGGTCATTAGATGAAGAAAACAGCTTAGCATTATTGAATGCTGCCTGTGAATTACATGAAATTGGTTTGTTATTAGAGTTTAAGCAGCATCAGCATCATGGTGCCTACATATTACAACACGCTGATTTACCAGGATTTAATCAAATTGAACGACAATTACTCGTCACCTTAGTCCGGTTACACAAAGGTAATATTGATGTCGATTTACTAGAAAATCAAACGGCAGTAAATTTTCAGCAAGCAAGCTACCTGTTAGTTATTTTACGTTTAGCCATCATTTTATGTCGACGCCGCAAAGATGATGCTTTGCCCGATTATCAAACCGCTATTATTAAAAGTACGGGTGATGATATTATCAATTTATGTTTACCAACGACTTGGCTTGCTGCACACCCACTCATCGCTGACGAACTGCTCCAAGAAAGTGCCCATTTAACAACGCTTCATTTATCACTTAACATCTTTTGTGAGACTCAAGAAGCTCTTAAATAACCCTTCATTTATCGTTTAATATCGGCTATGGAAAACTCAATAACACACTTAAATATCAATATTTAATGATCATTAGCTATTAGTTTTAGATGCCCAAAGATTGGTAAAAATAACAATACTGCCACCAATCACCATCATGAACGTTATTTGTTCACCTAAAAGAAAATACGCGGCTATAGAACCGTAGATAGGCTCTAAACTTACTGCGATACTTGCTGTTTGCGCTTTAACCACCTTTAGAGAATGATTAAATAATGTATGAGCAACTGCCGTGAAAAGAACACCTAAAATAATTAATACCGACAACTGTTGGTAAGATATGGTGATCGGATATAAAAACATTAAGGGTAATAAACATACCGTGGCACAAGCGTTTTGATAGAAGGCCACTTTTTTAGCCGATGTTTTGGCAACAAACTTTCGATTTAACAGTGTTAACAAAGCAAAACTCATCGCCGATGTCATTCCCCATATAACACCATCGATATCCCCTGCACTTAAATGGTCAAGTGGTAGAATAAATAAGATACCAACAACCGTGAGTAAAGCCTGCAATAACGCCTTATAATGGAATTTTTCTTTAAACAACATAGGTTCGAGGAAACTAACAAAAACAGGGAAAGTTGCAAAAGTGATCAAGCCAATTGCGACACTTGATACCTGAATAGCATAAAAGAAACTGCCCCAATGAAAAGCTAAAACCAAACCAGTAAAAGCAAGTGGCAATAGTAGTGACTTTTCAACTTTTAGAGACTGCTTTCTTATCAGTAAAACAAAAAGCGCAATAGTTGCCGCGGCAAAAGCAGCACGACCAAAAACAATATGGCTGGCTGGCATATTTAGCCACTTAGCAAAAAGACCCGATATAGCGAAAAGTAACACCGCACTATGCAGTGAAAATAATGACTGTTTGTGACTGGGCATTCATGCTCGATTTAGTAAAATTAAACAAGCCATTCTACCAGCTAAAATAGCTCAGCTAATAGAATAAGTCGTTTGCCTATATATTTTTACTATCTACTTATAGCATTGCAAATTAAGATTTTTACAATAAGCCCCTTAAGATCGGGCGATCACATTATTGTTCTTTTAACCAGTAAGCCACTTTTTTAGCAAAGTAAGTTAAAATACCATCGGCGCCCGCACGTTTAAAAGCCAGCAAACCTTCCATAACACAGGGTTTTTCAGCTAACCAGCCATTTTGAATGGCTGCCATGTGCATTGCATATTCGCCACTCACCTGATAAGCATATGTTGGCACTTGAAAGGTATCTTTAACTCGGCGCACAATATCTAAATAAGGCATACCCGGTTTTACCATGACCATATCTGCACCTTCGGCGATGTCTTGAGCAACTTCATGTAATGCTTCATCACTGTTTGCTGGGTCCATTTGATATGAGAATTTATTACCGCCTTTAATGTTACTTGCAGAGCCAACAGCATCACGAAAAGGACCATAATAATTAGAAGCATATTTTGCTGAATAAGCTAAAATTCGCGTGTTTACAAAACCATGTTTTTCTAATTCTTGACGAATTGCCCCAACACGACCATCCATCATATCTGAAGGGGCAACCACATCGGCACCCGCTTGAGCATGAGACAACGCCTGCTTAACTAAAATTTCTTTGGTAATGTCATTTAATACGTAACCCTCATCTTTACCCTTTATGCCAAGAATGCCATCTTGTCCATGGGTCGTAAAAGGGTCAAGAGCAACATCGGTTATTACCCCTAATTCAGGAAACTTTGCTTTTAGTGCACGAACAGTACGTTGAGCTAACCCTTCAGGGTTATAGGCTTCTTCAGCCATTAATGACTTTTTATTTGCTGGAGTGACAGGAAATATAGCAATGGCAGGAATACCTAAATCAACCAGTTCTTGCGCTTCTTCTAATAATAAATCAATACTTTTACGTTCGACGCCAGGCATAGACGCTATAGCTTCGCGCTGATTTTCACCATCAAGAACAAAGACCGGGTAAATTAAATCATTAACGGTTAATTGATTTTCTGACATTAAACGACGCGAAAAATCATCACGGCGCATGCGGCGCATTCTGCGGGCAGGAAATTGCCCAAAAGCGTTACTCATAAAATTTTCCTATATAAATAAAGTTGATAAGTTAGCGGTTAACTATCGCTAGCTTTGACAAAGTCTTGTTGTCTCACTTGATTGCGGCCATTATGTTTTGCTTGATATAAGGCTTGATCTGCTGCGGCAAAGAGATGCTCGGCTTGAACATCTTTTTGTTGTAAATAAGTGCTAACACCACAGCTAATGGTTAGACTTATGATAGTGTTATTGTAGCTAACCTGACAGCTAGCAATACTTTCCCTTAATTCTTCAGCCAGTGCTAATGCCCCTTGGCTATCGGTTTCAGGCAAAATTAAACAAAATTCTTCACCGCCATAACGACAACTGATGTCTGCACTTCTTCGCAAGCAACTTTTAATGCAAGCAGCCACTATGATTAAACATTCATCACCGGCTAAGTGACCATAAGTATCATTTACTTTTTTAAAATGATCGATGTCAAGAATCACTAAGCTCAAGGGCGTTAAGTTACGGCGACTACGTCGATATTCAGCGAGTATTTTTTGATCATAAAATCTCCGGTTATACAAACCGGTAAGGTCGTCTAACGTATTCTTTTCTTCTAACTCTTTATTAACTTCTTCGAGTTCTTGCAAAGCAATATTGAGCTCTAAAGTACGCTCTTGTACTTTACTTTCAAGCTCATCGTTATCTTGAACTTCATTTTCAACGTGCTGATCTGTTGCATTGCTAGCAAGAGCGTTTTTAGTGTTTTTTTCTTGTGAAAAGACTAACAACGCCATAAAGAGAGCCATAATTAATAACAATAAGGTCAGCGATGAAAATTGCACAACTAACTGAATTATCGATAAAATCACCACTAATATTGCAACAATAAAAAGGTAAGAAGTTGACCGATTAAAGAGTGAGATCATTAACGCTCACCTAAGTTGAAAACTTTTCGCGCATTTTCACTGGTGGCATTAATAATGTCGTCGCTATGGCATTGGTACAATTGGGCGAGCTTTTCTATGACGTAAGGTAAATAGCTTGGTTCATTGCGACTGCTTTTGGGTTTAGGCTTAATGCTTCTAGGTGTTAAATATGGCGCATCTGTTTCAATCATTAACCTATCTAATGGGATTGATGGAATAAGCGCTTGTAATGGTTCTCCACGACGTTCGTCACACACCCATCCGGTAATACCAATATACATACCAGCTGATAAGCATTGATTTAACTCATTTTCATTACCGGTAAAGCAATGAGAAACCATAGCGGGCACAGCGGTTAAGTAAGGAGATAGTAATTGAAACCAGACAGGGAAAGCATCCCGTTGATGTAAAAAAAGTGGTAATTGAAGTTCTGCAGCTAATGATATTTGTTCAGCAAACACTTTTTCTTGTTGCTTTGGCGTAGAAAAATTACGGTTAAAATCTAAACCACATTCACCAATCGCTTTTACCGCTTTATTTTTAGCTAATAATCGAATGTCATCTAAATAGTTATCACTGACATTATCGGCATCATGGGGATGTATACCCGCTGTGGTATAAAGATAATCAGGATATTGTGCAGATAATTGTAAAGCTTTATGACTTTCAGAGATATTAGTTCCGGTAACCAACATAGCCCTGATACCAGCAGATTTAGCCCGCGCGATTAATTCATCACGGTCTTTATCAAAACGAGTATTTGTTAAATTAACGCCAATATCGATCATTAGCTATCCAGTTTCATCAAACTAAGCTTCTTCAGATTCGTTTTTTTTCTGGTAAATAGACGCTATAAAAACGCCTAATTCAAATAATAACAGCATGGGTACGGCCAATAATGTTTGTGAAATAATATCAGGCGGTGTTAACAACATGCCAACCACAAACGCACCAACAACAACATAGGGTCTTTTTGCACGCAAACTGTCGGGATCGGTAAAACCGGTCCAACACAGTAAAATAATAACAATGGGTATTTCAAAAACAATCCCAAAGGCAAAGAATAATTTTAGAACAAAATCTAAATAACTGGTAATGTCGGTGGCAATATTTACCCCTTCAGGAGCTACAGAAGTAAAAAAAGCAAAAATTATTGGGAAAACCACATAATAGACAAAAGCAATACCACCATAAAATAGCAAGGTGCTGCCGAACATCAGTGGAATAACTAAGCGTTTTTCATTCTTGTATAAGCCAGGCGCAACAAAGGCCCAAATTTGATAAAGAATAAAGGGCATGGCAATAAAAATAGAAAGTACCATGGTTAATTTAAAAGGAGCAAAGAAAGAAGAGGCAACATCGGTTGCGATCATTTGCCCCCCTTCAGGTAAGGTTTCCATTAAGGGTTTGGAAACATATTCATAAATTTCATTAGCGAAATAGAATAAGCCTAAAAAGACAACCAAAACGCCCACCACAACGTTCAACAATCGGCTGCGTAATTCGAGTAAATGATCAAATAAAGTATAACTACTTGCTGGAGATGGATTCATGGTGTTACTTTTTATTTTCTTGTGAAGATGAAAGGTTAGCAGTGACTGCTGCTTCTTCAGTCACCTTATCATTTTTTCCAATATTTTCTGAGACAATACTTTGTGAGTCAACTTTTTCAGGCTCTTTATCGAGTTGATAAGGACGATTGACCATCTCAGCAGCTTCTTGTAATGTTTTTAATGATTCAGCAATCTCAGGTGATAGATTTTTCATATCCGCTTGTTCAGCTTTTTTCAAATTAGCATGTAATTCTTGTATGCGTAATTCTTCGGTAAGCTCGGTTTTTACACTATCACTAAATTTACGAACACCACTTATCCAACCGCGCACCGTTCTAATAGCAACAGGTAAACGTTCTGGACCTAAAACGATCATACCTATTATCGCAATCAGCGACAGCTCCCAAAAGCCAATATCAAACATCGCTTACGCCTGATCTTTTTCTTTTGTTTTTACTTTATCTTCGGTGTCGGTAGTAACAGACTTATCAGCAATATTTTCTGCACTTTCTTCTTCCTTTTTAGCGTTACTATCTGTCATAGCATTTTTAAAACCTTTAACCGCAGAGCCTAAATCGCCACCTAGATTACGTAATTTTTTTGTGCCAAATAACAACACTATAATAACCGCAACAATTAATAATTGCCAAATACCCATATTTCCCATGATAAACCCCTATTATTTAGAATGGATTCATTATAAAGTTTTAAAATGAAAAATCATCCTTTGATAGACAAAATAATGCGATAGGACAAACTTTGCAGAAAAAGCACCTTATTTATCTGAGTTGCTTGTTGATGATCAGCATTACTTTCACTACTTTTCAGAGTAATGCTAAACAAGATCAAAACATGGACAGTGACACTGAAAAGCAAATAGTAAAACCTATCAAACATCCACAAAGGCATGTTGTACCCACACTTGTGTCCGATGACTGGGGGCAAGAGGTACACGACACCATCGCTAATTCCGTTTATCAATCAGCGACTTGGTTCGATAGTTTTTTTACCGATATAGATAGCCAACAAATTGAACCCAAAGCAACAGCCAAAATACGTTTTGGCTGGATACCCAAAGCACGTCATTTGGCGGAGCTTGACTCTCGTTTTCGATTAAAAGTAAAGTTACCTCACTTTAAAGATAAGATGAGCTTGATTCTTTCCGATGAAGATGACGTTGAAGACGGCCAGTTACCCCTCGATGGTATTGGTACTCGCCCAGAAATAAATGAAGAAAGCTTCGCCGCTGCCTTACGTTATGTGGTTAAAAAGAAGAGCGATAGCTTAGTTGATACTCGATTAGGAATTTCAGGCGGCGATATTTTTGTAAAAATACGTAAGCGCAAGTTGTATACCTTCAATGAAAAGCATGGTTTTAAAGTTGAACCTTCAACCTATTACTTTTTAGGCGACGGTCTTGGAGCTAAGTTATTTCTTGAATATAATTATCAATATAATGAAAAATCACAATATAGGATCAATTATACTATTCGCGGCTCTGAATCATTTAGTGGCATTCGATGGAAACACGGCTTTTATCAATTAAATCAATTAGATTCAACAACGGCCTCCGTTGTTGGTTTACAAGTTGAAGGTGAGCGTAATGGTCAATATGGTTTTTTTACCGACAGATATACGCTGAGTTATCGTTATCGATTCAATGCACTAGAAAAATGGTTGTTTTTTGAAGTAGAACCATTTTTAGAGTGGTCAAAAGAGGATAATTACACCACCACACCCGGAATTGCATTACGCATAGAAGGTTTTTTTAGTAAAATATAATTAATTGTTGACGAAAAATTAGGCGCTAACTTTAACTATAACCTCACTTTCGGTTATTATACGTGGCATTTTTATCGGTCGACTAATATGAAAGCCCTGACCAAATTCACAACCGGCGTTCTGTAACTTTTTCAACATTTCCTCTGACTCGATTCCTTCAGCGACTAAATGGTAGCCAAAGTTACTGCCCAAATCATGCAAAGCCTTAACTAACGATAAATTTTTATTATTAGTATTTAGCGTACGAACAAAACTTCTGTCTAATTTGATAAATTCAAACGGGTAGTTGTGTAAGAAATTTAATGACGATGAACCCGCGCCGTAATCATCTAGAGCGAGTTTAACCCCAAATTCTTTTAATCGACGTAAGTTCTTCAGGGCTAATTCACTTTGTTGAGCAAATGCAGATTCATTAAATTCAAGAATTAAACGATGAGGCTCTATACCTGCGTCTTTAATTTGCTTGATCAGCTTATTGAGCTGATTCGCTTGAACTAAGTGACGTCCTGATAAGTTAATACCAATAAAAGCATTAAAATACTCGGTATTTTGTTGCCAGCTTTTTAATTGTTGACTAACTTCTTTAATAACCCAAGCTTCGATGTCTAATATCATGCCGGTTTCTTCGGCCATATATAAAAATTCACTTGGCGTTAGTAAGCCTTTAGTTGGATGCTGCCAACGTAATAAAGCTTCAAAACCAATGGTATTTGTTAACGTTAAGTTGGATATTTGCTGATAATGCAGTTCAAATTGACTCTTGGTAATGGCAACGCGTAATTCTTGCTCTAAAGTCATACTTGCCATAAGTTGTTCTCGCATGCTTTCATCAAAAAAGACATAACGACCACGACCTAAGTTTTTCGCTTGATACATAGCGGCATCAGCATCACGTAAAATTTCATGAGAATCCTTATAATGACTGCTACATTGCGCAATACCTATACTGGCATTCGAGTAAAGTGTATGACCACCTAAACTGAAAGGTTTGGCAACAGCGGTAATAATGCGTGAGGCCACTTCTTCAATATCATCTTGACATTGTAGTGAATCAAGCAAAATAACAAATTCATCTCCCCCTAAACGCGCTAAAATATCATTATCTCTGACACAGTCTTGTAATCTTAGTGCTATCTCAATAAGAAACTCATCTCCAGCATGGTGTCCCAATGTATCGTTAATCATTTTAAAGCGATCTAAATCGATAAATAACACGGCAAAGCGTTGATCGGGATGACGCTTCAAATGTCGTAATGAGTAGCTCAATCGGTCTGAAAACATCGCTCTATTGGGCAGTTTTGTTAGGCCGTCATGGTGTGCTTCATAGTAAAGTTGCGCTTCTGCTTTTCGTCTCTCATCAATTTGCATACGCAAATTTAAATTACTCGCTTGTAGCTCTTGGGTACGTTGATTAACCGTATTTTCTAATTTTTCATGGTGTTTTTTTATTTCTGCTTGCGAACGCTTACGTAAGATAGCGGTATCAACGTGCTGGCTAATAAAGCGTATTAAGGTTAGGTCACTCTGTTGATAGGCTTGCGAATCTTGGTAATGCTGAATAGCTAATATGCCGAATATCTTGCCATCTTCCATCAATGGTGCAGCAAGCCATGCTTGTGGCATCTTATTTTTAGGATAATCTATCGTCAGCGGTTCACTCGTTATTTCACCTTGCTCAGATAAATAAAAGACTTTACCTTCGGTGATCAATGTCGGTGCAACAGCATTTATCGCTAATTCTGTCAGCCCAAAACCTAACATTCGAGGCAAAGGTGTATGCACATTTTCATCGTCATAATAGGGAAAAGTCACGATAGAGTTATCTTTGTTATCACCCGTATCTAACAGAGCAATATATAAGTTCTTTGCGGGTAATAGAGTATTAATTTCTTGATGGATAGCTCGATAGAAGCAATCAATATCTTGTGAATTAGCCGTAATTTCTGAAATTGATAATAAGGCTTTATGCATTTTTACCGCTTTCTTACGCTCAGCAATTTCAACTTGTAACTGCTTATTCATTTCGGTTAGCGTTTCAGTACGCAGTAAAATACTTTCTTCTAATAATTCACGACTACGTACACGATCAATAGCGGTCACTAAATGCAAGGCAATAAATTCAAGCAACTGACAATCATATTCATCAAAGTAAAGTTTATCATCGTAACTTTGTAATGCCAGAACACCAATAACCTGATTGCCACGTCTAAGCGGAACACCAAGCCAATCAACACAGGATGAACCATAAAGAAAAATATCGCCTGATTTTGCTAATGCGAAACGCTCTTTAGCAGAGCAATGCATCGGCTTTTCATTTTCAAAAACCATACCTGTTAAGCATTTTCGCCAATCAGCAACTTTTAAATGATCATGTAAACGAATTTCTTCGGGGTTGTGACAATGAGCAAGCTCAAGATTATTTTTTGAATTGATCAGGGTGATGTGAAAACTATCGGTAATTAATAATGTTTTAATCACCGTTTTAAGCTCAGCATAAAAGGCTGCCATATCGGTAACTGTGCTTGCCAATTCAGACAACTGCAACAAACCCGACTGCATGGTTTTAACCTGCCGATACTTTTTAAGTAGAGACTTTAATTTGGGAAGCTGACGTAATGCCAGAATGTCTTCCTTTGCCTTTAATTCCGTCAAGGCGATTCCATAGTTAGTTATTAGTATTATTTTTAAGCGGTTAGTCTACCAAATTAATATCACTTGGCTAGTACCTTATTTGAATTGATAAGATCAATACAGTATATGTCTATTTTTTGTACACTATAATTGACGAGTTGCGCACGTTTACCAAAAAGGGACAAAAGACCGTTAATGATTAACATAAGCAAGCTAGTATCAGTGCTCAAAAGAGAAAGTCTACAAAAAGCAGACATAAAAAAACCGACGTAAATCGGTTTTTTTGTTGGTACAGACATGATCCAATAACTAAGCAGCCATTGAGCCTTTAAGTTTATTAAGGGCATTTTTTTCTAACTGTCTGACACGCTCTGCAGAAATATGATACTTGTTAGCTAAATCTTGTAACGTCGTTTTATCTTCAGTTAACCAACGGGTTCTTATAATATCTTGGCTGCGTTCATCAAGAATGACCAAGGCATTAGATAAACGCTTATTAGCATGAGAAGAGTGATCTTCATCTTCAACCTGAACAGCGAGATCTGACTGATGATCTTCAAGATATAAGGCTGGAGAGTAACCTCCACCAGCAGAATTATCAACATCGTCAGACGACAGCTCAAAAGCCTGATCTTGATTACTCATTCTAGATTCCATCTCTAAAACATCTTTAGGCGTAACACCTAGAGTCTCTGCAACATTATTAATTTCGTCATTACTGAACCAACCTAAACGTTTTTTGTTTTTACGAAGGTTAAAAAACAATTTACGTTGTGCCTTGGTTGTTGCCACTTTAACAATACGCCAATTACGTAACACAAACTCATGAATCTCAGCTTTTATCCAATGAACAGCAAACGACACTAAGCGTACACCCACTTCCGGGTTAAAACGCTTAACAGCTTTCATTAAACCAACGTTACCTTCTTGAATTAAATCAGCTTGAGGTAAACCATAACCTGCATAACCTTTTGCTACATGAATAACAAAACGTAAATGCGACATAATAAGCTCTTGTGCCGCTTGTAAATCATTTTCTGAATATAAACGAGTGGCGAGTTCATTCTCACGCTGTGCAGTAAGCATAGGAATGCCATAAGCAGACTGCATGTAAGATTCAATACTACCGCTACGTGGAACTGTTAGCGCCATTGATTGTATCGGTTTACTCATTTTAAAAACCCCTCTTTATTGCTCTTTAATAACTCTTAAATAATTTTTAACTTTCTAGCTCGCTATAATAGCATACATCGACCGTGTAGGCGAGCAACGCATCACACATTACCTTACAACACAAGACGAAACAACTCAGTCTAGTAAATTTATCTGCTTTTTTTGTGTTCATTTGTTAACATAAAAGCATCAGAAAACACTTAAAACTTACAAAACAATAACTTAGCTTTTGTGTCAAGATGTAATTTAACAAGGATGTGGCTATTACTTTATGTATTTAAGTAACTTATAAATTGTATTTAAGTAACTTATAAATGAATTTTAGAGGGTCATAATTTGTACTCATATGTTGCTCGTCAACCCATCTTAGATATTAAACAAAATGTTGTTGCCTATGAATTGCTTTTTCGCGATGGTAAAAGTAACAGTTTTCCTGATATTGATCCTAACCAAGCAACATCTAACATACTAACTAATAACCATTTAAGCTTAGGCATAGAGCAAGTCACTGGTGATCTACCCGCATATATTAACTTTCATGCTGATACCTTGATTTTTCACTTCCCAAGCTTCCTTGATCCCAAAAACGTGGTATTAGAAATTTTAGAAGACGTTCCGGTAACCCCTGAGCTATTAGCTGCTTGCCAGTCACTTCATGAGAAGGGTTATAAATTAGCCTTAGACGATTTTGATTTTGATGAAAAGTGGGCACCATTTTACCCCATCATAGACATTATCAAAATTGATGTCCTACAATTTTCTATTCTAGAAATTAGCAAGCTGGTCAGAAAACTTGCCGGACTAAACGTAACACTATTAGCTGAAAAAGTAGAAACTTCACAACAATTTGAACGATTAAAAATGCTGGGATTTACACTTTTTCAAGGTTATTTTTTTGCAAAACCAGAAATGCTAAAACAGCGAAAAATTACCACGGCAAAACAAAACATCCTCGAACTGATCAGCCAAGCAAGCCAAGTAGAGTTAAACATTAACAAAATCAGTGAAATTTTTGCCGTTGACCCCGGCTTAACCTATAAATTACTGCGTTTTATCAATAGTCCTACCTATGGTAGTAGCCAGGAAATAACCTCGTTAAAACATGCTCTTGCTTATATAGGACAAGTTGAACTGAAAAAATTTATTGCGTTGCTTGCGCTGTCAGATTTAAGCTCAGATAAAAATCCAGAAATTATGCGTCTTTCTTTAGCACGAGCTAAGTTTTGTGAAAAAATAGCCCTTTGCCGCTTTGAAAGTGAAAATCCGCCTAAAGCTTTTCTCACCGGTATATTATCGTTAATCGATGGTATTTTAGACCATGAATTAGAATATATATTAGGTGTATTACCTATTCATCAAGGCATAAAATCGGCATTAAGAAGCGAGCAGTGTGACCTTGGAGATTACTTGTCATTAGTAAAAAACATTGAACAAGGCTTATGGGCAGAGGGTGAAGAAATTGCTAAGAGAATTACCTTAGAGAGTGAACTTTGTTTTCAAGCTTATAAAGACTCACTGTCATGGGCAGACGAAATGATCGCCTGTGGAACTTAAATCGACATTTAGTCGGCTTTATTAATCAGCGGTAGGCTCTATGGCACGAATATGCTTACGCACTGAAATATAACTTCCTGATAAACCGAGTATAACGGCAAATAATATCAGTGTCATCGCTTCTGAAAAGCTTAAACCACTAATAATAAAGTTACTCTGATATAAATGGGTTAATTCAGAGAGAGCTCCCGATAAATATTTAGCGAGCAGAGCCACACATAACCAAGAGACCACACCCCCCAAAATACCATACCAAAGGCCCGCATATAAAAAAGGACGCTGAATAAAGCTATCCGTCGCGCCGACAAGTTTCATCACAGCAATCGCATCTTTTTGATTTAAAATAGCCAAGCGTATAGTGTTGCCAATAATGAGCACCACAGACAAACACAGTAATGCACCGATACCTACCACGATATCTTCAATAAGTTTAGCAATAGCTTCTAATCGAGAAAGCCATTCTAGGTCTAATTTTCCTTGCTGAACCTCTCGTTCTTTTTCTAGCTTCAATAATAACTCTCCAGCCGCCTGTGTTTGACTAGCACGCGTTGTTGGGGTCACTAACAGTGTTGCTGGCAAGGGATTTTTATCTAAATATTCTAGCGCCTGTCCAAAACCAGATAAGGTTTTAAACTCTTGTAAAGCCTGCTCTGCCGAGATGTAAGTAACTTTGGCAACCTCAGGATAAAGTTCAATTCGATGAACTAAGTTTTGTGCCGCTTTGTCAGTCACTGACAATTTCAAAAACAAACTGATTTCTGAGGCGGTATCCCACTGTTCACTGATGGCTTTAGCATTTTTGACAAATAGATGTAACGTAGCCGGTAAGGTTAAACTGATACCTAAAACCAAAACCGTCATTATTGAGGTGAAAGGAGTACGCCATAAATCGCCTAAACTACCTACGGCTTGTTGAACATGTCGAATTAATCTATCTGTTATTTTTGCTGCAAAATTTAATTTCTGCGAAGGTTGGCCAAAACGGGTAGGTTTATTCATTGTTTTCATGCCTAACTTGTAAACCTTCAACGATACCATCGGTGATCATTGAACCTTGCTTAAGCGTCAGCGTTCTATATTTCATTCTAGCAATTAGCCCCAGATCATGCGTAGCTATGAGTACGGTAACGCCAAAATCATTAAATTCTTCAAACAAGCGAATAATATCCAAGGAAAGCTTAGGATCTAAGTTTCCGGTTGGCTCATCAGCAAGCAAGATTAATGGTTTATTCACTAATGCTCTAGCAATGCCAACTCGCTGCTGCTCTCCACCTGACAACATATTAGGAAAACAACGTAATTTATCGCTCAAGTGGACTTTATCTAGCGCTGCTTCCACGCGTTTTCGGGTTTCCTTGTGGCTATACCCTTCAATGACTAAAGGTAATGCAACATTATCGAAAATAGTTCTGTCCATTAATAGATTATGGTTTTGAAAAATCATTCCTATTTTTCGGCGAGCATAAGGAATATCTTTATACTTTATATTTGATATTTCATTACCGTTAATTTGGATTTTACCACTGGTCGGCTTTTCCATTAAGCTCATTAGCTTTAATAGTGTACTTTTCCCCGCTCCTGAATGTCCGGTTAAAAATGCCATTTCCCCCGCAGCCAATTCAAAACTAACATTTTTAAGTGCTAGAAAGCCACCGGGATAGGTTTTACTGACATTGTTAAAGTGGATCATAAAATGGCCATACTCTTATTTTTGTTATTATTCACATAGTGTAGTCGGGCATCAAAACTATACCGTAAATCTTAGCTATCTTGGGTGAATAATGCATCAATAAAATCTTCACCGTTAAACGGACGTAAATCATCAATGCCTTCACCGACGCCTAAATAGCGGATAGGAATCGCATTTTTATCGGCAATAGCAAACACAACACCACCTTTAGCCGTACCATCAAGCTTGGTTAATGTTAGTCCCGTCAAACCAACCGCTTCATTAAATAATTTTGTTTGGCTTAACGCATTCTGTCCAGTACCTGCATCTAAAGTTAACATCACTTCATGAGGTGCTTTATCATCAATCTTTTTCATAACACGGACAACTTTTTTCAATTCATCCATTAAGTGACTTTTGTTCTGCAGCCGGCCAGCCGTATCGGCAATGAGTACATCAACACCACGGGCTTTTGCGGCACTAATCGCATCAAAAATAACAGAAGCACTGTCTGCGCCAGTATGCTGGGCAATAACAGGAATATCGTTGCGCTCGCCCCACACTTGTAATTGCTCAACCGCCGCTGCTCTAAACGTGTCACCGGCCGCTAGCATGACCGATTTACCTTCAGCTTGAAATTTTTTCGCTAATTTACCAATAGTGGT
This sequence comes from Colwellia sp. BRX10-9, assembly GCF_014077405.1. NCBI lineage: Bacteria > Pseudomonadati > Pseudomonadota > Gammaproteobacteria > Alteromonadales > Colwelliaceae > Colwellia > Colwellia sp. BRX10-9. The sequence goes on along the minus strand of NZ_JACGVV010000024.1, from coordinate 394 downwards.
GGTTTTTCCAACCCCATTAACACCGACCATTAAGATAACAAAAGGACCTGAATCATTATTAATCTCTAACGGCACACTTGCTGGCTCAATAATTTTCTTTAACTCTTCTTTGAGTAAATCATACAAAGCTTCAGCATTTTTAAGCTGTTTACGTGATGCACTTTCTGTAAGTGATTTAATAATTTTTGTGGTCGTTTCAATACCCACATCAGCTAACAGTAAATGTGTTTCAAGTTCTTCAAATAACTCGTCATCAATTTTTTTGCCACTGAATAAAGTAAATATTCCACCACCAATATTTTGGCGTGTTTTAGTGAGTCCTTGCTTTAATCGAGCAAAGAAACCAGCCTTAGCTGCTGGCTCTGGCTCTGGCTCTGGCTCTGGCTCTGGCTCT